>CAZCZH010000001.1:0-16080 GCA_964502985.1 uncultured Gemmatimonadales bacterium
CCAACGTTCGTCCTGAGCCAGGATCAAACTCTCCGTAAGAGAATTCGATTTCCTGACCCCACCCGCGCGCCCCGAAGGGCAGGACCCCGGCTAAGGAAGTCCGGCGGGCGGAATCTACATACAGCTGTTTTGAGTCCCCAAAGTGCCACGCGAAACAGTGCGCGCGGCGGGGCCCATCCAGGCATGTGTTCAGGCTGGCACGATTCGGTTGTCAGAGAGCGGGGTCCCGTTTCGAAGGGACCGTAAAGATACGCCGCCCCCGAGGGGGCGTCAACCCTGTGGACGACCGATTTTCGTTGTGCGGGCCGTTTCCGAAGGGACGAGGAAGATAGCCCGCTCGGACCACGCGTCAACCCCGGCCGGGCGGTATTTTTCGGCGCGGCCGGTCAGCGCTCCAGGCGGACGCGGGCGAAGCGCCGCTTTCCGACCTGCACCAGCACCGTGCGCCCGGCGGCGAGGCGGTGGTCGGGGTCCTCGACCCGCTCGTCGTCGACCGACACGCCGCCCTGCTCGACGAGCCGCCGCCCCTCGGACGTCGAGGCGACCAGATCGGCCTGGCGCAGGATCCAAGGCAGGGGCGCGTCGTTCTCGGTAAGCCGCACGACGACCTCGGGAACGTCCGTCGGCGCCTCGTGGCGTACGAACAGCCGGTCGAAGTGCTCCTCCGCCACGCGCGCGGCCGCCGCGTCGTGGTACGTCTCGACCAGCCGCCGAGCGAGCCTGCGCTTGGCGTCGCGCGGGTTGGCGCCATCGGCCAGCGCGCGCTCGACGTCGGCCGACTCGTCGTCCGCCGCGCCGAGCGCCAGGCGGAAGTACTTGACGATCAGCTCGTCCGGGATGGACATCGTCTTGCCGTACATCTCTTCGGGCGGGTCGAGCAGCGCGATGTAGTTGTCCAGCGACTTGGACATCTTCTGGACGCCGTCGGTGCCCTCCAGCATGGGCAGCGTCATGACGACCTGGGGCTCGACGCCGTATTCGCGCTGGATGTCGCGCGCCACGAGCAGGTTGAACCTCTGGTCGGTGCCGCCGAGCTCGACGTCGGCCTCCAGCGCCACCGAGTCGTAGGCCTGTGCCAGGGGGTACAGGAACTCGTGGACGGCGATCGAGACGTGCGACTCGTAGCGCCGGCGGAAATCCTCGCGCTCGAGCATCCGGGCCACCGTGTAGCGCGACGCCAGCCGGAGCACGTCTTCGAAGCGGAACTCCCCCAGCCACTCCGAGTTGTAGCGCACGGACGTGCGCTCGCGATCGAGGATCCGGAAGACCTGCGCGGCGTACGTCTCGGAGTTGGCCGCGACCTCCTCGCGGGTCAGCGGCGGCCGCGTCTGGGAGCGTCCGGACGGGTCTCCGATCATGGCCGTGAAGTCACCGATCAGGAACGTGACCTCGTGTCCCAGGTCCTGAAAATCGCGCAGCTTGTGGAGCGTCGGCACGTGCCCCAGGTGCAGGTCGGGCCGGGTGGCGTCGTAGCCGCACTTGACGACGAGCGGCCGGCCCGTCCGACGCGAGCGCTCGAGCTTGTCCCCCAGCTCGGCCTCGGGCAGGATCTCCTCGACGCCCCGGCGCAGGATCGCCAGCTGCTCCTCGACGGGCGGGAAGCCGCCCCGCGGCGCGGAACCTTTTCGCGGCATCGCGCTACAAACTAGGGCCAGCCCCGGGTCCGCGCACCGCGCTCCCGGGTCCGAGCGCCGCTTCTGACCCCGGCTATATTCGACACCGATGAGCGACTCTCCCCGCACCCGACCGTTCTGGCGCCCGGCGAACGTCGTGGCCCTCGTGGGCCTGTTCCTGCTGTGCCTGGGGGCGGGCGCGTTCCTCGGCGTCTACGAGCGCTTCCGCTCCGAGCTGCCGTCCATCGTCCGACTCGAGCAGTGGAGCCCCAACCTGGTGACGAAGGTCTACTCGCGCGACGGAAAGGTGGTCGCCGAGTTCGCCAGCGAGCGGCGCGAGATCGTCCCGCTGGATCGCGTCCCGCAGATCTTCATCCAGGCCATCCTGGCCACCGAGGACCGCGCGTTCTATCACCATCAGGGCATCAACTTCTGGCGGGTGATGAGCGCCGCCTGGCACAATGTGGCGACCGGCTCGAAGAGCCAGGGCGCCTCGACGATCACGATGCAGTTGTCGCGCAACCTGTTCCTGACCCCGGAGAAGAAGTACATCCGAAAGTTCAAGGAGATGATCCTGGCCCACGAGATCGAGGAGCATTACCCGAAGGACCGGATCCTCGAGATGTACGTCAACCAGGTGTACTTCGGCAGCGGGGCGTACGGGATCGAGTCGGCGGCGCGGATGTACTTCGGCAAGCCGGCCACGGCGCTCACGCTGCCCGAGGCCGCGTTGCTGGCAGGCATCGTCCAGGCGCCCAGCCGGCAGAGCCCGCGGGTCAGCCCGGAGAACGCCCTCGCGCGGCGCGCGGCGGTCCTCGACAACCTGGTCGACGTGGGGGCCATCTCGCGCGACGAGGCCCGGCGCGCCAAGGCGACGAGCATCGACCTGGCGCCCCCGCCCCGGCTGGAAGGTCCCGACTCGTACTTCGCCGAGTACGTCCGGCGGCAGCTCGAGCAGATGCTCGGATCGGACGCCGTGTGGCAGGGTGGCTACCGCGTCTACACGACCCTCGACACCAAGCTCCAGGACACGGCCGAGCAGGTCGTCGAGGAGCACGCCGAGCAGATCGAGAGGACCCTCGCCGCCTCGAAGACGACGCGCGCCGAGTGGCTCGCCTCGCGCGACACGACATCCGCCGCGCAGGTGGCCGGCGGAGCCGAGCCCGAGGAAACCGAGCAGACGACCGCCACGCCCTACCTGCAGGGCGCCCTGATGTCCGTCGACCTGGAGACGGGGGGCATCGTGGCGATGGTCGGCGGGCGATCGTTCGAGGAGTCCAAGTTCAACCGTATCACCCAGGCCCGCCGGCAACCCGGCTCGGTGTTCAAGCCGTTCGTCTATACGGCCGCCGTGCGCAACGGGTTCCCGCCATCGTACGTGCTGCAGGACAAGCCCCTGCGCATGCCGATGGGCAACGGCGAGGTGTGGGCTCCGGACAACTACGACCACCGTTTCCGCGGACCCGTCACGATGCGGCACGCGCTGACGAACTCGATCAACGTCCCCACCGTCCGCCTGATGTTCGACGTCGGGATCCAGGCCGTCATCGACTACGCGCGCGACGCGGGGATCACGACGCCGCTGCCGCCGTACGGCGCCCTGGCCCTCGGAGCGGGTGACCTGATCCCGTTCCAAGTGGCCCGGGCCTACACCATCTACCCGACCGGCGGACAGCGCATCACGCCGATCGCGATCACCCGCATCGAGGATCGCAACGGCAACCTCGTGCGCACGTTCAAGGCCCCCCGCACTCGAGTCCTGACGCCCCAGGAGGCGTACATCATGACGACCATCCTGGAGGACGTCGTCGACCACGGCACGGGGCGCTACGGGGTGCGCGGTCAGGGGTTCGAATGGCCGGCCGGCGGCAAGACGGGGACGACCAACGAGTCGACCGACGCGTGGTTCGTGGGGTTCACGCCGAAATACCTGACCCTGACGTGGATCGGCTTCGACCGCAAGCAGCGGATCCGCTACAACGGTACGGGAGGCGTCCTGGCGGCCCCCATCTGGACCGACTTCATGAAGGTCGCGCACGAAGGCCTGAAACCGCCCGAGGTCGGGTTCCCCGAGCCGTCCGGCCTCGAGCGGGTCGAAGTCACGCGGACGACCGGCATGCGGGCGGCCGGATTCTGCGGGATGCCGTCCTACGAGGAGATCATGATCCCCGGCACCGAGCCCGAGAACTATTGCTATCCGCCGCGCGAGAACGCGGGCGTCCCGTTGATCGGCCAGCCGCCGGATGGCGCCCCGGGTTCGCGCAGAGCGGGAGAGGCTCCCGGCAAGCAGGCTCAGGAGCCGGTCGGGGAGGACTTCCTCTTCTAGGCGGTCGGCTCCAGGAGGGCCGGACGCGGCGCGACCGGCGACTCCGACCATTCGACACACTGCTCGAGCGTGGCGACCGCGCGCCGCGCGGAATCCTCGTCCGCGGCGTGGACGACGGCCCACGGCGCCCCCTCCTCGACCTGGTCCCCCACCGACCAAGGCAGCTCGAATCCCACCGCGAGGTCGATGTCGTCGCCCTTCCGGCGCCGCGCTCCGCCGAGCCCGACCAGGGCGTGGCCGAAGGCCCACGCGGGGAGCGCCGCCAGCCATCCGTCGCGGGGAGCGCGCACCTCGCGACGGACGGGCGCCGAAGGCAGGAGCGCCGGGTCGTCGGCGACGCGCGGATCGCCGCCCTGCGCCTCGACGTCGGCGCGGAACCGCTCGAGCGCGCGCCCCGACGCCAGCGCCTCCTCGAGCGCCGCGCGCGCCGTCGCCTCTTCGGCGGCGGTCCCGGTCGCAACGAGGAGCCGCGCCGAGAGGGCTCGGACGACGTCCATGAGACGGGCGTCGGCCCGCTCGCCGACCAGGACCTCGATCGCCTCCCGGACCTCCAGCGCGTGACCCACGGCGCGGCCCAGCGGCTGGCCCATGTCGGTCGCAATGGCTTCGGTTCTCGTGCCGAAGTGTTCCCCGACCGCGACGAGCGAGGCGGCCAGTCGGCGGGCGTCGGCCGGCTCGCGCATGAACGCCCCGTCGCCGCACTTGACGTCCAGCACGAGCGCGTCGAGCCCCTCGGCGACCTTCTTCGACATGATGCTCGCCGTGATCAACGGGATCGACTCGATCGTGCCTGTCACGTCGCGCAGCGCGTACAGCTCCTTGTCGAGCGGCGCGAAGGCCTCCGTCTGGCCGCCCATCGCATAGCCGATCCGGTCGTCGGCCAGGAGCCGGTCGTAGTCGGCCTTGGAGAGGTCGGTGCGGAAGCCGGGGATCGACTCCAGCTTGTCCAGCGTCCCCCCGGTGTGCCCGAGACCGCGGCCGCTCACCATCGGCACCCGGACGCCGCACGCCGCGACCAGCGGGGCCAGGATCAGCGACACCTTGTCCCCCACCCCGCCCGTCGAATGCTTGTCGCCGACCGGTCCGCCCAGGTCGGGCCACGTCCAGCGCTCGCCGGACTCCATCATGATGCGCGTCACGGCCCGCGTCTCGGCCGGCGTCATCCCGCGCAGCAACGCGGCCATCAGCAGCGCCGCCATCTGGTACTCGGCCACCGCTCCCCGCCGGTAGCCCTCGAGGAACGCGGTCCACTCCCCGTCGGAGAGCGGGCCGCCGTCGCGCTTCTTGATGATCAGATCGGCCGGGAAGAAGGCCTCTTCCGGCCGCGGCTCGGGGCCCACGCTCAGATCAGGCCCGAACCCCTGAGCACTGTCTGGCCGCCATTCTGCTCGGCCAGACGCTTCATGAACGAAGTGTCGAGGTCGTCGCCCACGATGACGGTATGGATCGTGACCGCGTGGTCGGCGTTCAGCCGCGCGACCTCGTCGAGGATGTCCTGCGGGCTGGCGTCGGTCGGCTCACCGTCCGACACCAGGATGATGACCCGGGGTTCCTGCTCGAACGCCAGCTCGAGGGCCCGCTTCATGCCTGTCCCGCCGCCCTCCTCGAGGTCGTCGAGGAAGTCCCGGGCGTCCTTCTTGGCCTCCGGGGTAGCGGTCAGCATCTCGGTCTTCCAGAGGTGGGGCTGGCTTTCGAAGTACAGCAGGTTGAAGGTGGCCTCGTCGGACATGCCCTTGATGGCGCCGGCCACCTCGCGCTTGGCCTCCTCGACGCGCTTGCGCCGCTCGGCGAGCTTCTTCTGGGCCAGGTTTCCGGCGCGTCCGCCACCGAGAAGCTTGCCGATCCCGCGCTCGGCCTTGCCGGCCACCGTCCTCTCCGTCGCCGATCCGGTCTGGCCGGCCATGGACCCCGACAGGTCGAGGACGAAGACGACCCCCGTCATGTCGGCCACCTCGAGGCCGTAGAACTTCCCCTCCCCGCTCGCCCCGTACGGATTGGCGACCTGGCCCGCCGCGGGGGCCGCGAAGAGCCAGGCCAGCCCGACGAGCGCCAGGCACGTCCCGCGCATCGCGCTTCTCCTCACGCCGGCGTGGCCGCCCCGCCGGACGCCATGCGCTCGGCCATGTCGCCGAGTACGGGCAGCTTCCAGCGCTCTCCCGAGTAACCCTTTATGAGGAGCACGATCCACACGATGAACAACCCCAGCCCGAAGATCGTCATCAGCAGGTTGAAGACGTTCCCCAGAGCCCACGAGATCTGGTACAGGACCAGGGTGAAGATCCACAGGACGATCCACAACACGATGCACGCCAGTCCGAAGACGATCGACTGGGCGGCGTGGAATCGGACCACCGAGTTCGTCTTCTCGATGACGAAGAAGATCACTCCCGTCAGGGGCGACAGGATGTAGCACAGGAGTCCGGCCAGCTTGGGATCCAGTCCGGACGAGGTGGTGGATGGACCTCCGGCGGACGGTGGGCCGGACGGCGGTGGAGTCGGGGGCGTCTGCTCGTTCACGAGACCTCCTTGCGGGCAGCATGGTTCCCGTTCGATGTCCCGGTTGGATCCGTGGCAGCGATGATGACAACTTAAGGAATCCCGGTTCGACGGCACAAGTTGCCTCGCGCCGGGTATGAGCGTGCTCCCATCCGCGAACGCGACATCCCGATCGGCACTTCGACCGTCACCTGGAGAGGTCCCATGTCCCGTGTATTTCCGGTTCTCGCGATCGTAGGGCTCCTCGGCGCGGGGGCCGTGCGTCCCGCCGTCGCGCAGATGGAGGAGCCCCAGCTCAAGGCCTACGGGGTGCGCATCGGCGCCTCGCTGGACAACGACCTGACCCAGTTGCTGATCGGCGGACAGGCCGACCTCGGACGCCTGGCCACCAACCTGCGCTTCCAGCCGTTTCTGACTCTCGGCGTCGGCGACAACGCGCTGAGCCTGGTCGTGGCCGGCGAGGCCCACTACCTGTTTCCGGTCGCGTCCGACGCCAGCGTGCTGCCGTACGCCGGCGGCGGGATCGGCCTGAGCTACGTCAACTTCGACGAGCCGCAGGACGACGACACCCAGGCCGTGTTGACCGTGGTCGGCGGGATCGACGTGCCTCGGGCGCGCTGGTGGGGCTGGTTCGCCGAGGGCCGCTTCCTGATCGCCGACCAGTCGATCTTCCGGCTGGAGGGCGGCATCAACTGGAAGTACTGAGCGGGAAGGCCGAGGCGGGCCTTCTTCGGGGCCCGACCCCTAACGGCCGGCGGCGGGCAGGCTCGGCGTGAACAGGCTGTTCCGGACCAGCTCCGCGCCGGCCCCGGCCGAAGTCGCCTCCTCGATCACGACGCGCCGCTCGTGGCCCTCGCGCACGGTTCCCTTCAGCTGGCGAGGCGTCCCGTCGCGCACGACCGTGAAGGCGATCGGCGCGCCGGTCTTCGCGTCGCGGATGTAGGTATCGAGGGCGTAGCGCGTGGCGACCGTCTCGTCGGGACCGACCGGCGTCGCGTTGATCTCCGTCAGCACGTCGCCCGATCGGATCCCGGCCCCGGCCGCCGTGCCTCCCGACTCGACCTCGCCGACGACGAAGCCACCCTCGGCGGACGCCGTCAAGCGGGCACCCAGCGTGCGCCGGCGCTCGTCGACCACGCGCGAGCGCAGGCCGGCTCGGGCGAGTCCCTCCTCGATCGACATCCCGCGCGACGACAGGGCGGGCTCGATCGTGGCCTGGGGAACGCCGATGGCCTCGGCCAGCGTGGGCCACATCTCGCCTGGCGAATATCCCTCGGCGCCGGCCCGCTGGAGGTAATACACGATCTGATCCAGGCCGCGCAGTCCGCGCGTCTCCTCGCGGATCGACAAGTCCAGCAGAAACGACGACAGGGTGCCCCCGACGACGAGCCGGGTCCAGGCCTTCTCGTCCTCGCCCGTGCGCTGGGCCGCGATTCCCAGCTCGCGGGGCGCTATGCGCGCTCCACCCCCGAGGTCGCGCCACCACGTCAACAGCTCACCGAGACCCTGGTAGAAGACCTGCCGGTCGCGCAGGCCGTAGCGCACGGGCAGCAGCCGGGCGTAGTACTCGGCCACCCCCTCGACGAACCACAGGCCCGAGGCGTCGGGAGGAATGCGGAAATCCGGTCGTCGAAGCGCCACCGGCCCGAACGTCGACGGAATCCAGGCGTGCAGGTACTGGTGCAGCAGGACCGTTCCCAGGCCCGCCTCGCGCAGCCGTCCGCTGTCGAGGGCCGGCAGGAAGTACGCCGATCCGGCGGCCTGCCCCGTGGCTCCGATGCCCGACACCTCGGGATCGACGAAGTCGAACTCGAACAGATAGCGATCGTACGGCGCCGGACCGAGGAAGCGCGTCCCGAGGTCGACCGCCTCCTGAACGAGGGCGAGCAGGGAATCGGGGACGAACGCCGGACCTGCCCCCTGCACGATGACCTCGTGCGGATGGCCTTGCAGGAACAGCTTGTAGGAGCGCACGCGGGTCCCCAGGGCGAACGGGGCCACGGCCAGCGCGCCGTAGCGGCCGGTAGAGAAGCGGTTCGGACCGCCGGGCTCGAGCGGGGCGTAAACCCGCCAGCCGGCGGGCAGATCGAACGCCAGCGTGACGGGGCGCTCCTCTTGACCCTGCAGCACGCCGAACAGGCCGGCGCCCAGGGCGTGCCCCCAGCCGGCCCGGATCTGGGTGCGGAAGGGCAGCGGCTCCTCCGTCGTCCCCGGCTCGACACGATATTCGAGCGTCAGGTAGTCCGTGTCGCGCGGATACACGCGCCAGCTGCTGACCGTCAGGCGACGCATGGGCACCGGACGTCCGCTGCCGTCCCGGGCGGTGAAGTTCTCGATCAGCGGTCGGGTCCGGCCGGCGCCGTAGCGGCCCGGCATCCAGACCGGCAGGTGGAAGTCGAGCGAATCGGCCTGCACGCGGTCGGCGGCCATCGTGACGTCGTACGCCCCGGGGTCCTCGCCGGCCACCCGGACGTAGTAATTGATGGGCTTGGCGGGGCGCGGGCCGGGCGGCGGCGTTCGCCCAGCACAGGCGGCCAGGGCGAGAAGCCCCGCAGCGGCGGCGAGCGGGCGGAGTCGGGGGAGATCGATCATCGGCGGGAGACTGCAAGATCGCTCGGGCGACGGAGCGAAGCAACCACCGGCCTCAGGCGCGCTTGCGCTTCTTCTTGCCCTTCTTCGACTTGCCCCCCTGCACGGCGTCCAGGCTCCGCTTCAGGCGCTCCATCAGGTCCACGACCTCGGGGCCGGTGGTCTCCTCGGCGCTCTCCGCCGGCTCCGCGACCCGCTCGGCCGTGCCGGCCGCGACCTTCTCCTGGATGCGGGCCAGCAGCCGGTCGCGATAGGTGTCCTCGTATCGCGTCGGGTCCCACGCCTCGTTCATCCCCTCGATCAGGGTCTCGGCCATCTCGATCTCGCGGTCGCGGATCCCGAGGTCGTCCAGGTCGTGGCCCGGCAGGTCGAGCTCGTCCGTCGAGCGCAGCTCGTAGGGAAAGCGCAACAGCTCCAGGACCAGCGCGTCCCCACGCGCCACGAGCAACGCCAGGTGCTCGCGGGTCGTCAGGACGACCTTCGCGACCCCCGCCCGGCCGGTCCGGTCGAGCGCCTCGCGGAGCAGGACGTAGGCCTGCCGGCCGGCGCCATCCGGGGCCAGGTAGTAGGGCCGGTCGTAGTACATCGGATCGACCTCGGTCACGTCGACGAACGCCTGGATGTCGATGGTCCGCGTGGCCTCGGGGTCGGCCTGCCGGAAGTCCTCGTCGCCGAGCACCACGGTGCGCCCGTCCTCGACCTCGTAGCCCTTGACGATGCGCTCGCGCGGCACCTCCTCGCCGGTACGCTTGTTGACGCGCTCGTAGCCCACCGGGGCCAGGTCCTCGCTGTCGAGGAGGGTGAACGAGAGGTCGTCACGCTCCTCGGCGGAGTACAGCCCGACGGGGACGTTGACCAGCCCGAATCGGACGCTTCCCTTCCAGATCGCGTGCGGCATGCCGCCTCCTCATCGAAGGTAGGATTCTTACATTCGCTCGCGTCGGGGGGCGCTAGCGTGCCCCGCCATGAGCCGACTGGCGCGCCTCGACGACCCCCGGCGAATCGCCCGCGCGGCCGGGCTGCGCTACGTGACGGACTCGGAGCCCGGAATCCGGCGCCGGCGGTGCGGCAAGGGATTCAGCTACCGCGACCCCGACGGGACGACGATCCGCGATCCCGAGGTGCGCGCCCGACTGAACGGCCTGGCCATTCCGCCGGCATGGACCGACGTCTGGATCTGTCCCGACCCGCGCGGCCACCTGCAGGCCACGGGCCGCGACGACCGGAATCGCAAGCAGTACGTCTATCATCCCGCGTGGCGCGACGTCCGCGACCGGCGCAAGTACGCCAGGACCGTCCTGTTCGGCGAGGCGCTCCCCCGCATCCGCGAGCGCGCCGCGGCGGACCTGCGCAAACGCTCGCTCACGCGCGACAAGGTCCTGGCGACGATCATCCGGCTGCTCGAGACGACCACGATCCGGGTCGGCAACGACGAGTACGCGCGGAAGAACGGCTCCTACGGCCTCACGACGCTTCGCGACCGGCACGTCAAACCGGACGGTCGGGCGCTGCGCTTCGAGTTCACCGGCAAGGGCGGAAAGCGTCATTCGGTCGAGCTCGACGACCCGCGGCTCGCGCGCGTCGTATTGGAGTGCCGCGACGTGCCGGGGTACGATCTGTTCCAGTACGTCGACGAAGCGGGCGAACGCCAGACCGTCGGCTCGGGGGACGTCAACGCCTACATCCGGGAGGCCGCCGGGGACGACTTCACCGCAAAGGACTTCCGGACATGGGTCGGAACCGTCGAGGCGGCCGTCGAGCTGGCCGCCCTGGACCCGCCCGCCAGCGACTCGGCCGCCCGGCGGGAGCTCAACCGGGCTTGCCGCCGTGTCGCCGACCGGCTGGGCAACACGGTCGCCGTATGTCGCGACTCCTACATCCATCCGTCCGTCCTCGAGTCGTTCCTCGCGGGCGACCTTCCGGCGCGCATGGCGCGGGCCCGCCGGAGCCGCTCGCGGAACGGTCTGGAAGGGGACGAGGCGGCCGTCCTGGCGTTCCTGAAGCGGCACGGTTGAATAGCTCGACTTCGCGCAGTATCGCTCCTTTCGGAGAGTCTTTCCGTCGCCTGTCTGACAACGCATCGTCGCTCGACCTTATGACTATATATGAGCATATAAAGCTTCCCAGGATAAGCTTCCGGGGACCTCCACGAGAGCCTCGAGAACCGGCCTTGACTTTCTCCCGGCAGGCGATAAACTGCAGGTATTCCGACGGTTTCCGGTCCCGGTCGACTACGGAGCCGCCGGGAACGTTAGGCCCGCGTTTCCTCCTGGCCTACGCCGAAAGCCCCGCCCCCCGGGCGGGGCTTTTCGGTTCCCCCCCGCGCTCCACCGTCGGCCCCCGACTCGAGCCCGACGACGAGCGCGTCCAGGCGCTCGTAGAGCGCCTCGAACGAAGACCGGTTGGGCACCGAGGCGTCGAGTTCGAGCGCCTCCAGTCCGGTCTCCGTCTCGTGGCCCTGCCGCTCGTGCCCGTGAACCGCCGGCGCGATCAGGTGCCCGGGCCGATCCACCCGGACGCAGACGAAGCCCAGCCGACGCAGGAACTCGACCTCGCGCGCCAGACGCAGATCGTCCACGACCGCCCGGTGCGGGGAATCGGCCGCGAGCCGCGCTGCGAATCGCTCGAGCCAGATGTCGGGGGCGTAGTGCCGGCCGACCGAGCCGATCTCCTGCAGCAGCCGCCGGCCGCGATCGTCCTTGCGGCCGTCCCAGCCGAAGGCTTCCGAGGCGATCCGCTTGATGGGGTCCGCCAGGGCGTACTTCTGAAAGCCGTGCCGCCCGACCAGATGGTCCGCAGCGGTCGTCTTTCCGACCTGCATGCGACCGCCGAAGGCGATGCGCAGCGAGGAGTGCGGTCTCGTGGAGGGCACGCGCGACAGCATATCCGACTCGCGGCGCGGGTCAACCCCGGCGCTTGGTCGTGGTCCCCCGATCGCATAGGTTCTGGCGCTCATGTCCGACGTCACCCCCCCGGCCATCGCGATCCGCGGGCTCGAGAAACGCTACGGCGACACGATCGCCCTGCGCGGCATCGACCTGACCATCGAGCGCGGTCAATTCTTCGGCCTGCTGGGCCCGAACGGGGCCGGCAAGTCGACCACGATCCACATCCTGACCGGTTTGGTGACGTTCGACGTCGGCCAGGTGCGAGTCGCCGGGGCGGACGTCCAACGGGAGTATCGTCAGACGCGGCGCCTCATCGGGCTCGCGCCTCAGGAGTTCAACTTCGACCGCTTCTTCTCGATCCGCGAGATCCTAGTCCTGCAGGCCGGCTACTACGGGATCCGGCGCGCCGAGGCCGAGCCTCGCGCCGAAGCCCTGCTCGAGCGATTCGGGCTGTCCTCCAAGGCCGACCACAAGATCCACGACCTGTCGGGCGGGATGAAGCGCCGGCTGCTGATCGCCAAGGCGATGATCCACGACCCCGAGATCCTGATCCTCGACGAGCCGACGGCGGGAGTCGACGTCGAGCTGCGGCGCTCGCTGTGGGACTACCTGCGGCGCCTCAACGCCCAGGGGACGACCGTCCTGTTGACGACGCACTACATCGAGGAGGCCGAGGAGCTGTGCGAGGAGGTGGCGATCATCGACGAGGGACGGATCGTCGCCCAGGGATCGCCCGAGCAGCTGATCGAGGCCGGCGGGGACCGGCACCTGGAGATCGAACTCACCGAGTGCCCGGCGGGCCGCCTTCCCGACGTCGTGTCGACGCGGCCGCACCGGGTCGACGATCGGCGGCTGGTGATCCAGGCGTCGCACCCGCGGCAGATCGTGGCCGACGTGCTGAACGCGCTCTACGAGGCCGGCCTGCGGATCACCGAGGTGCGGATCGTGGAATCGAGCCTCGAGGAAGTCTTCGTCCAGCTCACCGGTCACGGCATCGACGGCTCGCCCGAGGTCGGTTCGCGGGGGGTCCTGGAGGTGGCCGGGCGGCCGGAGGAGGAACTGCATGAGGTATAGGCGCGAGTGGGCGATCGGTCTGTGGACCCTGACCTGGCGCGAGGTGGGGCGCTTCCTGACCCTCTGGCGACAGACCCTGTTCCCGCCGATCCTGTCTGCCCTGCTGTACATCCTGATCTTCGGCGAGGCGCTCGGCTCACGGATCCGGCTGATCGACGGCTGGCCGTACACCGAGTACATCCTGCCCGGCCTGGCGATGATGGGCGTCATGACGAGCGCCTACGCCAACTCGTCCTCCTCGCTGTTCATCGCCAAGTACGAGGAGTACATCAACGGCGTGCTGATCGCGCCCCTCTCGTACTGGGAGATCGTTTTGGCGTACACGCTCGGATCGATGCTCCGCGGCCTCATCGTCGGGGTCATGATCCTGTCGGTGGGCATGATCTTCGCGGACCTGCCGATCACCCATTGGGCGATGACGGCCGCATTCCTCGTCCTCGTCTCGACGCTGTTGTCGTGCGCCGGGCTGGTGATGGCCCTGTGGGCCGATTCTTGGGACCATGTCATGCTGCTGCTGAACTTCTTCATCACACCGCTCGTCTTCCTGGGAGGTGTGTTCTACTCGATCCACATGCTGCCGCCGTTCTGGCGCTCGGTGTCGATGTTCAACCCGATCTTCTACATGATCAACGGCCTGCGCTACGGCGTTCTGGGCGTGGCCGACGCCAGCCCCGTGCTGTCGCTGGGGCTGTCCGCGGCGCTGGCGTTCGGCCTGTTCGGCTGGACGGTGTACCTGTTCCGCATCGGCTACCGGCTCAAGTCGTAGTGGACCGCGTCGAGATCGAGTTCGCCGAGCACCGACTGGACAACGGCCTGAGACTGCTGGTGCATCCCGACGCGGCGGCTCCGGTCGTGGCCGTCCACCTCATGCTCCACGTCGGCTCGAAGAACGAGCCCCCCGGACGGACCGGCTTCGCGCACCTGTTCGAGCACCTCCTGTTCCAGGGCTCGGAGCACGTTCCCAGCGGGATGCACTTCCGTACCGTGCAGGACGTCGGCGGGACGCTCAACGGGTCGACCTGGCTCGACCGCACGAACTACTTCGAGATCGTGCCGATCAACGCGCTCGACCTGGCGTTGTGGCTGGAGAGCGACCGCCTGGGCTGGTTCCTGCCGGGGCTCACCGAGGAGAAGTTCGAGGCCCAGCGCGCGGTGGTGATGAACGAGCGCCGCCAGCGCTACGAGAACCAGCCCTACGGCCTGTGGCTCGAGAAGTCCCTCGAACTGCTGTATCCACCGCGCCATCCGTACCGCCACCCGACCATCGGTTCGATGGCGGACCTCGAGGCGGCGACCCTCGACGACGCGCGACGCTTCTTCCGCGACTGGTATCGGCCCGACAACGCGGCGCTCGTGCTGGCGGGAGCCGTCGACCCGGACGACGCCCGGTCGCGCGTCGAGCGCTGGTTCGGCGACATCCCGAGCAATCCGGGCCCGGCGCCCCCCGTGGCGCCGACGGCGCGCCTGGACGGCCAGCGCCGGCTGACGCTAGTCGAGGACGTCGAGCTGCCGCGCGTCTTCGTGTCGTGGCACGCGCCGGCGTGGGCCGCGGCGGGCTTCCACGAGCTGTCGCTGGCCGCCGCCGTGCTGGCCGATGATCGCTGGGGCCGGCTGTATCGCGATCTGGTCTACGAGCGCGGAGTGGCCCAGGACGTCATGGCCATGTGCTGGCCGCAGCTCGAGGACACGGGGCTGTTCCTGGTCATCCTGACGGGCAAGCCGGACACCGAAGTCGAGGCGCTGATCTCCGCGCTCGACGAGGCGGTCGAGCGGCTCGCCGGCCAGGGTCCGACCGCGGCCGAGATGGAGCGCGCACGCAACCGGGCCCAGCTGGCCATCGTCCACCAGCTGCGCGACGTGGGCGGCCGCGCCGACCTGCTGGCCCACGCGGCGGTGCTCCTCGACGATCCGCGCTACGTCGAGCGGCAGCAGGACGCGCTGGCCGAGGTCGACGCGGAAGCCGTACGGGACGCCGTCCAGCGTTGGCTCGCGGCGCCGGGCCGGGCCGTCGTGGCGTACGAGCCGAAGGGGGATTGAGCGACGTGGACCGCTCTTCCCCTCCCCCCCTCGGACCGACCCCCGCGGTCGATCTGCCGCCGGTCCGGCGCGAGCGGTTGTCGACCGGCCTCGAGCTGGTCATGCTCCCGCGCGGAGGTCTCCCGCTGGTCGTCCTCGAGGTTGTCGTCGGGGCGGGAGGGGCCCACGACCCGCCCGGCGCGGCCGGGCGCGCCGACCTGACGATCCATCTGCTCCCCGAAGGCGCCGGGGAGCGGGGAACGCTAGACATCGCCGACCGGCTGGCCGAGATCGGGGCCAGCCTGTCGATCGGCTGCGACTACGACGCCGCGCGGCTGCGGCTGACCGTCCTGCGGTCGAACCTGCGGCCCGCCCTCGAGCTCCTGGCGGACCTCCTGCTCGATCCGCGATTCCCCGAGCGGGAGGTGACGCGCCTCCTGGCCGAGCGCCGCGTCGACCTGCTGCAGGAGCGCGACGACCCGGCGACCGTCGCCGGACGGGCCTTCGCCCTCGAGCTGTACGGCCCGGCTCATCCGTACGGCCAACCGGCGAACGGGACGCTGGAATCGATCGCCGGGCTGGACCGCTGGACACTGATCGAGTTCTTCCACGACGCGTTCCATTCGGGAAGCGCGGCCCTGATCGCCGTGGGCGAGTTCGAGCCGGCGCAGCTCCGGACCGGCGTCGAGAGGGCGTTCGGCGACTGGGACACGGGAAGCACCCCGAGCGTCGACGTCACGCCGCCCGCGTCCCCCGGCCGGGACATCGTCCTGATCGACCGCCCGGGGAGCGCCCAGTCCGAGCTCCGGGTGGGTCACCTCGGCGTGGCCCGTGACCACCCGGACCACTTCGCCATCGAGGTCCTGAACCACCTCCTGGGGGGCGCTTTCACGTCGCGCATCAACATGAACCTGCGCGAGCGGCGCGGCTGGACCTACGGCGCGCGGTCGACGTTCGTCCAGCGCCGGGGACCGGGTCCGTTCGTCGTCCGGGCCTCGGTGGACACGCCGGTGACGGCCGGGGCCGTGGCCGAGATCCGCGACGAGATCGCGCGCGCCGCGGAGGGCCCCATCGAGGA
>CAZCZH010000001.1:16090-38403 GCA_964502985.1 uncultured Gemmatimonadales bacterium
GAGCGCGAGCTGGCCGTCAACGGGCTGACGCGCAGCCTGCCGCGCCTGTTCGAGACTCCCTCCCAGGTCGCCGACCGGGTGCGCGAGATCGTCGTCCACGGATTGCCGGACGATTACTACGCGGGCTACGTCGATCGCTTCCGCGAGGTCGGGGTGGACGACCTCCAGCGTGTGGCCGGCGAGCACCTCGACCCGCGGACCCTGCTGACCGTCGTCGTCGGGGACGGCGCCGCGACGGGCGACGGCCTGCAGGCCCTCGGACCCGTCCGCCGACGCCCGTGGAAGGCACCCGAGCCGGGCTCCGGCTGACGGCCGCTCAGCCGGGCTCGACCAGCCGCCACCCCCCGTCCGCCGTGCCCTCGACGACGAACCACGATGCGTTCGTCACGTCGAGCCGATCGCGGTGGGTCAGCGGGATCCCCGTGACGCGGCTCAGGACGAGCCGGATCGGGCCGCCGTGAGTCACCACCAGGACCTCGGAGCCGGCGTGCCGCTGCGCGATCTCCTCGAGCACCGGCCACACGCGCTCGGCCAGATCGCCGTACGAATCGCCGCCCGGCCGGTTGACGTTCATCGGGTCCTCTTCGAACGCGGCGTACTGCGCCGCCCAGCCGGCCAGTATCTCGGGCAGGGTCAGTCCCTCCCACGCCCCGTGGCTCGCCTCGCGCAGGCCCGGCACGACACGCGGCTCGAGACCCAGGCGCAGCCCGATCCACTCGGCCGACTCGCGCGCCCGCAGCAGGTCCGAGCAGTACAGCGCGCCGATCCCGCGGTCGGCCAGGCGGGCCGCGATGGCCTCGACCTGGCGGCGGCCGTGGGCGTTCAGCGGGACGTCGGAGCCCGATCCCTGCCAGCGTCCCTCGGCGTTGTAGTCGGTCTCCCCGTGGCGCGCGAGGATCAGCCGGGCGCGGGCCGGGTCAGCGACCAGCGGAGGCTCCCAGCTGGAGCTCGACGGCCAGCCGGCCCTCCCACAGCATGGCGTCGCGCGACGTCCGCCGGCCGTCGACCGAGGCCTCGCGCACGGTCAGGAAGTGGTTCCGCACGCCGCCCGAGAGCGCCACCCGGCGGCCCAGCGCGCGGCGCACGCCGAGCCCGCTGACGAACGACGCGCCGCGCTTCTCGTCGTCATCGATGCCGAGCCCCTCGATGCCGAACGAGAACTCCGGATCGACCGGCCAGCCGCGGTCGACCCACGGCAGAACGCGAAGGCGCGCGGAGACACCCCACGCGGCGCGCGAGCCGGCCCCGGCCTCGTCCAGCGCGCCGCGCCACGCCTCCATCCCGAGGCTCGCCTCGGGCGCCAGGCGGTAGGCGACCGCGATCCCGGCGGCCGCGAGCCACTGCGCGCGCGCGCTCCGCGCCAGGTCGCCGTCGGCTCGCAGGAACGAGACGCTGGGAGCGACCTCCCAGCCCGTGGCGCGGGGCGTCTCCTGGGCGTGCGCGGGGGCGGGGGCGACCGCCACGGCGGCCGCGGCCAGGACCTCCAGAGCGCGTCCGATCACGGGCTCGGCGGGCGACCCGCGGCGGCGTCCTTGCCGCGCTCCTTGCGGAGGGCCAGCGTCAGGAACAGCGCGAATCCGCCCCAGATGTAGCCCCCGATCACGGCGAACAGAGCCCACGCCCCCCCGCTCACGGCGCCCCCGGATCTGGATCCGCGGGCTGACGCGCCAGCCTGCGGCCGAACGCCAATAGAAGTGCCAGCGCGATTCCCCACTGGAGCAGGAACGTGCCCAGACTCCATTCGCGCAGCGGGTCGAGGCTGGCCCGTAGACCCACGCCGAGGAGCGTCTGGCCGAGCCACCAAGCGAGCAGGACGAGCGCCTCGACGACGACCAGCCCCATGGCGACGTTCCACCACCGGCCGATCGTCATGTCGCAGCCCGGACTGTTGACGAACCGCTCGCGGAAGCGGTCCACCCCATAGCGCAGGACGGCGATGCCGAACAGGAGCCCGCTCAGCATGAGGCCCACGCCCCACACGCTGTCCTGGTTGGTGAAGAACGACAGGCTGAGAGCGCTCGGCGCGCCGCACACGACGGCCGCCGCCCCGATCACGGCGATGGCGCGGCCGCGCCGCATCCCGCGGTCGATCAACGTCCGCGCTCCGAGCTCGATCATCGAGATCAGGCTCGTCAGCGCGGCGAAGAACAGGGCCAGGAAGAACAACGCCATGAAAAACCGCCCGCCTGGCATGGCGCCGAACAGCTGCGGCATCCAGATGAACGTCAGGCCGTTGTTCCCGGCGCCCACGATCTCGGCGTGCGCCTCGGGCCGGATCGAGAAGATCGTGCACAGCACCATGATCCCGGCCAGGAGCGAGATCGAGTTGTTGCCGAAGCCCAGCACGAACGCGTTGATCGTCGTGTCCTCGCGGGCCCGCATGTAGGTCGCGTAGGCCAGCGCCAGGCCCCATCCGGCGCCCGTGTCCCACGCGTTCTGCGTCAGGGCCTCGAGCCAGATACGGCTGTTCGTCAGCGCCGGCCAGTCGGGCGTGAACAGGAACGCCAGGCCGCGCTCGGCGCCCGGCAGGGTGACGGCACGCAGCGCGAGGACCACGACCAGGGCCAGCAGGACAGGCATCAGGACGCGGGCCGCGGCCTCGATCCCGCGGACCCCGCGCGCCACCACGTAGAGCCCGATCCCGAGCGCGACCAGCATGGTGAAGAACGACGTCCACGAGGCGGCGTACCCGGCCCACAGGGCGCCCGGGTCGGAGCCCGGCAGCTCGCCGGCCACGGCGGCCACGAAGTAGCGCACGCACCACCCCGAAACGACGCTGTAGTAGAACATGATCAGGGTCGCGCACAACGCGATCCACCCGCCGACCCACGCCCACCCGTCGCCGAGCAGGGCGACCATCGCCCCCACCGGGCCGCGTCGCGTCCCCTTGCCCATGGCGAACTCGCACAGCAGGAGCGGCACCGACCAGGACAACAGGAACACGGCCCACGGAACGAGGAAGGTCCCCCCGCCGTTGGTCGCGGCGATGCGCGGGAAGCGCCAGATGTTCCCCGTCCCGACGGCCATGCCGAGCATGACCAGGAGCATCGTCCAGCGGTTCGTGAACCGCGAGGCGGACTCGCTAGACGCGCTCATCGACCGCCTGCAGCAGAGGCTCGAAGGACAGCTCCTCGACTCCCAGCCGCTCGACGGCCAGCTCCTCCGCGGGCAACGCCTGGCCGAGACCCCACAGCTCGCGCAGGAACGCCCCGCTGCGCGGGTTCAGGAACCAGTCCTCGTCGAACCGCTCGCGGAGCTCGAGGTGCAGCGTGCCGACGAGCATCCAGGCCCGCAGGTACCGCACGCAGTAGAAATGCGGATCCACGTCGTCCAGGTACAGCGCCTCGGGCGTCCGGGCGCCGGTGGCCGCGGTGAGCCGCTCGGCGTACTCCGCGGAACGCGCCGGTCCCGGTCCCTCGCGGTGCAGCGAGCGTTCGTAGCGGAACTTCGCCGCGTAGCGCCGGACCAGGACCAGCTGGCGGAAGGCGATGAAGCGCAGAAACTCGTCCGGCCGTCTCACTTCGAGCACGCGCTCGAGGAACGCCGGGACCTGGATCAGGTGCTCCAGCAGGAAGGCGAACGCCTCGGTCACAGCGTTGTCCCCCAGTCGACGGTGCTCGATCGGCTGGGCGGGATCGACGTGGGCGTAGTGCAGAGCGTGCCCCAGCTCGTGGAGAAAGATCGCGTAGTCGTCGTAGCCGCCGATCGGCTGGAGCACGAGGTTGACCTCGTCCGGCACGCGGATCGGGGCGCAGAACGCGCGCGGCGTCTTGCTCGGCCGCGGCTCGAGGTCGAGCTCGATCCGGCCGTCCGCCGTGAGATCCAGCCCCATGGCCTCGATCGATCCGCGGATCCGCTCGACCATCCGGTCGGGGGGAAACAGGGCGTCGAAGTCCGGCCCGTACAGAACCCGCGCCAGGTCCGCCAGCTCGAGCTCGGCCGGTTCGACGTCGGGAACGGTGCGACCGGCGAACCAGCGTAGCAGGTCGTCGTACGCGTCCTGCGTCTCGTCCAGCAGCCGCCCCGTGTGATGCTCCAGCCGGTCGAAATCGACTCCCGAGAGGGTCTCGCAGTAGCGGTCGTAGGAGGTCCCGAGGAGCTCGTCGGCGACCTCGTGCTGCCGGCCGACGAGGTCGATCAGCAGCGGGTTGAGACGCCGCTCCACGATCTCGATCCGGGCCGTCTCGAGCCCTCGCCGACGGGTCCGTGTCGGCTCCTGCCGGATGCGCACCGGCAACTGCCGGTACGGGACCCGCTCGCCCTCGACCGTCGCCGCGCTGGTGGCCTCCAGCGTGAGGAGCGAGTCCTGCAGCTCGCGAGTCCGGTGGCCTTCGATGCCGATCGCCAGGAACTCCCGCAGGTAGTCGCTCCGCTTGTCGTTCCCGCCGTTCGGCGCCGCGTTCACCGCGCGGAACGCGGCGGGTTGGAACAGGACCGCGTGGCGATCGTAGATCTCGCTCAACCCGGCCTTATCCTGAAGCCCGGCCAGGGCGCGGTACTGGGCGCGCTCGAGCTCCTCCATGAACGCGTCGACCTCGCGCCGCAGGGCGACTTCCTCAGCGGGTGTAATTGGGCGCTTCCTTGGTGATCGTCACGTCGTGCGGATGGCCCTCGATCAATCCGGCCATGCTGACGCGCACGAACGACGTCTCGTCGCGCAGGGCTGCGAGGTCCGCGGCGCCGCAGTAGCCCATCCCCTGGCGCAGCCCGCCGACCATCTGGAACACGGTCTCGCGCAGTGGACCGCGAGCCGGCACCCGGCCCTCGATGCCCTCCGGAACGAACTTCCGGCCGTCCACGGGCTGCTCCTGGAAGTAGCGGTCGCCCGAGCCCTCGGCCATCGCTCCGACGGACCCCATGCCGCGATATACCTTGAACGTGCGTCCCTCCAGAAGCACGGTCTCGCCCGGGCTCTCCTCGGTTCCGGCCAGCAGCGAGCCCATCATCACGGTATCCGCGCCCGCGGCGAGCGCCTTCACGATGTCGCCCGTGTAGCGCACCCCTCCGTCGGCGATGAGCGGGACGTCGGCCTCCCGGCACACCGCGGCGCAATCCATGATGGCGGTCAGCTGAGGCACCCCGATCCCGGCGATGATCCGCGTCGTGCAGATCGAGCCCGGGCCGATCCCGACCTTGACCGCGTCCACCCCGCGCTCGATCAGGTCACGGGCGCCGGCTTCGGTGGCCACGTTGCCGGCCACGAGCTGAGTGTCCGGGAAGCGCTCGCGGACGCGCTCGACGGTCTTCAGCACACCCTCCGAGTGCCCGTGCGCCGTGTCAAGGACCAGCGCGTCGACGGCGGCCTGGACGAGCGCCGACGCCCGATCCAGCGTCTCGGCGCCGGTCCCGATCGCCGCCGCCACCTGGAGCCGGCCGTGCTCGTCCTTGGAGGCCAGCGGGAACTGCCGCCGCTTGAGGATGTCGCGTACGGTCACCAGCCCGCGCAAGCGGCCCTCTTCGTCGACGATGGGGAGCTTCTCGATCTTGTGTCGCCCCATGATCGCCTCGGCCTGCTCGAGCGTCGTCCCGACCGGCGCGGTCACCAGGCTCTCGGCCGTCATCACCTCACGGATCGGGCGCGAGCCGTCGCGCTCGAACAGCAGGTCTCGATTGGTGATGATCCCCAGCAGACCCTCCTCGTCGGAGACGATCGGCACGCCGGAGATGCCGTAGCGTTCCATCAGCCGCCGGACGTCGCGGATCGGTCGATCCGGGCCGAGGGTGACGGGATTCTGGATCAAACCGCTCTCCGAGCGTTTGACCCGATCGACCTTTTCGGCCTGCTCGTCGATGGTCAGGTTCTTGTGCAGGACGCCGATGCCGCCTTCGCGGGCCATGCCGATCGCCATGCGGGCACCGGTGACGGTGTCCATCGCGGCCGAGACGAGCGGGATGTCGAGGGTCAGACCACGGCTGAAGCGCGTCCGGACGTCCGCCTCGCGGGGGTGGACGGACGAGCGCCCGGGTATGAGTAGGACGTCGTCGAAGGTGAGCCCTTCGCGGATCGGCTTCATAGGCTCGGGGGACCGGGGCGCGGGTCCAGGTACTCGGAAGTCCCGTAAAGTAGGAGCCCCTCGGCCGCTTGTCAAAGAACCTCCCGCCGTTTGCCCCGCGGTCGCGCGACTCCTAGGTTCTCGGTCCTCAACCGCCGCGGTTCCGTCCACGGAACTCTATCCGACGCGAGGCCCCCGTGTTCAACCGCATCCTGGTTCCGACCGACGGTTCGCCCTACGCCCACGCGGCGCTCGAAACCGCCCTCCACCTGGCGACCGTCTTCGACTCGGCGCTGGTCGCGCTGCATGTCGTCGACATCCGCCTGATCGAAGGCCCGATGCTGCAGTCGATCGGGTCGCTGTGGGGCGACGTCCCGTATCCCGTCCAGCAGGCCGACGTCACCGAGACGCTGCAGGCTCGTGGACGGGAGATCCTCGACGCCGTCGAGAAGCGCGTCCGGGAGGAGGGGCGTCCGGTGGAGACGGCGCTCGAGACGGGGCTCGTCGGAGAGATCATCGTCGACCGGGCGCGCAGCGTGGACCTCGTCGTGCTGGGGCGCCGCGGGGAGCACGCGCAGTTCGGCGACGCGCCGCTCGGCTCGACCGTCAACGGTGTCGTCCGGCGCTCGCCGCGACCGGTCCTCGTGTGCGCCGGGGGGCACGACCCGCTTGAGCGCGTGCTCGCGGCCTACGACGGCTCCGAGCATGCCGCACGGGCCCTCGAGATCGGCGTCGAGTACGCCGAGCGGCGGGCGGCCCCGCTGCACGTCGTGACCGTCCAGCACTCGCGCGAGGAGGCCCAGCGGATCCTCGACGAGGCGCTGGACTTCGCGGGCGGCCACTCCGTGACACCCACAGCGCACGCCCGCGAGGGCGACGCCGCCGCGGACCTCGTGCTCGAGGTGGCGCGCGAGGTGGGGGCGGATCTCCTCGTCATGGGCGCCTACGGTCGCGGTCGGCTGCGCGAGTTCCTCGTCGGCTCGACGACCGAGACGATCCTGACCCGCTTCGAGCATCCGATCCTGCTGTACCGCTGAATCGAACCCCCGAGAAAGGAGCCGGCATGGAGTTGCTCTCCGACACCATCCAGCGCCTGGCCCACCGACCGCCCAGCCCCGCTCCCGTCGTTTCGTGCTTCGTCAACACGGGCCCCGATGGGCGCGGCCGCCCGACCTTCCCGGTGTTCCTGAAGAAGGCGTTCTCCGAGCGGCTGCGGAGCTTTCCGGAGCGATCGGAGTCGGTCGAGCTGCTGTTCCGCGACCGGGATCGGATCCTGGCCTACCTGGAGCAGGAGCTCGACCCGGCCGTCCAGTCGGTGGCGATCTACGCCTCGTCCGGCGACGATCTGTGGGAGGTCCACGAGTTCGGCGCGCGCTTCGACGAGGACCGCCTCGTGGTGGGTCCCGTCCCGCATCTGTATCCGCTCGTCAAGCTGGTCGATCAGGCGCCGCTGTACGCCGTTTGCGTGGCCGACGTCAACCAGGCCCGCATCGTGGTGTGCGGCCTGGGCGAGGTGCTCACCGAGGAGGACTTCGCGGCCCCCGAGCCGATCGACCGCACACGGGTCGCGGGTTGGGCCGAGGTGCGCTATCAGGCGCGGATCGAGCATCACATCCAGAAGAACACGCGCGAGATCGTCGAGCGCCTGTCGCGTATCGTGGAGCGGCGCGAGGTGGATTACGTGATCCTGGCCGGCGACGAGCTGATCCTGGGGGAGCTGCGCAAGCACCTGACGCCCGCGGTTCGGGAGAAGCTGATCGACGAGGAGCGAATCGACATCACGACCAAGGCCCACGACATCCTGCGGCGCACGATCGCCGTCGTGCGCGACACCGAGGCGCGCGACAGCCGGCGGCTGGCGGACACGGTCATCGATCGCTTCCGCTCGGGCGGACTGGCCGTGGCCGGCCTCGACCCCACGATCGAGGCCCTGAACCGCGAGCAGGTCGACCAGCTCCTGCTTTCCGAGGACTATGGCGGCGAGGTCGGCTGGCAGTGCCCCGATTGTCGCGTCCTGGGGCGCGCCCCGGCCCCTTCGGAGTGCCCGTTCTGCGCCGCGCCGTTGCCCGAGAAGATCGATCTTCGCGAGGCGATGGTGCGCCGCGCCGAGCGGACCGGGCGGCGCGTCGAGATCGTCGAGGAGCACGGCGGTCTGGCCGCGCTGGAAGGCGTCGGCGCCCTGCTGCGCTACCGCGCCTGAGCGGGGGGATCAGAACAAGGCGTACGACTCGAACGCCGCAGCTCCGCCCGCCTTCAACGCCCTACCCCCCGATCTGGCTCATCGTGCCGAGGACCGGGATGACCCCGTCCGTCAAATCCGGATGCGCGGCCCACTTGCGGTCGAGCTCCTCCTGGATCGCCAGCGCCAGCTCCGCGTCGGATCCCCCGCCGCGGAGGATCGGCTTCAGATCGCACACTTTCGGACCGTACAGGCAGTTGACGAAGTATCCGTCGGACGTCAGCCGCAGCCGGTCGCAGGCGTCGCAGAAGTGGTGGCTGACGGCCGTGATGAAGCCCACCGTCCCGGCGTGGCCCGGGACCCGGTACGGGCGCGCCGGCCCGCCGTCCCACGGGAGCGCCTCCAAGCGGTGGCCGGCGGCCTCGATCCGCTCGCGGATCTCGGACCCTGGGACGTACTCCGGCTGGAGCCGGTTGACCTCCCCGTACGGCATGTACTCCAGGAACCGGACGTCGAGCTCCCGGTCGCGCGTCAGGGCGACGAACGCCGGCGCCTGGTCGTCGTTCCACCCGCGCAGCACGACACAGTTGATCTTGAGCGGACGGAACCCGGCGTCCCACGCCGCTTCGATCCCGGCCCACGTGCGCTCGAAGCGGTCGCGTCGGGTCAGGTCGAGGAATGTCTGCCGGTCGAGAGCGTCGAGCGAGACGTTGACGCCCGTCAATCCGGCCTTTCGCAGCGGACCCGCGAGTTCCGCCAGTCTGACTCCATTCGTGGTCAAATGGAGCGACGCCGCCGGGCACCGCGCGTGAACCCGGGCCACGAGGTCCGGCAGGTCCCGGCGCACCGTCGGCTCGCCGCCGGTGAAGCGCACCTTGCCGACCCCGCGGTCGTGGAACAGGCCGGCCAGCCGAGCGATCTCCTCGAACGAGAGGAGTTCCGCCCGCGGCATCCACTCGAGGCCCTCGGCCGGCATGCAGTAGCGGCACCGCAGATCGCACCGGTCGGTGACCGAGATCCGCAGGTAGCGGTGGATCCGCCCGTGTGTGTCGACCCACTTCGTGGTCGCCGGGGCGGCGACGGTCGGTGTCGTCTCCATCCTCGCGGGGTAACTTAATCTGTCGCGACGAGGGCCGCCCGATACGCGAGCGGAGACCGCCATGATCCGACTGAACGCGCTGCGCCCCGAGAACGTGCGGGTCATCACGTTCGACTGCTACGGGACGCTGATCGACTGGGAGAGCGGGATCTGGCGCGCGTTCCAGCATGCCGCCGCCGAGGACGGGGTGCGGCTCGACCGCGAACGCGTCGTCGAGGCCTACCATCGGATCGAACCCCTCGTCGAGAGCGGGACGTTCCGCCCGTATCGCGACGTGCTGGTCGAGACGGCCCGGCGGGTGGCCGCGGAGTGCGGCTGGACCGTGTCCCGTCAGCGGGCCGCGTTCCTGCCGGACAGCCTGCCGGAGTGGCCGCCCTTCCCCGACACCGCTCCGGCCCTGGCCCGACTCGAGGAGCACTTCAGGCTGGGCATCCTGTCGAACGTCGACGAGGACCTGCTCGACACGACCCGCCGCCGCCTGGCGGTCCCGTTCGACTTCTGGGTCACGGCCGATCGGGTCGAGTCCTACAAACCGGACCTGGCGCATTTCGAGGCGGCCCGGCCGTACGTCGGCGACACGGGCGGCTGGCTGCACGTCGCGCAGAGCCTGTTCCACGACGTGGGACCGGCCAATTGCCTGGGGTTGCCGGTGGTCTGGGTCAACCGGAAGGGGGAGCGTCCGGACGCGGAGAGCGCGCTGCCCGACCGCGAAGTTCCGGACCTGGCGGCCCTCGCCGAGTGGCTCGAGGTCTAGCGCGGTCGCGCGCTAGAAGCCCTCGCCCCACTCCTCGGCCAGCCCGAGCGATCGCTTGACGCGCTCCACCCGGGCGCCCGCCGCGCGGACGCTGTCGACCGCCGCCGCGGTGTCTCCCGCCCCGAGCGCGTCGCGGGCCGCGAGCCGCGCCCGTCCGGCTCGGGCCAGCGCCTCGCGAGCTACGGGCATCGACTCGGGACGCGCCACGCTCCCGGCGCGAACCGCGCTCTCGAGATCGGCGATTTCGTAGCCCAGATTCTCGATCTCGTCGGCCACCTCGCCGGACGCCAGGGGCGCCTCGGAAGGTCGCGCAGCCGGTTCGGCGGTCCCATCGCCGGATGCGCTCCCGGGGGTCGATCCCCCGGCGCACGCCGAACCCAGCGTCGCGAGACCGATCAAGGCGAGGGCCCGCGCGCGGCCGGCGGCCGTTCCGCGGTCGGTCATCGGCCCGTCAGCCCTTCGCCGAGCTCTCCAGGGCGCTCAGGATCTCGCTCTTCTTGTACCGGCGGCGACGGGTCGGCGTGTAGTAGACCTTGACGCCGTAATCGGCGAGTCGGCCGTTCTTCTCCAACCGCCTCAGGGTGCTGATCGATACGCCGAGAAGGCGCGCCGCGGCGCCGATCCGCAGAAAGATCGGGTCCTCTCCATGCTTCTCGTTTCCATGCTTCTCGTTCTCTTCCGCCATCTTCCCCCCATCTTTAGGACGGTTTGACCATGGCCGGCAGGAATCCATTATAGATAAGGAACTTATCGTGGTCAATCGCGGGGCTTCATGGCTGGACGCTGGCGAAACGGCCTCCTAGGATGTGTTCCGTGAGCGACGCCGCCCCGACCTTGTCGGCCATCGTCCCGCTGTACAACGAAGCTCCCAACCTGCAGCCCCTCCATGACGAGCTGGCGCGGGCCCTGGAGCGGCTCGGGGTGGACTGGGAGATCGTGTACGTGGACGACGGCTCGACCGACGCCGGGCCGGCGATCCTGGAGCGGATCGCGACCTCCGACCCGCGCGCGGGCTGGATCCGCCTCGACCGCAATCGCGGTCAATCGACGGCCCTCGTCGCCGGTGCCGAGGCGGCCCGCGGGGAGTGGGTCGCGACCCTCGACGCGGACGGCCAGAACGACCCTTCCGACCTGGCCGCCCTGTGGGAAGTCGTGCGGTCCGGGGCAGCCGACGTGGCGACCGGGATCCGGGTCGGGCGAAAGGACTCGTGGGTCCGGCGCGCCTCGAGTCGGGTGGCCAACTCCGTGCGCGACCGGCTGAGCGGCGACCGCGTGACGGACGTCGGCTGCTCGCTGCGCGTGTTCCCCCGCCGGGCGCTGCTCGAGGTCGTCCGGTTCGAGGGGATGCACCGCTTCCTGCCGACCCTGTTCCGGATGGCCGGCTACCGCGTCGTCGAGCGCCCGGTGGGCCACCGCCCGCGACGCGCGGGGGAGTCGAAGTACGGCATCGGGAACCGGGTGTGGCGCGGGCTCGCCGACCTGCTCGTCGTGCGCCGCCTGCGCCAGCGGCAGATCCGCTACGATCTGCGCGCCAGCTCGCTGCCCCGCAGGGAGGAGCCATGAGCCCGCGCGTCTGGCTGGCGATCGGCTTCCTCGGGCAGGCCTGCTTCTTCACCCGCTTCCTGATCCAGTGGATCGCCAGCGAGCGCCGCCAGCGGAGCGTCGTTCCGGTGGCCTTCTGGTACCTGTCGATCGCCGGCAGCCTGATCGTCCTGTCGTACGCCGTCTGGCGGCGGGACCCGGTGTTCATCGTCGGCCAGTCGGTGGGGCTCGTGGTGTACTTCCGAAACCTCGTCCTGCTGAGCCGCGAGAAGCGCGGGGCGTGAGTCCGCGGCCGGCCGCGCCGCCGGGCGCCACGAACCGCCCCTGGGAGCGCTGGCTCCCGGCGCCCCTGACCCGCCGCCCGCTCGCCGCCTGTCTCGTGTTGGCGGCGACCGTTCTGCTGTGGAACCTCGGCGCGTACGGCCTGTGGGAATCGACCGAGGCGCGCTACGCCGAGATCGCCGCGCGCATGGTGAGGAGCGGCGACTGGCTCGCCCCCCGCTTCAACTACATCCTGCACTTCGACAAGCCGCCTCTGGCCTACTGGGCCTCGGCCCTCGGCATGACGCTGTTCGGCGTCGACGAGCTGGGAGCCCGCCTCCCGCTCGTCCTGGCCAGCCTCGCCGCGCTGACCGTCGTGTACCGCTGGGCGGCCGAGCGCGACGGCCCGGAGGCGGCGCGCTACGCCTTCCTGTGCCTGTTGTCGGCGCCCCTGTTCTACACGCTGTCGCGGAGCGTCGCGACGGACCTCTACCTGACCCTGTGGATCGTCCTCGCCGTATGGGCCGGGAGCCGCGCGGCGCGGCCCGCCGCCGGGCGCGGATGGGTCATGCTGGCGTGGGCCGCCGTCGGACTGGGGTTCATGACAAAGGGCCCGCTGATCCTCCTGTGGCTCGGCCTGCCGGGCCTCGCGTGGTGCGCCTGGAACGGCCGCTGGGACGCGGCCCGCCGGCTCCTCGATCCGCTGGCGATCGGTGTCGGGCTGGCGATCGCGCTGCCGTGGTACGCGGTCATGGCCGCGCGCCACCCCGGGCTGGTCGACTTCTGGCTCGGGCGCCAGGTCGGGACGCGCGTCGCCTCGGCATACCAGGGGGAGCGCGAGCCGTGGTGGTTCTACCTGGTGACGGCGGGATGGTGCGCCGGGCCGTGGATCGCGCCGGCCCTGATCGAGCTCGTCGGCGAGTGGCGCGAGCGCGGTCGGCATCGGGCGCCGTTCCCCGCCCTGTTGGTCGGGTTGCCGCTGGTCGCGTTCTCGCTGCTACCCACCAAGCGCATCAACTACTGGCTCCCGGCGGTCCCCGCGCTGGCCCTGCTCGCCGGCGCCTGGTGGGCCCGCGCCGCGGCCCGGCCGGACCGCGCGGCCCGCGACGTCGCGCGCGCGCTTGCGGGGGCGTCGGCGGCGCTCGGGCTGGGGCTCCTCGCGGCCTCCCGGCTGGCCCACGGGCTGCCAGCCGACGTGCGCCACCTGGGGCCCTGGCTGGCGGCGTTCCTCTGCCTGGGAGCCGTCGCCACATGGCGCGCGGCGGCCCGCCGGCGGCTCGATCTGGCGTTCGCCGGGCTCCTCCTGCCGCTCCTCGGCCTGTACCTGTGCCTGGGAACGGTCCTGCCGCACCGCGACGTCGAGACGTACCTCAAGATCTCGCGGCCCCTGATCGCGGACGTCGCCCGGCACCGTCTGGACGACGAGCCGGTCGTGGCGTACCGCGACTGGCTGCGGGCGTACCCGTTCTACACCGACCGGCGACTGATCACGATCAACGACGAGGGACGCGTCACGCGCTTCGAGGCCGACTCGGCGTGGCGCGGGTACGTGTTCCGCGGGGACAGCGTGCTGGACCGCATGCTGGCCGGGCCGCGCGGGCTGTTCATCCTGCCGCGCGGCGAGCTGGACGACGTCGAGCGCAGGATCGGCCGACCGCTGACCGTCGTCGGGACCTCGCGCCGGCTGGTCGCCGTGACCAACCGCCCAACCGCCGCCGAGCGAACCGAAGAAGCGCGTCCCGACCGCTAGCGCCGGGACTCGCGCTCCAGCTTCTCGATCTGGTCGGCGCGCCCCATGATGAGAAGAGAGACGTCGTCGCCGATCACGTACGAGCCGGGCGGGTTCATCTTGCGGTGCCCGGTCAGGTACTCCTTGACCCCGACGACCGTCACGCCGAAGCGGTTCCGCAGGTCGAGCTGCTCCAGGCTGCGCCCCACGAAGCTCGACGCCGGCTCGAGCTCGATGATCGAATAGTCCTCGCCGAGCGGAATGAAGTCCAGCACGTTGGGCTTGCCCAGAGCTTCGGCCAGCGACTCCGCCACCTCACGCTCGGGGTGGATGATCTTGGTCGCTCCGATCAGCTCGAGGATCCGCGCGTGGTCGTCGGAGATCGCCTTGACGTAGATGTTGCGCACCCCGAGAGAGCGCAGGTGCAGGGTCGCCAGGATCGAGGCGTCCATCGTATCGCCGAGCGAGACCACGGCGTAATCCACCGAGGCGACGTCCAGCTCCTGCAGGATGTCGCGGTTGGTGCAATCGGCGACGATGGCGTGGGTCACGAAGGCACCGATCTCGTCGACCGCCTCCTTGTCGGTGTCCATGACCAGGATCTCGACCTTCTGAGCCGCCAGGCGGCGGGCGAAGAAGTAGCCGAAGTTCCCGACTCCGAGCACGGCGATCCGCAGCATTCGACTCCCCTCCGGTTCAGCCGACGAGAACGGCCTCTTCGGCGTATTGATACTCGGCGCGGGTCCGGCGGCTCAGCGCCACGGCCAGCGTGAGCGGTCCCAGGCGACCGACGTACATCAGGGCCACCATCAACAGCTTGCTCGGGGCCAGCAGGCCGAACGTCTCGCCCATTGACAGGCCGACGGTGCCGAACGCCGACACGGCCTCGAAGTTGAGCGACAGGAACTCCCCGCGCACCCCCGGATGCGACATGTAGTGCAGCTCGGTCCACTGCAGGGCGAAGGTCACGCCCATCACCACGACGACCGACAGCAGCACGATGGCGATCGCCTCGCCGACGATGCGCTCGGGCACGGTGCGCCGGAACAGGGTCGCGTGCCGCAGCCCGCGGGCCCGCGACAAGAGGACCCCGAACAGGATCGCCGCCGTCGACGTCTTGACCCCACCCGCCGTCGACCCCGGCGACCCGCCGATGAACATCAGGACCAGGATCATCATCAGGGTGGCGTTGGTCAGGGACGCCGGCGGGACGGTATCGAACCCCGCCGTGCGCGGAGTCACGGCCTGGAACATCGACACCAGCACCTTCTCGCCGAGCGGGCGCCCCTGCAGGACGTTGCCGGCCTCGAACACGCCGAAGCCGATCGTCGCTCCCAGGACGAGGACGAGCGTCGTCGTCAGGACGACTTTCGAGTGCAGCGAGAGCGGCTTACGGCCGCGAATCCACGACTCGATGTCCGTGATCACGATGAATCCGATTCCGCCCAGGACGATCAGCGCCATGACAGTCAGGTTCACCGTCCATGACCCCGGGTAGCCCTCCAGGTTGTCGGAGAACAGCGAGAAGCCGGCATTGCAGAACGCCGAGACGGCGTGGAACGTGCCCTGCCAGATGCCGCTCCACAGCCCGGCGTCGCGCGAGAAGTACGTCGCCAGGACGATCGCCCCGACGCCCTCGATGACCAGCGCATAGCTGATGATCCGGATCAACATCGCGCGGACGGCGATGCGCGTCAGCTTGCCGTGCGTCCGCGTCATGATGTCGCGCTGGCTGAGCGGGATCGGTCGGCCCAGCAGAATCATGAAGAAGGTCGAGAACGTCAGGATCCCGAGGCCCCCGAACTGGATCAGGGCCAGGATGACGGCCTGACCGAACGGGGACCAGGCGCGCGCCGTGTCGAGCGTGATGAGTCCCGTGACGCAGACCGCCGACGTGGCGGTGAACAGCGCGTCGATCCAGCCGATCGAGCGTGCCGGCCCCCACGCGATCGGCAGCGACAGGAGCAGCGTCCCGACCAGGATCAGGACGGCGAACGACAGCGGCAGGAGCAGCGTCGGGCTGATCCGCCTCACGCGTACCCCAGCTCCTCCAGGCGATCCTCGTCGAGACCGAAGAAATGGCCGATCTCGTGCACGACCGTCCGACGCACTTCCTCGACGACCTCCTCCTCGGTCTCGCTCCATTCCAGCAGCGGAAGCCGGAAGATCGTGATCGTGTCGGGGAGCAGGACCTCGTCGAAGCCCCGCTCGGTGAGCGGCACGCCCTGGTACAGGCCGAACAGGGTGTCGTCCGGATCGTCAGGGTCCAGCCCGAGTGACCGCAACAGATCGCGCGCGGGCGCGTCCATCACGACGACCCCGACGTTCTCCATGTGCGCCTGGAACTCGTCCGGCAACGCGTCCAGGGCCCTCGCGACGAGCTCCTCGAACCTCCGCGCCGAGACTTTCAGCACGGCGACCGTCGGATCACCGCGACAGGTCGCGCGTGGATCAGGCCGGAGGAGCGGTTCCGCTGGAGTAGATCTTCTCCGCGTACGGAGCCAGGATCGGCATGCGCCACATCTCCCCCGAATAGCCCTTGATCAGGCACACGATCCACAGGATGAACCCGCCCAGGGCGATGACCAGCCAGATCAGGATACTGGCGATGGCCCCCAGAATGGGGATCACCGTGGAGAGCACGGTGGACAGGATCGAGAACACCACCCACAGGACGATCCACGCGATGCCGAACACGATCGATTGCGCCGCGTGCCAGCGCACGACGTGGTTCGACTTCTCGATCAGGTAGAAGATGATCCCCGTGATCGGCGGGATGATGTATGCCAGCAGGCCGGCCAGCTTGGGGTCCATCCCGCTCGTCGTGGCGGGCGCGGGTGTGTTCACGTCTTCCTCCGTGAAACGGGGTCGATTGCGTGGGGCGGGGGAGCGATTGGACCCAATATAATACGACGGAGAAGGGTTGGATGGAATGTGCGCCCGTCGTCAGGGCCGGAATTGCTCGAGCACGCTCTCCATCTCGGCCGGCCCGCGCCTGGCCGCCTTCTCGCGCAGGAACGCCAGGCGCTCCTCGTAGGTCGGCCGCTCCTCGCGCCAGATGACGCCGAACGACATGTCGAAGATGTCCGTCTGGCCGGCGATCTCCCATGCCGCGTCGGAGTCCGTCGGGTCGTAGTCCGACTCCTCGAGCCAGCGCGCGTTGTCGCGGATCGTCTTGAACTGGTCGTTGCCGCGGAACGTGACGCACGGCGGGATCGACTGGATGAAGGCGAAGCCCGGATGGCGGAACGCCTCCAGGATGACCTCGGTGTGGTGCGGGACGTTGCCGCTGAACGCGCGCGCCACGAACGACGCACCGTAGGCCAGCGCCAGCCGGGCCGGGTTCATCGGCGCCTCGATCGAGCCGAAGCGGGTCGTCGTCGTCACATCGCCGAGCGGCGTGGTGGGGGAGAATTGCCCCTTGGTGAGGCCGTACACCTGGTTGTCGAACATGAGGTACGTGACGTCGGGATTGCGCCGGGCGGCGTGCGGGAAGTGGCCCGCGCCGATGGCCAGCCCGTCGCCGTCGCCGCCGGCGGCGAAAACGAGCAGGTCGGGGCGCGTGAGCTTGAGGCCCGTGGCCAGCGGCAGGACGCGCCCGTGGAGGGCGTTGAAGCCGTAGCTGTTGACGTAGCCCGGCAGGCGCCCGGCGCAGCCGATCCCCGTGAGGACGGCGACGTTCTCCGGCGCGACCTGGACCTCGGCCAGGGCGCGGGTCAACGCCGCCAGGACGCCGAAGTCGCCGCAGCCCGGGCACCAGATCGGCTTGAGGTCGGTCTTGAACTCCTTGGCCGGGACCTTCTGTTCCGTGCGCGGGACGCCGGCCAGCGCGGTCGCCATCAGCTCGCCTCCTCCGCCGTCCGGCGGATCTCGTCCATCACCTCGGAGACCTTGAACGGCATCCCGCCGCTCCTGGCGTAGACCCGGGTCCGGTCGGCGGGCAGGTCCAGGCGCGCCCGCGCGTAATGCGTGAACTGGGCCTCGTAATTGAGCTCGATCCACAGCGTGCGCTCGACGGAGTCGACGAAGCGCTGGAGGATCTCCGCCGGCAAGGGGACCAGGAGCTGCGGCACGCAGACCCGGACCGGGAGCCCCTCGCGCGAGAGCCGACGCGCGGCCTCACGCACCTGGGCGCTGGTCGATCCCCAGCACACCACACCCACGTCGGCCTCGCCGGCGCCGAAGAAGCGCACCAGGTCGGGGCCCCTCTCGCGGGCCAGCCGCTCGAGCTTGGCATGGCGCTTGGCGTTCATCTTCTCGTGCATCAGGGCGCCGGACGTCGGGTCGCCGCTCTCGACGTGCTCGAGCCCGCTGATCGTGTGCATCCCGCCGGGCTCGCCGGGGATCGCCATCGGCGAGACGTCGTCCTCGACCAGGCGGTAGCGGCGGTAGGGCTCGGTGCCGTCGTCCGCGGCCGGACCGCCGCCGTTGCCCGACGAGCGCGGGGCGTCGAGCCTCCTCCGCTCGACGACCGGCCACGCGTCGATGTCGAACGGGACGACGGATTCCTTCCTCTGGCCGAGGTACTGGTCGGACAGGACGATGACCGGGGTCTGGTACTCCTCGGCCAGGTTGAACGCCTGGACGCCGATGTGGAAGCAGTCGGCGACGTCGAACGGAGCCAGCACGACGCGCGGCGTGTCCCCCGGCGCGGCGTGCGCCACGTGCGCGAAGTCGCCCTGCTCGGTCTTGGTCGGGATGCCGGTCGACGGCCCGACGCGCTGGATGTCGGCGATGACCAGCGGGATCTCGGCGATCGACGCCAGCCCGAGGAACTCGGTCATCAGGGCCAGTCCCGGGCCGGCGGTCGAGGTCATGGCCTTGGTCCCGCCGTAGGACGCCCCGACGCACATCCCGATGGCCGCGATCTCGTCCTCGGTCTGCATCATCGTTCCGCCGAAGCGCGGCAGCTCGTTGGCCAGCCACTCCATGACGTCGGAGGACGGGGTGATCGGGTAGCCGGCGTACAGCCGGCAGCCGGCCCGGAGCGCGCCGAACGCCAGGGCCTCGTTGCCCGTCATGAGGAGCTTGGGCTCGCCCTTCTCGTAGGCGAAGACGAGCGGCACGCGGACGCCCGAGAGGACGCTCCGGACGTGCGCCTGGCCGGCCTCGAGCGCCTTCTTGTTCGCCTCCTGCACCTTTTCGCCCTTGCGGCGGAACTTGCGCGCGACCGCTCCCGCGATCCCCTCGTCCGGCAGGTGGAACAGCTCGGCCAGGACGCCCAGGAGCAGGATGTTCTTGGAGAGCGACGTGCCGGTCGCCTCGTTGGCCAGGTCGTGGAACGGAATCTGGAGGACGACCGGCTCGAGAGCCGGGTCGACGGGAATCTCGTCGGGCGGGGTTCCGTCCTTCTCGTCGTAGATCACGACGACGCCCGGCCTCAGGTCCATCTCGGCGCGGAAGCGGGCGAAGTCGGCCCAGTTGAACGCCACGAGGACGTCCAGCGCGTCGCCGTACGACAGGACCTCCTCCTGGCTGATCCGCACCCGGCACGACGACTCGCCGCCCCGGATCTGCGGCCCGAACGACTTGAGGATCGTCGCGTACAGGCCCTCCGCGGACGCCGCCGACACGAGCAGCTCTCCGCTCGAGATGACGCCGTCGCCGCCCGAGCCGACGATGCCGATCGTGATGTCGTCGGTCGTGGCGGTCGGCGCGTGCGCCGCGCCCGGTCGGGGGTCGGTGGCGAGGTCGGTCACGGTCCTGTCTCCGGAATCTTCGACGGGGGAAGACGGTCTGGTCGTTCGATCGAAGATACCGGCGGTGGGAAGAGCGCACAAGCAAGACCGACCGATGCTCCCCACCCGACCTCTGCCTCTCAATCGGCCGCCACACGCACTTCCACGACCTGCGCGCCGTTGTCGAAATAGAAGGTTCGCGGGTCCGCTCCGGTGGCCACGTTGCAGCATCCCGACGCCGGCTCCGTCCGGTAGGCTGGCAGCCCCGACTCCGTATCCACGAGGTAGGCCCCCGCCCGCGACGAGAACACGATGAACCGCCCGTCACTGCTCACCACGCTGGGGTTCGCGACGCCTAGCTGGCCCGCGAGGGGGTCGCTTCCCAGTCGAATGTCCTTCAGGATCTCTCCTGTCGCGACATCCAGTACGACAAGCCGGTCGGCGTCGTAGTTCTCGGTTCCGAAGACGTACAGCAGCCGACCGCCGGGCCCGAACTGGGCCGCCCAGGGGCGCACCTCAGCCAGATCCGTCGTCCAGGCCGAAGCGAAGTCTTGCGCGCGCAGGAGCGTGACCGAGCCCGACCCGTTCGCGAAAGGGCCGCTCCCCCGGATCAGTTCCGCGATTGCTTGCCCGTCGGGGGACAGGGCGAAGTTCCAACCGTCCACGATCTTTCGATCGCGCAGGACTTCCCCCGTCGATGGATCGAGCCGCGCTACACCCTGCTTTCCTATCACGACGTTGCCACTCGGTTCGGGGACGACGAAGAACTCGGGAAAGGTGGTCGTATTCGCTTCGTAATGGCCGAGCACGTCAAGATCCGGAGTCGACAGGACAGATATCGAGTACTCCTTGTGGACGGCGACCAGTTGATTCCCCGCCGCCAGAGCGAGACCCTCCGTCACACCCGTCCGTATTCCATCGAAGGTCTGCGGGAGTTGGATCTGTTTCTCCAGAGCTAACGGATTGGTCGACAACCGATACAGCCGAAGGCTCGTACCGTCCGACACATAGAGAGTACCGGTGTCGTCCGCGACGATGCCCTCCAGTCCCGCGAACACTTCCGGCAGATCGATCTGATCGACGACCCGCGTCGCGTCGGGGTCGTTGACGACCACGGGGCGCTCGACGTCGAATCGCCGACCGGCACGTTCGAAGCGCACATGCAGCAGGTGAACACCCTTCGCGTCGAAGCCGTACGGGAGGCGAACAGTCGAATCGACGACCCCGCTCGACTCGAACTCTCCGTCCCCATCCACGTCCGCCCTATAGGCCCAGCCGGCTTCAGGACCGGTGGACACGGGCTGGATGACGAGCTCGCCCATCAGGCGTGGGTCGCCGAAGCCCGGATTCGCGGTCACGACGGGCAGGTCCGCGGGAGGGGGCCCCGTCGGACCCGCGCTCCCCAAGTCACTGCACGCCAGGCAGAGGGACAGGAGCAGACAAGCACAGCTTCCGATGGCTGCCTTCATCGTTCCGCAATAGAGTCATTTCCGGAATTTCCGGGCAACGACAAGGGCTGAGAGTAACAGTGTCGCAGGGTCAGCGTATCGCGTTGCGAGGGCACAACGATGTGCTGACCGGACATGATATCGCGTCTGTCGCTGCTATGGTTCAGGAGACAGAGCATGTGGCCGGTCTCGTGCGCTCCCAAGCCGGTGACGAAGAACGAGTGACCGCCATGCTTGGGAACCAACACAGCCAGGGGACACTGGAAGACGTCGTTGCGATGGGTGTCTTGTACATCGTAGTCGATGTACGTGGCGCAGTAGGAATCCCCGGGCTCGAACACCAGGTTCGCCGATGCACGCTCATGGATCCGAACAAAGGACGGGACTCCGGGCTCCACGACGTCCGTCCACGTCGTTATACCGCGCCACAGATCGTCCTTCACCGTACTCGGCAGCGAGTCCTCGATGTACACGGACAGGGGCATGTCGCTGCGACGCCAGCGGACGACGTTTCCATGTCCGTTTCTATACTCGTAGACGCGGGGGTCCGCAGGGTCCGGACCAGCGAACAGCACGGGCCCGATCGTGTCCGCTTGGGGAGTCGGTTGGGAACCATCGATCACGATTACCATCGCACTCTGCCCCTTGCGGTAGACCGGCCCGCGTGCCGTGATCCGCGAAGACGATTCGATGATCGGTGTCTCGGCCTGATAGGTCCCACCCGCATCGGACCGAAAAACCACCGCCCGAGCGCCGTCCAAGCCCTCCCCCTCGATCGTGAATCGGGTCGCGCTGAGGAGCGGTACCGTATCGGGTTCGATATCGACGACCTTGAGCCAATGCGGGTTGGCGCTTATCAGAGGGTCCTCGGGACCGACGGGCTTCGCCGGTCCACTTGCTGCCGCGCATCCAGCGCAAAGGATGAATGCTCCGCAAATGACAGGGTGCCTGCTCTTGAACGGCTTCTTGCCTTTCATCGTATGACCGCCAATTCCACCAAGGCCAGGCGATCCGGTGCAGGCAAGTTCGGTTTCAGATCGAGCGGGAGCTCGAAGATGAGACCCTTCCCGCTGAGGCCGATCGCGCCGACCCGGGTTCCCTCGACCACGACGTCACCGGGCGCCTGCTCGCGGAGCTCGACGTCGTAGTCCTGGGCGCGGGACCCCTTCTCCAAGCGCCCCACCGTCATGACGTCCGGATCGAACTGGACGTGAAACTGGAAGTCCACCGGCCACCTGTCGGACAGGCTCGCCAGGTACTGGAACGTCAGCCCTCGGTCGGCGGCCACCTGATCGACGGGGAGGGCCACGTTCTCGCGACGGATGAGCTGGACCAGCTCCCCCTGACCGGTCAGCCAGTCGTCGGTGGATGAAGCCAGCAGGTTCTCGGGCGCGAGGAACGCCACGAGATCGTCCACATAGCTCGTGACGGCGAAGCCGCAGTACTTGATGTAGGTCTGGCGGCCGTTCCGGGCGCCGAACTTCCCGCTGTGCGACATCTTCCAGTAGTTGTCCTGGTAGCCGCAGAACTCCGGCTCCTGGCTGGCGATGTTGAAGTCGAAGGTCAGCGTGTCGTCGGTCGCCGCCGTCTCGCCGCCCAGCCCGACGGAGGTCGGCGTCCAGACGTTGAC
>CAZCZH010000002.1:0-23718 GCA_964502985.1 uncultured Gemmatimonadales bacterium
TCACGGCGGCGCGCTGTAAGCGGCGCCAGCCCATGAGCGGCAGGCGGATGCGCGCCGGAATGACCCGACGGGCGTTCGTCCGTCGCGCCGCGCTGGCCGCCGGGGGGCTCGCCGCCTCGGGCGGGACGGGCAAGGTCGCGTGGGGCCGCGAGCCGGGCGACCGAGGTGGCGCCGTTCGCGTGCCGCCGTTCGAGCTGGAGGAAGCGACGCTGGCAGAGCTCCAGGCCGGCCTCGCGGCGGGGCGCTGGACGACGCGCTCGCTGGTCGAGGCGTACCTGGCGCGGATCGAGACCCTCGACCGCCGGGGCCCCCAGCTCGCTCTGTTGCTGGAGGCCAATCCCGACGCCCTGCAGATCGCCGAGCGGCTCGACGCCGAGCGCGCCGCCGGCCGCGCGACAGGGCCGCTCCATGGGATCCCGATCCTGCTCAAGGACAACATCGACACCGGCGACCGGATGATGACGACGGCCGGCTCGCTGGCCCTCGTCGGGTCGCCCGCGCCGCGCGACGCGTTCGTCGCCGAGCGCCTGCGGGCGGCCGGCGCCGTGATCCTCGGCAAGACCAACCTCAGCGAGTGGGCCAACTTCCGCTCGACCCACTCGTCGAGCGGCTGGAGCGGGCGCGGTGGCCAGGGGCGGAACCCGTACGCGCTCGACCGGACGCCGTGCGGGTCGAGCTCGGGCTCGGCGACGGCCGTCGCCGCCAGCTGCTGCGCGGTGGCCGTGGGGACGGAGACCGACGGCTCGGTCGTGTGCCCGTCGTCGGTCCAGGGGATCGTCGGGATCAAGCCCACGCTGGGACTCGTCTCGCGCTCCGGGATCGTCCCCATCGCGCACAGCCAGGACACGGCCGGCCCGATGGCCCGATCGGTCACCGACGCGGCGATCCTGTTGGGGGCCCTGGCCGGCGCCGACCCGCGCGATCCGGCGACGGAGCCGGCCGCCGGGCGGGGCCATGCCGACTATACCCGGTTCCTCGACCCGGATGCCCTGCGGGGGGCGCGAATCGGCGTCGCGCGGGAGGGCTTCTTCGGCAAGAGCGACAAGGCGGATCGGCTGATCGACGAGGCCGTCGAGGAGCTGCGTCGGGCCGACGCCGAGATCGTCGACCCGGCCGACATCGCGACGGTCGCCGACATCGGCGATCCCGAGTACGAGGTTCTGCTGTACGAGTTCAAGGCCGACCTGGACGCCTACCTGGCGACGCGTGGCCCGGGCGTGCCCGTCCACTCGCTGGCCGAGGCGATCGAGTTCAACTCTACCCAGCGTGAGCGCGAGATGCCGTACTTCGGGCAGGAGATCTTCGAGGCCGCCCAGGCCAAGGGGCCGCTGACCGAGCCGGCCTACCGCGAGGCACTGGAGAAGAGCAAGCGCCTGGCGGGCCCCGAGGGGATCGACGCCACGCTGAAGACGCATCGGCTGGACGCGCTCGTCGCGCCGACCGTCGGTCCGGCATGGGAGATCGACCTGGTCAACGGCGACGTAGCCGACGTCGGCAGCAGCACGACTCCCGCCGCCGTCGCCGGGACGCCCAGCGTGACCGTGCCGGCCGGATTCACGTTCGGGCTGCCGGTCGGGATCTCGTTCTTCGGCGCGGCATGGTCGGAGCCGAAGCTGATCGGCCTGGCATATGCCTTCGAACAGCGGACGAAGCATCGCCGGGCGCCGGAGTTCCGCGCCTCGGCCGTGCTCGACTAGGCCGATTCCCGGTGCGGCGGGAGGGTCACGTGCGTGGTCCAGAAGTCGCGGATCGCCTTGACGACGGTCTCGAAGCGCTCGAAGTCGACCGGCTTGGCGATGTAGCAATTCGCGTGCAGGTCGTAGCACTCCGCGATGTCCGCCTGGGCCGTGGAGGTCGTGAGGACGATGACCGGGATCCTCCGCAGGGAGGGATCGCTCTTCATCTCGGCCAGGACCTTGCGCCCGTCGAGCCGGGGAAGGTTGAGATCGAGGAGAACGAGGTCCGGGCGCGTGCGGGACGCGTAGCCGCGCTCCGCGCGGAGGAAGGCCAGCGCCTGCTCGCCGTCCTCGACCGTCGCCAGGTCCAGCTCGGCCTCGACGGACTTCAACGCCTCCTCGGTCAGGAACACGTCCGAGGGATTGTCCTCGACGAGCAGGATGTGGACAGGGAAGTGGGAGGGTGTCACCAGAGTGGGAAGATGGGCGATTCCCCGGGCGTGGCGCAATCGGCGCTCGTCTTGTGTCTGACAGCGGGCCAGGAGGTTCGGCGACATGGTTCCGGGCGATGAGTGATTCGGCCTCACCCGAGTACATCCGCTGGTTCGAGGACATCTCGGCAGGCGACGGGGACGTCGTAGGCGGCAAGAACGCCTCCCTCGGCGAGATGATCTCGACCCTCTCGGACCAGGGGATCCGCGTCCCGCACGGGTTCGCCGTGACGACGCAGGGCTATTGGCGGATCGTCGAGCACAACGATCTGGAGGAGGAGATCCGCGGCCACCTCGAGGGCTTCAGCGAAGGCGACGAGGACCTCTCGGCCGCCGGAAGGGCCATACGCGGGGCCGTCCGCGAGGCGGCGGTCCCGGACGAGGTCGCCGACGCGATCCGCAGCGCCTACCGGAAGCTGTCGGAGCGCTACGATGTCGAGGACACCGACGTCGCCGTTCGCAGCAGCGCGGTGGCCGAGGACCTGCCCGACGCCAGCTTCGCCGGCCAGCTCGATACGTTCCTGAACATCCAGAGCGAGGAGACCCTGCTCGACGCCTGCCGGCAGTGCTACGCCTCGCTGTTCACCGATCGCGTCCTGGCGTACCGCAAGAAGCGCGGGATCGAGCAGCTCGAGGTGGCGATCTCGGTCGGGGTCCAGAAGATGGTACGCTCGGACAAGGCCGGATCGGGAGTCATGTTCACGCTCGACACGGAAACGGGCTTTCCCGACGTGGTCCTCATCAACGCCGCGTGGGGCATCGGGGAGCTGGTCGTGCAGGGCGCGGTGACCCCCGATCAGTACATGGTGTTCAAGCCGCTGCTCGACAATCCGCGCCGGATGCCGATCATCGAGAAGACGTGCGGCGAGAAGGCCAAGAAGATGGTCTACCCGCTGCGCGTCGAGGCGCCGACCGTGATCGTCGAGACGTCGAGCGCCGAGCAGCGCGCGTTCGTCCTCGACGACGACGAGATCCTGCAGCTCGCGCGCTGGGCGTGCGTCATCGAGTCGCATTACGACCGTCCGATGGACATCGAGTGGGCCAAGGATGGCGACTCGGGCGAGCTGTTCATCGTCCAGGCGCGACCCGAGACCGTCCATTCGCGGTCGGGTCCCGCCCTGCAGGTGTTTCGGCTCAAGCAGAATGGCGAGCCGCTGCTGAAGGGCATCAGCGTCGGCGGGGCCATTGCGTCCGGCCGCGTCGTGCGCCTGTCGAGCCCGGAGGAGTCCGACCGGGTGAACAAGGGCGACATCCTGGTTACCGAGATGACCGACCCCGCGTGGGGGCCGATCATGGAACGCGTAGCGGGGATCATCACCGATCAGGGGGGGCGCACGTGCCACGCGGCGATCGTCAGCCGCGAGCTGGGGATCCCGGCGGTCGTGGGGACGCGCGACGCCACTCGCGTGCTGGAGCCCGATACGGACGTCACGCTGTCCTGCGCCGAGGGCGACGTGGGCGTGGTCTACGCCGGGCTGCTCGACTTCGAGCACGAGTCCCTGGAGGTCGAGGAGATCCCCGAGACGCGGACCCAGATCATGCTCAACATCGCCAGTCCCGGCGCGGCGTTCCGCTGGTGGCGCCTGCCATGCGAGGGGATCGGGCTGGCGCGGATGGAGTTCATCATCAACAACGCGATCAAGATCCACCCCATGGCCCTGATCCGGTTCCACGAACTGGCGGACAACGGGGCGCGGGAGAAGATCCTCGACCTGACGGCGGGGTACGCCGACCGGGCGGGCTACTTCGTCGAACGGCTGGCGCGGGGCATCGCCAAGATCGCCGCCTCGCAGTATCCAGCGCCCGTCATCGTGCGCATGAGCGACTTCAAGACGAACGAGTACGCCGACCTGATCGGCGGCCGGCAGTTCGAGGAGCAGGAGGCCAACCCCATGCTCGGGTTCCGCGGCGCCTCGCGCTACTACAGCCCCGACTACCGCGAGGGCTTCGCCCTGGAGTGTCGGGCGATCCGCATGGTCCGCGAGGAGATCGGGCTCGACAACGTGGTCATCATGATCCCGTTCTGCCGGACGCTCGAGGAAGCCGACCGGGTCCTGGAGGTGCTGGCCGAGAACGGTCTCGAGCGCGGCAAGAACGGGCTCGAGGTGTACGTGATGTGCGAAATCCCGTCGAACGTGATCCTGGCCCGCGAATTCGGGCGCAAGTTCGACGGCTTCTCGATCGGCTCCAACGACCTGACGCAACTCGTCCTGGGCGTCGATCGCGACTCGGGCAAGCTGAGCGACCTGTTCGACGAGCGGAACGAGGCCGTCAAGCGCATGATCCGACAGGTCATCGACGCGGGGCGTGAGTCGGGAGTCAAGGTCGGGATCTGCGGCCAGGCCCCGAGCGACCACCCGGAGTTCGCGGCGTTCCTCGTGGAGGCCGGCATCGACTCGATGTCGCTCAACCCGGACAGCGTGCTCGCGGTCAAGCGCCGCGTGGCGGAGGTCGAGGGCGGGGCCGCTCCCGAATAGTGGTCCCACAGGAACTGGCGATCGGCTTCGACGACGTCCTCGCCGCGCGCGAGCGGATCGCCGGCCGGGTCCACCGCACGCCGGTCCTGACGTCCCGCCTGCTCGACCGGATCGCCGGGCGCGAGCTGTTCTTCAAGTGCGAGAACCTGCAGCGCATGGGCGCGTTCAAGATCCGCGGCGCGACCAACCGATTGCGCGCGATGTCGGCCGAGGAGCGCCGGCGTGGGGTCGTGGCATACTCGTCGGGCAACCACGCGCAGGCCGTGGCGCTGGCGGCGGCCGAGCTCGACGTGGACGCGAAGATCTGCATGCCGACGGACGCTCCCCGGTCCAAGGTCGAGGCGACGCGGGGTTACGGCGCGACGATCGTCGAGTACGATCGCCAGATGGAGGATCGCGAAGCGATGGCGCGCGAAATCGCCGAGCGCGAGGGGCGCGTCCTCGTCCCGCCATTCGACGATCCGTACATCATCGCAGGCCAGGGCACGGCGGCGCTGGAGCTCCTCGAGGACGCCCCCGACCTGGACGTCGTGGTCGCCCCCGTGGGCGGGGCGGGTCTGTTGGCGGGGACGGCTACGGCGCTGTCCGGCGCTGCGCCCCGGGCGCGCGCGCTCGGTGCCGAGCCGGCGGCCGGGGACGACGTCGCCCGTTCTCTGGAGTCGGGTCGCCGTGTGACGATCGAGCCGCCCGAGACGATCGCCGACGGGGCGCGGACGACGTCCCCCGGTGCCCTCACGCTTCCGATTCTCGTGGCCCGCGGGGCGAGCGTCGTGCGTGTCCCCGACGAGGCGCTCGTCCGCGCCATGCAGCTGATCTTGAGCCGCATGAAGCTCGTCGTCGAGCCGACCGGGGCGCTCGCCGCGGCCGCCGCGCTCGAGCGTCTCCTGCCGGACGACGCGCGCCGCGTGGGCGTCATCCTGTCGGGGGGCAACGTCGATCCGCGGACCCTGGCCGCGCTGATCACCGGCCCGCCGGCTCGACTCTCGAGCATGTCGCCTGGCACGGGCCGCTCGACCCCGGCCATCTGATCCCCTTTCTGGACCGATACCGCTGACGTCTGGTATCGTGTGGCGCCGTGAAGGCCCTCCCGATCCTCGCCGCCGGATTCCTCGTGCTGGGTTCCGCCGTCTCCGGTGCGGCTCAGACGGGCCCCGGGCATCGACGGGCGACGGCCTGGATCGAGCCCGCGCCGCCGACCGACCGCCCGCCGGACCACCTGCTCGACCGGCCCGACCTGCAGGCGCTCGTAGAGGCGCAGGAGGCCCGCGAGACGGCGCCCCTCGTCGATGCGCTGGGGGCGAACGATTCGGTGGTCCGCGCGCGGGCCGCGTTCGCTCTGGCCTCGGTCCAGGAGCCGGCCGCCGTGCCGGCGCTCCTGCGTGCCCTGGCCGATCCGGCGGCCGGAGTCCGGGCCGACGCCGCCTTCGCGCTCGGCCAGACGGCAGATTCCAGCGCCTCCAAGGCGCTCCTGACGGCGCTCGAATCGGAGACGAATCCCGTGGCGCGGGACCGGATCCTGGAGGCCCTGGGGAAGGTCGGCGACGAGGCGTCGCTCGAGCGGGTCGCCGCGACGCGAGTGCCGGCGGACGAGCTCGGCGCGCTGGCCCTGGCGATCGGGCGCTACGGACTGCGCGGGGTCGGCGCGCCCGCGGCGGTCTCGCGCCTGGTGGCGATCCTCGGCGACCCGGCCACGGCTCCGCCCGTCCGCGAGGACGCGGCGTACTACTTCGGCCGCGCGAAGGAGCCGGCCGACTGGACTCCGGCCGCCGACACGCTGCGCGCGCTGCTCGACGCAGGGGCTCCGCTCCTGCAGGGACATCCCGAGGCGACGGTGGCGCCGGTCCAGGCCAACCCGGCGCTTCTCCTCGTGACGGCCCTGGGCCGGCTGTCCGACCCGCGGGACGACGCCCGGCTGATGGCCTGGCTGGAACGGGGCACCGACTGGCGCGTGCGAGTCAACGCGGCGCGGGCCCTCGGCGGCCGCGCCCCCGCGGCGCCGGCCGTCGGGCAGGCTCTCGTGCGGGCCCTCGGCGACCCGTCGGTCCACGTCGCCGTGGCGGCGGCGGGCGCACTCTCGGCCGCCGATTCGCTGCCTCCCGCGGTCGCCGCCGCGATCAACGACTGGTTCCTCGTCCCCCGTGAGCGGTGGCAGGTGGCCGCGGCCCTGGCGCCGGCCGTCGTGAAGTCCGGCGCCGCGCAACAGGTCCTGATGAAGCTGGTCTGGCTCGACGCGCGGTCCGAGCCGCGGCCGGCCGAGCGGGCCGCGCTGCTCGCGGCCCTCGGCGCCGGTGACGACGAAGCCGGCTTGAAGGTCCTGATCGACCAGTCCGACGCCGAGGACGCGCGCGTGGCGGCGGCCGCCGTCGAGGCCCTGGGAGCCCGCTGGGCGCGCGCGGCCCGCGGCCCGGATCCGCCCGCCAGGCGCTACTACGCGGCCTTCGCCGCGGCGCTGGGACGCAGCGACCTGGCGACCGCGGCGGCCGCTGCCCCGGCGCTCGGCGACTCGCTGTTCCGGCCGCTCGGCTCGGTCGACGCGCTTCAATCGGCGTATCGCGGAATGGAGGCGCCGGTCGACGTCGAGCCGATGATCGAGATCCTGAAAGCGCTCGGCGCGGCGGGCGATTCCACCGCCCGACCGTTGCTCGAGGAGGCGCTCCGCGATCCGCGCCGCGTCCTGCGCCAGGCGGCGGCCGAGGCCCTGACCCGTCTGACGGGCCAGCCCGTCGCTCCGCCGGAAGTCCCCGAGCCCCCGGCCCCAGCCATCGACTGGGCGCGGGTCCGCGACGTCGGAGCGCGGGGCCTCCTGCTCCTCGACACGGATCGCGGCCGGATCGTGTTCCGGCTGGACCCGGAGCAGGCCCCGCTGACCGTCCAGACCCTGGCCCGGCTGGCCGAAGCCGGCAAGCTCGCCGGAGTCCCGTTCCACCGCGTCGCTCCGAATTTCGTCGTCCAGGGCGGCGACGTTTCGCGGGCCGACGGCTACGGCGGCCCCGGCTTCGCCATCCGCAGCGAGCTGACCCGCATCCCGTTCGAGCGCGGAACGATCGGCATGGCCAGCGCGGGGAAGGACACGGAGGGCTCGCAGTACTTCGTGACCCACAGTCCGCAGCCGCATCTCGACGGGCGCTACACGGCGTTCGGCTGGGTCGTCGACGGGCTGGGAGTGGTCGACGCACTGCAGGAGGGCGACCGGGTGACGCACGCCGAGATCCGTTACGTGCCCTGATTCGGGCAGGGAGGAGCGGGACTAGCCTCCCCCGGGGGGCGAGGTCCCGGCGCTGCGGGCCGCGACCTCGGCGTGGAAGCGATCGGCCTCCACGACGTCGCCGCGGCCGTCAGCCGGCAAACGCGCGATGGACGAGTCGATCGCCTTCAGCCGGTCGTCGACATCGGGGTGCGTCTTCTTGAACAGCGAGATGTGCTCGCCGTCGGCGTGTCGCAACCGCTCGACGAAGCGTCGCAGTCCGGACGGATCGTAGCCCGCCGCCGAGGCGACCCGCACGCCGCTCGTGTCGGCAGCGATCTCGGCCTCTCGCGACAGGCCCATGAACAGCGCCGATGCGCCCGACTCGATCGCCTTCTGCAGGTACTCCTCGCCGGTGATGTCGACGCGGTCCGCGGCCTCCTGGATCCCCAGCGACGTGCGCGCCCGGCTCTGGATCTCGTGGATCACGTCCTTGTGGTCGACGTGCCCCACCTCGTGGGCCAGGACCCCCGCCAGCATGGCCTCGTCGTCCATCAGGGCGAGCGCTCCGCGGGTCACGAACACGTAGCCGCCCGGCGCGGCGAAGGCGTTGACGTCGTCGGTCGCCAGGACGGCGAAGCGATACGCGATGTCGGGCCGCGGATCGATCCCGGCCACCGTCGTGCCGACCAGGTTGACGTACGCGGTCAGGGTCGAGTCGCGATCGACCCCGTAGTAGCCGGCCACGGTCGCCGCGATGCCGCGCCCCAGCTCGACCTCCTGCTCGGTCGAGATGGGCACCACGGCGCCGCCCACCTTCTCGGCGACCTGCTTCGCCTTCTCGGCCTTGCCGAGGACCTTGTCGAGCAGCTGCGCCCGCGCCGGGATCGGCATCAGCCCGAGCGCGAGCGCCAGGATGGCGACGGAGCGACGGCCCGTCATTCGGCGGACTCCGCCGGCAGGGCGTCGTAGGGCGTCAGCCGTCCGTCGCGCTTGAACGCCTCGAGCGAGACGGGGTTCACGGCCAGGCCGTCCATCCACTGGACGGCAGCGGGATCCGGATCCACCGACACGTTGCCGTTGGCGGTCTGGATCTGGTCGACGCCGCGTGCTCCCGCGGAGGCCGTCACCTGGGAGTTGTTGGCCGCACTGAACTCCGACAGGCCGCTCTTCAGCGTTCCACCGCCGACTTGCGGCAGTCGCAGGGCGAACGCCCTCGAGCCATCGAAGTCCGGTTTCTGCGCGTGACGCAGGACGACCGCCGCGACCCCACCATCGGGTGCGGCGAGGACGCGGTACTCGGGAGCCTGGCCGGGCGGCCCGGCGAGGACGAGTCCGACCAGACGGTCGCCGGCCCGCGCGCTGGAGGCGAGGGGCGTGGCGCCGACCTTCGTCACGAGCTGATACGCCTTGCCGTCCGAGACGACGATCAGCGGGTCGCCCAGCTCGCCGTGCTCGACGGGGTAGATCTCGAGCCTCTCCCGGGGGGCGTCCTGATAGACCGTGACGCGGGCCGAGAAGACGGTCGCGTCGGCGCTCGCGGCGGACGCGCCCTCGGCCGGCAGGAGCCACGTCTCCTGGAACGCGTGCTTGCCCTTCGGCAGGGCCTCGCGGCGCGTCTCGAGCACGGCGCCCAGTTCCTGGCCGCGCGCCGGAGCAACGCACAAAAATCCCAGCACGACCAGGAGACCGGACCGGCGCCTCACGAGATCTCCTCCGCCGAGCCGCGGAAGCCGAAGAAGTCCCAGATGCGGCTCAGGATCTGGCGCTTCTCTTCCTCCTCCGTCGCGGCCGCGGCGCGATCCAGCGCGGCGTGCGTCTCTTCCAGTTCGCGCTGCCGCTGGGCCAGGATCCCCGAGATCTCGTCGGCGAGTCGGGGGTTGCTCTGGAGCGTCTGGCGGAAGGCCTCGCGATCGACGACGAAGAAGTGCGTCGGCTGGACGGCGCGCACGGTGGCCGTCCTTTCGGCACCCGTCATGAGCGCCATCTCGCCGATGAAGGCCGTCGGCCCGAGCTCGGCGATCTTCTCGCTGCGTCCGTCGTGGCTCACGACCACCTCTACTCTCCCAGCGTCGATGATGTACAGCGAATCCCCGGGATCGCCCTGCTGGAGGACGGTCTCGCCGACGAAGTATTGCTCGCGCCTGGCGCGCGCGGCGAGCGAGCGCGCCTCCGTCTCGGTCAACGCCTCGAAGATATCGGCTCCGCGGAGATGCTGGTAGATCCGCTCGTCGTCGGCGGCCTCCTCGGCGGCGATCGTCTCGGGCGTGACCTGGCGCATGTAGACGTTGCGGATCGGGAACGGGATCTCGATCCCGCGTCGGCTGAACGAGTACCACACGCGGGTCATGAAGTAGTTGCTGATGTCCTCCAGGTCGGCGTAGTCCCGGATCCAGTACTTGATCAGATACGTGATGGCGAAGTCGCCGAACTCGACGGTGCGGACATCGGCGCGGGGCCGCTTCAGCACGCCCTCGGTCTGATCGGCGGCCTCCTCGAGGGCGGCGATGACGTCGGCCGGCGGGTGCCGGTAATGGACGCCGACCCGGCCGTACACGGCGTGGACCCGCGTCGGGACACTGTAGTTTATCAGCGTGTCCTTGCTGATGACGGAGTTCGGGATGATGACCAGGTCGTTGGACCGTGTGCGCAGCTTCGTCGCGCGCCACGAGATGTCCGTGACGACGCCCTCGCGCTCGCCGAATCGCACCCAGTCCCCGACGTTGAACGAGCGCTCGGTCTGGAGAGCCAGGCCGCTGAACAGATTACCGAGCGTGTCCTGGAGCGCGAGACCGATGACGATCGACAGGACCGCCGATGTCGTGAACAAGCCGCTCAGATCGAGATCGGTGCGATAGTACAGGATGAGCAGCACGCCCACGAAGAACAGCGCCGACGCGGTCACGTCGCGCAGGATGTTCGGCACCTCGAAATGCAGCTGCCGGACGAGGAATATGTCGATGAACAGGAGCATCCCGGCCAGCAGGAGTGCCAGCAGCCCCACGATCAGAGCCGCGACGCCGACCAGCTCGTAGATCGGGTTCGGCACGAGTCCGGGCACCCGCTGGCCCGCTGGTGTGGTGACGAACCCGCTCGTGCGCTCCGGGATCTGTCCAAGGGTGATCTGCAGCAGGGCGAACAGGAGCAAGAGCCCGACGACGAACAGCGCCCGGCGGCGGGTGTGCTCGTCGGAGCTGAACGCGCGCACGACGAGCGCGGCCAGGGTCAGCGCGCCCAGCGCCAGGTAGAGCGGGCCGGACCCGGAGAGGAGCTGCTCGACGAAAGGATTGTCCATAGGCCGTTTCAGGGAACGGGACCCCGCGCCGAACCCCGACGCGACGGTCGCAATGTCTTCCACGCAACCTACCACGGGCGTAGCGTGGATTCCAGAAAAGGAACAGAAACGGTCTGAAACGCCGCTACCCGGTTCGCACGCGGGGCCCCCGTGCGCTACTGTTCGCCCCATGGTCGATAGAGGTCACAGCGGCGGTTCCATCGGCTATCGGCTCGGCGTGTACCGCTACCGGACGGAGTGAAGGGATCCGACGCCGAGGCGCTGCGCCTGACGGCGTTGCGCGGGACGTTCTGGTCCGGGGTGGCGCAGACCGGCCAGATGGCGCTGCGACTGCTGGTATTCCTCATCCTGGCCCGGCTGTTGCTCCCGAGCGCGTTCGGGCTCGTCGCTCTGGCCGGAGCGGCGATCGACTTCATACAGCTGTTCATGAATCAGGGCCTGGCCGCGGCGATCGTCCAGCGCGACCGGCTGGACGACGAGCATCTCGACAGCGCGTTCTGGGGCAACATCGCCTTCGCCATCGTGCTCGGGAGCGCGACGTTCGCCCTGGCGGGGAGCGTCGCGGACTGGCTCGGCGAGCCCGCCATCCGACCCGTCATCCGGGCGCTGTCGCCCGAGTTTCTGACGACCGCCCTGAGCTCCGTCCAGATGGCGATCCTGAGGCGCCACCTGCGCTTCAAGGAGCTGGCCGTGCGAACGCTGGGCGGACTGCTGGTCGGCGGCGCCGTGGCCATCTCCCTGGCATTCGCCGGGGCGGGAGTGTGGAGCCTGGTGGCGTTCCTGCTGGTGACCCAGTCCGTCGGGGCCGTCCTGCTGTGGACGTCCAGCGAATGGCGTCCGCGGCTGCGATTCTCGCTCGAGCGCTACGGCGACCTGTTCTCGTTCGGGGTCACCATCCTCGGCGTTCACCTGCTGACCTTCTTCCGCGGGCGGGCCGACCACTTGCTCATCGGTGGAGTGCTCGGGGCGACCGACCTCGGCTACTACAGCATGGCGCGTCAGGCCACGTCCGGCCTGGCGACCATCGTCCAGGGGAGCATCGGGACGGTCGCCTGGTCGACCTTCTCCCGGCTTCAGCGGGAACCGACGCGACTGGCCAAGGCCATCTACCAGGTGGCCCGCATGGAGGCGCTTCTCACCTGGCCCGTGTATCTGGGCCTGGTGGTCATCGCCGGGCCGCTCGTGCGGGTGGTGTTCGGCGAACGCTGGGAGACGAGCGTAGGCATCGTCCAGGCGTTCTCGGTGGCGGGCATCGCGATCAACGTGACCGGCCTCAATCTGACGGCGATCACCGCCCTCGGGGAGACGCGCTGGCGGGTCGTGCTGGAGGTCGTGATCGCGGTCGTCAGCCTGGGCGCGATGGCTTTCGCCCTGCCATTCGGCATCACGGCCGTGGGATGGGCCTACGCGATGGCGATGGTGGCCATTCTGCCCCTCCAGCTGTGGGCCACCCTGCGCCTGTTGCCAGTGACGTGGGGGGGATACCTGGCATGCTTCGCCACGCCGGCCGCTGGATCGCTCCTGATGCTCGTGGCGATCTTCGCGCTCGACGCCCAGCTCCCTGCGGGACTCGGGGACTGGCCCCGTGTGGCCGCCATCGTCCCCGCCGGAGCCTTCGTGTATTTCGCCTTCGTCCTGCTCTTTGCGCGCGAGACCGCGCGCGACGTGCGAACGAACCTCGTCACGGCGATCCGCGGCTCGATCGGCTCGTCGTAGCGACCGGCCGGCGCCCGCCGATCGTGGGCCAGAGCGTCCCAGCCACCACATGAACCGCGCTCAGGATTTCCCGATCGTCAGGACCTCGACGGGCCGCTCCTTGCCCTTGACCCGCGACTCGCCCAGCGGGACCAGGTCGAAGCCGTGCCCCAACCGGCCGGCAGTGTCGCGCGACAGCAGGAGCGAGGTGCCCTTCTCCTTGTTGAGCGACTCCAGCCGGCTGGCCAGGTTGACCGTGTCCCCGATCGCCGTGTAGTCCATGCGCCGTTCCGGGTCGCCGACGAACCCGACCACCGCCTCGCCGCTGTGGATCCCGATGCCGATCGCCAATCGCGGCAGGCCGCGCGTCTCCCAGTCCGCGTTCAGCTCGCTCAGCCGCTCGAGCATGGCGAGCGCCGCGCGGCAGGCGTGCTCGGCGTGGCGCTCGTCAGGCACCGGTGCGCCGAAGAACGCCATCAGCCCGTCGCCGAGGTACTTGTCGAGTGTCCCGCCATGCCGGAACAGGACGGCGACCATGGCCGACAGGTACTCGTTGAGCTGGTCGAGGACGGCCTCGGGATCGCGCTTCTCGCTGAGCGACGTGAAGTCGCGGACGTCGCTGAACAGAACCGTCAGGTCGCGCCGGGAGACCTTCCGGTGGAGGCCGTCGCGCTCGCTGGCGATGGCCTCGACGACGTCGGGCGGGATGAACTTTCCGAACGCGCGATTGATCTCGCGGTGGTGGCGTCCCTCGGTCAGGTACGAGCCGGCCGAGGCGGCGCCGTAGGCCACGACCGCGGCGAATGTCGGGGCCGCCGAGCGAACGATCCAGCCGCCGGCCAGGAATGCCGCCAGGACGACGGCCGCATAGCCGATCACGACCACGGTCACGGCGAGCGCGCCGCCTGCGACCGACCGCGCGCGCGCCACGAGGAGGCCCGTGACGAGGGCCAGGACCGCGATCAGAGCGATCCGCCACGGCGAACCGAGGGCGCGCAGGAAATCCCCTTTGCGCAGCGTGTCGAGGAGAGTCGCGTGCAGGAACACGCCCGGCTCGGTCGGGCTGAACGGGCCGGCCAGGACGTCGCCCACCCCGGTCGCGCTCGACCCGACGAGGACCGTTCGCCCGGAGAAGATCCGCGGATCGAGGTCGGGTTCGCTCCCCGCGGCGATCGCCGCGTAGGCGTTGAGCACGCGCCACGCCGGGATCCTGGGGTACGGCCCCTGCTCGAAGCTGCCGCGCCAGTGCGGCCGCAGCCGGCCAGCCTCGAGCGGCAGGGCACGGCCGCGCAGGACGAGAGCGCCGTCGCGCACGGTCAGGTCCCCGTAGCCGCGCCGTCCGCCGAGGGCCAGGGCCAGCGACATCGAGGGGTAGACCGCGCCGCGGAAGCGCGCCAGCAGGTACTCGCGCCGCGCGACGCCGTCCGGATCCGGCTGACGGTTGATGGCCCCGACGCCGGCCGCCGTGGCGAGAAGCCCGGGCAGCGGCAGATCGAGCGTGGCGAAGTCCGGCGCCGCGACCCGCATTCCGGGCGGAAGCGAGTCGGGCAGGGGAAGCGCGAAGCGCTCCAGAGCGCCGATCTCGCTCGACCGGCCGAGGAACATGCGCTCGAACTGGGCCGCCAGCTCGGGGTCCGCTCCGCGGTCCTCGAACACGACCGCCTGGACCACCGGGCCGCTCTCCGCCGCGGCGGCGACGAACGACGAGTCCGCCGCCGGCCGCGTCAGGTCGGGCTCGCTGAACAGGACGTCGTAGCCGATCGCGCGTGGCGTTCCCAGGCCGATGAACTGCAGGATCGCGCCGTGCGCGTTCCTGGGCCACGGCCAGCGGCCGAAGTCGCGGCGGTACAGCTGGAGCGAGCGGTTGTCGATGTCGACGATGACGATCGAGGAATCCGGCGCCGCCGGCGACAGCGACCGCTCGACGCGCAGTCGCAGATCCGCGGTCCGCGCCTCCAGCGTGCGGAACGCGTCGGACCACGACAGCGTGGCCGCGAGAATCGCGGCCAGGGCTCCGGCCGTCGCTCCGACCACGATCCGCTCCATCCTGACCGACATGGCCCCGAAGTTAGCGAACGGGCGGGTGACTTGGCTTTACCTAGCGGGACGCTAGGTTGAGCGCGATGCGTCGCCCGACACGTACCGCGTTCGTCGTCGCCGCGCTTCTCGCGCTCGGCATCGCACCGCTCGGCGCGCAGACGCGCCCCATGCCCGCCCTGGCGTCCGACTTGCCCGCGGTGGAGCCCGGTCGCCGCCCGCTGCCCGGCCCCGTGTACGAGATCCCGGGCTTCACCCGCGCCGTGGAGAGTGGCACGCGGACCCGCACGGGCCGCCCCGGCCCCGCGTACTGGATGCAGCGCGCGCGATATTCGATCGACGCCTGGCTGGACCCCGCCGCCCATCGCATTTCGGGGCGCGAGCGCGTGACGTACGCCAATGCGTCGCCGGACACGCTGCGACGACTCGCGCTGCATCTGAGGCAGAATGCGTTCGCCGCCGGCAGCCCGCGGCGAACGCCGGCCCCGGTCACGCCGGGCGTCGCGCTGGAGCGAGTCGTCGTCGGCGGACGCGTGATCGAGCCGGTGACCCGCGCCGAGGCGATCCCGATCACCGACCAGGAGGGTCGCCGCGGGCCCCCGTCGGGGAGCTACCTGGTCGACGACACGGTCCTGTGGATCGGGCTCACCACGCCGCTGGCGCGGGGCGACAGCGTGGAGCTCGAGCTGGCCTGGTCGTACGAGCCGCCGCGATCGCCGGCCGATGGCCGCGAGGGGCGCGAGGGCGACGTCTACCTGGCCGGCTACTGGTATCCGCAGCTCGCCGTGTACGACGACGTCGAGGGGTGGGTCGCGGATCCGTACCAGCTGCAGGCCGAGTTCTACATGGATCCCGCCGATTACGACGTGCGGATCACCGTCCCGCGTGGCTGGGTCGTCGGCGCGACGGGTCGCCTGGCGAACGCGTCCGAGGTCCTGTCGACGAGCGCCCGCGAGCGCCTGGCCGAGGCCCGGCGCGGCGCCACGGTGATTCGCGTGCGGAGCCCGGGCGATCCCGTCGACGCCACGTTCGCGCCGGGCGGGCCGACGACGACGTGGCACTTCACCGCGCGTGACGTCCGCGACTTCGCGTGGGGCGCGAGCGACGGATACGCGTGGGACGCGACGCGGGCCCTCGTCGGAACGCCCCCCGACACGGTCGACGTGTACAGCTTCTTCCGGCTCCACCCGCCGGCATCGGCGTGGGCCGCCGGCGGGGCGCGCTTCACCCGTGACGCCGTCGAGCGCATGTCGGACTGGCTGTGGCCCTACCCGTACCCGACGATGACCTCGCTGGAGGGGGTCCTCGACAGCGGCGGGATGGAGTATCCGATGCTGACCGTCATGCAGCCGTGGGCCGACACGCTGTCGCTGGCCGGGGACCTGATGCACGAGACGGGGCACATGTGGTTCCCGATGCAGGTCGGCTCGAACGAGACGCGCTATCCGTGGATGGACGAGGGGTTCACGCAGTTCGACGTGGCGCAGGGTATGCGCGCGCTGTACGGCGAGCCGCGCGAGGGCGGCCGGCCGAACGACTCCGAGCCCGGCCAGCGCGAGCTGTATCTGCGCGCGGCCCGCGCGGGAATCGACGAGACTTTGATGTGGCCCGGCGACCTGTACCCGCCGGAGCTGTACTTCATCATGTACTACGACAAGACGGCGCAGATCCTGGCCGCGCTGCGCGGCATGATCGGGGAGGAGACGTTCCACCGAGCGCTGCGCGAGTACGGGCGGCGCTGGATCGACGGGCATCCCTACCCCTACGACTTCTTCAACACGGTCGACGACGTCGCCGGGCGCGACCTGGGGTGGTTCTGGTCGACGTGGTTCTACCGGCCGTGGTCGCTGGACCAGGCCGTGGCGGACGTGGCTACCGCCGGCGACTCGACCAGGATCACGGTGGAGGATCGGGGCCTCGCGCCGATGCCCGTCGCCCTGGCCGTGACCCGCGCAGACGGCAGCGTCCAGCGGCTGGAAGTGCCGGTCGACGCGTGGCTGGACGGCGCCCGGCGGCACGTGGTCGAGGTCCCCGCACGGCCGGCCGTCGTGCGGGTCGAGATCGACCCCGAGGCGCTGTATCCCGACATCGATCGCTCGAACCAGGTGTGGACCGCACCCGACTCCGGTCGGTGAGCCCGGACCGACTCGACGCCGTCGTCGTCGGGTCGGGACCCAATGGGCTCGCCGCGGCCGTCGCGCTGGCCCGTGAGGGCCGCACGGTGCGCGTCCTCGAGGCGGCCGATCGCCCGGGTGGGGGAACGCGCTCGGCGGAGCTCACCCTGCCGGGCTTCGTCCACGACATCTGCTCGACGGCCTTTCCGTTGGCCGCCGGCTCGCCGTTCCTCCGCGATCTCGGCCTCGAGGCGGAGGGGCTCGCCTGGGTTCACCCGGAGGCCCCCTGCGCCCACCCGCTGGACGGAGGCGAGGCCGCGCTCCTCGAGCGCGACGTGGACAGGACGGCGGACGGACTCGGCGTGGACGGAGCGGCGTGGGGGGACACGTTCGGGCCGCTGGTCGACGAGTGGCGGGCCCTGTTCGAAGACCTCCTCGGGCCGCTGGCCCGCTGGCCGTCGGCGCCCCTCATGACGGCGCGCGCGGGGCTCCTCGCGCTGCGCTCGGGGCGCGGGCTGGCGCGGCGCTTCCGCGGGCCTCGCGCGCGGGCCCTGTGGGCCGGCATCGCGGCCCACGGGATGCTGCCGTTCGACCGCGCTCTGGGAGCCGGGGCGGGGATCGTGCTGGCGGTCGCCGGACACGCCGTCGGCTGGCCGTTCGCGCGGGGCGGCTCGTCGGCCATCGCCGACGCGCTCGTGTCCCGACTCGAGGCGCTGGGCGGCGAGCTCGTCCTGGGAAGGCGCGTCCAGCGCCCGGCCGACGTCCCACCCTGCCGGGCGGTGCTCCTGGACGTCGCCCCGCGCGACGTGCTGACGATCGCCGGCCCGGTCCTGCCGCCGCGCTATCGACGGCGCCTGGCTGGCTGGCGCTACGGCCCGTCCGCGTTCAAGGTCGACTGGGCGCTGGACGGCCCCGTCCCGTGGGCGGCCCCGGAATGCGCGCGCGCCGGGACCCTGCACCTCGGCGGTACGCTCGAGGAGATCGCCGGCGCCGAGCGCGACGTGTGGGCCGGCCACTTGCCCGAGCGGCCGTTCGTCCTTCTCGTCCAGCCGGCGGGCTTCGATCCGACGCGCGCCCCCCCGGGGCGCCACACGGCATGGGCCTACGCCCACGTCCCTCCGGGCTGGACGGGAGACGCGGTCGGGCGCATCGAGGCTCAGGTCGAGCGCTTCGCCCCCGGCTTCGGCGAGCGGATCCTGGCGCGCGCCGTCCACGCCCCGGGGGGCCTGGCGCAGATCGAGCCCAATTGCGTCGACGGCTCGATCGGCGGCGGCGTCCAGGACCTGGGTCAGACGTTCGCCCGGCCCCGCGTCCTCGCTCCGTACCGGATCCCGCTGCGCCCCGGGACGCCGTGGGACGCCGCGTTCCTGTGCTCGGCCTCGACGCCGCCCGGCGCGGGCGTCCACGGGATGTGCGGCTGGCACGCGGCGCGCGCGGCGCTGCGCGCGCTGGCGGCCGAGCGATCGCCGGAGGGCCGTTCGTGACCCGCGCCCAGCGCCGGATCTCGTGGCTCGTCGTCGTGGTCCTCGCCCTGCAGGCCGTCCCCGTGGTGCGCGAGTGGACGCTCTCCTCGGAGACGCTGTGGCCGTTCCTGTCGTGGGGCATGTACCGCCACGCCACCCATGCCCCCGTGCAGGCGACCCGGGTCCGGCTGATGGCGCGCCTCGGCCAGGGCGCGCTGCGCCCGATCACCTCCCGCGACGCTGGTCAGGAGCGGTTCGCCTTCCTGCGCTGGTTCGTCAAGCCGATCGCGGCCGGCGATTCCGCGGCCGCGCGCGAGCTGGGGCGCGACCTGGAGCGGCGCTGGGGCGAGCCGGTCGCCGGCATCGAGGTCGAGCGCGTCGAGTTCCGGATCACGGACGACGGGCTCGAGACGCGAGCCGTCGCGCCGTGACCTTCGAGGCGGCCCGCGACGCCTGGCGACGGTGGTGGTTCCTCGAGAGCTCCGGGCTTTCGCTGGCCGTCAGCCGGATCGTCGTCGTCGCGGCCCAGCTCGTGGTGTTCATGCCATTCTTCGAGCCGTCGCTCGCCGAGCACCTGGCCCTCGTCCGACACGCGGGACGGATGACCGAGCCGCAGTGGTTCCTGTGGCCCGTGGCGGCGATCCTGAAGGGCGATTCCCTCGTCGCCTTCCTCCGCGTCACGTACTTCCTGACGATCGGCGCGGGGCTGGCGACCCTCGTTGGCTGGCGGACCCGTTTCTCGGCCGCGCTGTTCGCGCTCGGCACGTGGATCCTCGTCGCGCACCGCTACTCCTACGGCGAGGCGCACCACACGGAGATCGTGGTCGCGTTCTTCCTCGCGTTCCTCGCCCTGTCGCCGTCGGGCCGGCGATTGTCCCTCGACGCGCGCCTCGGGCATGGTGACGCGGGCGCTCCAGGAACGATCGACACGGCCGTCTGGCCGCTCCGTCTGACCCAGATCCTCCTCGCCTGGACCTACTTCTCGAACGCCGTCGCGAAGCTGGCGTACAGCGGGCTCGACTGGGTGAACGGCACGACGCTCCAGCAGCACCTGCTGAACTCGGCTCTCGTGTGGGACTGCCCGCTGGGCCTGTGGCTGGCGCAGCGCCACGATCTGTGCGTCGCGCTGTCGATCGCCACGATCGTCCTCGAGCTGGTCTTCGTCCTGGCCGTGTTCGTGCCGTGGACGCGGGTGCCCATCCTGACCGCGGCGACCGCGTTTCACGTCGTCAGCTACGTCGCGATGTACGTCGCCTTCCTGACGCACGTCGCGCTGTTCGTCGTGTTCTTCGACTTCGATCGACTGGCGGTGCGGCGGCCGAGCGCCGAATCTGTCCGGCGATCCCCGGAACCCATGAAGACCTCTACAAGGAGCGCACGAACGTGACGTACGCGTGGACGAGGGCCGGCCGGACGGCCGCCGCGATCGCGATCCTTCTGGCCGCCGTCCCGGTGGCGGCTCGCGCCCAGGCCCGGGCTGGCGACACGCCGGTCCGCTCGACGTACGACCCGCGGGCCGTGTTCGACCCGACGTTCCGGTCGGCCCCGGGCACCGAGACCCGCGCCCCGAGCGGCGCCCCGGGCCACGCCTACTGGCAGAACCGCGCCGACTACCGGATCGAGGCCCGGCTCGACACCGAGCGTCACGTCGTCTCGGGCCACGAGCGGATCACGTACACCAACGAGAGCCCCGACACGCTGCGCTTCGTGTGGCTCCAGCTGGACCAGAACCTGTTCCGCGCCGACTCCCGCGCGCGGGCCCTCTCGCCGCCCGGCGCGCCACTCCCCGAGGTCACCGACGGCTTCGTCCTGTCCGCGGTCCGCGTGGGCGCCGGCGCCGCGGCCGCCGACGCCGAGACGGACGTCGAGGACACGCGCATGAAGGTCGCTCTGCCGAAGCCGCTCCCGCCGCGCGGCGGCACGGTGGTGCTCCAGATCGACTACTCGTTCACCGTGCCCGAGGAGAACCCGGTCCGGATGGGCCGCATGGAGAGCCAGAACGGGACGATCTACGAGCTCGCCCAGTGGTACCCGCGGATGGCCGTGTACGACGACGTGCGCGGCTGGAACACGCTGCCGTACGTCGGCTCGGGGGAGTTCTACCTGGACTACGGCGACTTCGACTACATGCTGGACGTTCCCGCCGACCTGGTCGTCGTCGGCTCGGGGGAGCTGGTCAACCCGGCCGAGGTCCTGAGCGCCGAGGAGCGCCGGCGCCTGGACCTCGCGCGGAACAGCGACACTACAGTGGTGATCCGCGGCTCGGACGAGGTCCGGGCGGCGGCCGCCGCGGCCCCGTCGAGCGGGCGCAAGACCTGGCACTTCGTCATGCACGACACGCGCGACGTGTCGTGGGCCGCCTCGCGGGCGTTCGTGTGGGACGCGGCGAGAGCCGATCTGCCGAGCGGGAAGAAGGCTCTCGCGATGTCCGTATACCCCGTCGAGAGCGCGGGGAAGGACGCCTGGAGCCGCTCGACCGAGTACGTCAAGGCGAGCCTCGAGATCTTCTCGCGCCAGTGGTTCGAGTATCCGTGGCCCGTGGCGGTCAACGTGGCCGGTCCCGAGGGCGGCATGGAATACCCGGGGATCGTGTTCTGCCACTGGCAGGCCAGGGGGGCCGACCTGTGGAGCGTTACGGCGCACGAGATCGGCCACGACTGGTTCCCGATGATCGTCGGCTCCGACGAGCGGCGTCACGCCTGGATGGACGAGGGGTTCAACACGTTCATCGACATCTACGCGTCCGACGAGTTCCACGGCGGAGAGTACGCCCCCAAGCGGGACGGCGAGTACGCGCCCGAGGGCGGCAACCCGGCGCGCGAGATCGTGCCGCTGTTCCAGGATCCCGCCGCGCCGCCGATCGAGACCCCGGCTGACGCGATCTCCGAGCACTATCGCCATCCGGTGTCGTACTACAAGCCGGCGCTCGGCCTCGTCATCCTGCGCGAGGACGTGCTCGGCCCTGAGCGGTTCGATCCCGCGTTCCGGGCCTACGTCCGGCGCTGGGCGTACCGCCACCCGCGGCCGGAGGACTTCTACGCCACGATGGACGACGTCGCGGGCGAGGACCTGGGGTGGTTCTGGAAGGAGTGGTTCGAGGAGACGTGGGCCCTCGACCAGGCCGTGGCCGGCGTCGAGTACGTCGACGGCGACCCCGCCAGGGGCGCCCGCGTGACGCTCGAGAACCGCCGCCGGATGGCGATGCCGGTCCACGTGCGGGCCGTCGAGCAGGGCGGGCGCACGATCGACGTCACGCTCCCCGTCGGGATCTGGATGCAGGGCGACACGTGGACGATCCAGCTCGAGACGACGAAGCCGCTGACGTCGGTCACTCTGGATCCCGACGAGCGCCTGCCCGACGTCGAACCGGGCAACAACGCGTGGCGGCCCTGATCAGGCCGCTTCGGTGTTTTCGCCGAACTCGGCGAAGCTCGGCTGCGGACCGCGAGCGTGCGGCCCGCCCCCCCAGGTCTAGCAGCCCGTTTCCTTGTGTCGAGCTTCCCAGTCCCGCCACGCGAGGGCCTCGGCGTCGACGACGGAGAAGCCGCTCTCGCGCAGCTTGCGATAGCGCTTCCCCCAGCCCGGCCGGTCGTCGGTCCACAGCCGGCTGCTCCAGAGCTCCACGCGCGACGCGCGGATGGTGGAAATCGTCGCCGATGCGGCTTCGAACGGTGAGCGCTGCGACATGTCGGCCTCCTTCGGGTAGGGCGTCATCCCATGGATAACCCGGAGCCCGAGGGCGATCCGCGGGGAGGAGGCCGGTCGCGGCCGTCCGGATAAACCCGCACCCTGGTGTGGATTTCCACGGTCCTCGCCGAAGGGGTATCTTTGCAGTGACATCCCCGCGGTGGGGGCATAGCTCAGCTGGGAGAGCGTCGGCTTTGCAAGCCGAAGGTCACCGGTTCGATCCCGGTTGCCTCCACCACTGTAACTAACGCTTCAGCAACAAGTTGCACGAGAGAGAGCGCGATGAGACGTCTCGCGACGACAGGAGCGGCAGGACGCAAGCGATTCGCATGAGCAAAGGCTCCGACAACCGGTCCGATGCCTACCTTCCAACCGGATGCGACAAATGCCATCGCCACCAAGGCGAAGATCAGAAGGGCGAGGACACCGCTGGCTGCTTGCTTCCATTCGGCTCCGGAGGAACTCGTTGAGCGTCCAAAAGAAGACTACGAGGATGAGGGTATTGCCCACCGAAGCCACGTCATGCCCCGCTCCTTGACGATAGCTGTGGACGAGCCGCCCAATAGGAATTAGTGCTTCACGGCTTGACCTTCGGTCCTTCTAACGCGGAATTAAGCCGAGCCGCAAAGCGGCTTCTGCTTGAATGAATTGTCAGGCCTCGCCTTGGCACACCGCTTCAAGATTATGTCCATCTGGACCGATGACGAAGGCTGCGTAGTAGTTGGCGTGGTAGTGCGGGCGGAGGCCGGGTGCACCATTGTCTTTACCGCCAGCCTCCAGTGCAGCGCGATAAAAGGCGTCGACTTGCTGACGTGTCTCCGCAGCGAACGCAATGTGGAGTGGTGCAGGCTTCTCTGTGGCTTGGTTTAAGCACAGCGAAACATTGTTCCTGCCGCACAGCTCGATACCGTAAGATGGCTCACCCTCGGAACCAGCTTCGACGCCCAATGGCGCGAGTGCCTTCAGGAAGAAGGTTCTGCCTCCCGCATAGTCACTGACCCCGAACTTGACGTGATCAAACATCACTTTCCGCTCTCGTGTGATTGATACGAGACCCAATGTGAGAGTCACTTACTGCCTTGCCCGGTTCCCGCTTGGGCGGCGATTCATTCGGCAACGTCGCTTGGCGGTGCATAGCGACAACCCGAGATCCTAATGGGTATGAGTTTCCACACGAGCAACATGCCTGCCGCCATACGCGGCGTCTGCTCATGACGCCACCAGTCCGGCGCCTCGGCAATCACGCGCTGGAGCGAAGCTAACGCTTGAGTTCTCTCCTCGGCCCCGGCCATTTCGAAGCGTCCGGTGCCCGTAACGCTCTCCCACTCCCACGTGCCAGTGTGGAGCGACGTATCCACCTGAAATGCGACCATCGGATTGACTTCCGCCAGTCGGGTCTTGCGGCCAGCTTCCGTCACCCCGTACATCGCCCCGTTCAGCCATACGTATCCAAGCGGGATCAGGTACGATGATTGCCCGTCCTGAAACGCGATGCGGACGACTCGTTCCTTCGCCAGCACTGTAACGTTCTCGTTTGCCACGAGTTCTTGTCTCGGCAACGCTCTCGCCCTCCGCAGGCTCGCTAACCAGCCCACCCGC
>CAZCZH010000002.1:23728-37474 GCA_964502985.1 uncultured Gemmatimonadales bacterium
TGGTCTGGATATACCGCGGCGAGCTTCGCCGTTCCAGCGGTGGTCGTGCCGACGTCGCGATGCCCAGGAACTCCTTGGAGCGTCTCCCCTTCGGCGTTTTTGCCGAACTCAACCGATGAGTTCCCCGCCCGGCTCGCGTGCGACATGGGATGACGTTTCGGACCGGCGCGAGACGAAGTCCAGCGTCCGGCGTATCTTTTGGCACGACGTCCACGGCACGAACGTTCGTCATCGCGACGGGATCCCGGATACATGAGAGCCTCGATCATCATCCCCGTGTACAACGCGGGTCGCTACCTGGAGCGCACGCTGCCCGGCTGGCTCGATCAGGAGGAAGTCGACGACTACGAGGTGCTGCTGGTGGACAACAACTCGACCGACGGAGCGCGGGAGCGACTGCCGGGGCATCCTCGCCTGCGCTGGCTCGAGGAGCCGAGGCAGGGGGCCTACGCGGCGCGGAATCGGGGAGCCGAGGAGGCGGCCGGGGACGTGCTCGTGTTCACCGATCCGGATTGCCGCGCGGAGCCGACCTGGCTGTCCGAGCTGCTCGCCCGAATCCGGGAGCCGGGGATCGAGGTCGTGACGGGACGCGATCGCCATGCCGGCACGGGCCGTCCGATCCGGCTCCTCAGCGCCTACGACCACACGAAGGAGCTGTGGACGCTGGGACAGGAGGACCACTCGCTGTACTACGGCCACACCAACAACATGGCCGTGACTCGGGCCGCCTGGGCCGCCGCGGGGCCGTTCGATCCCGACCCGCGCGGCGGCGACGTGATCCTGGTCCAGCGCGTCGTGGAGCGCTTCGGCACGGCCGCCGTCGTGTACCATCCGGCTGCCCTCGTGCATCATCTTGAGGTCAGCACGGCGTGGGGATACTTCCGGAAGTGCCGGCTGTACGGGGCCAGCTATCGTCGGTACCGGCGAGTCGTGGCGGCTCGGCCCCTGTCCTGGCGTCAGCGCTGGGCCGTCTATCGGGAGACCGTGCGGCGCGAGCGGCTCGACCCGCTGGACGCGTCGCGGCTGTTCGGGCTCCTGGTGGTCGGAGTCGGATGCTACGCGTGGGGCGAGCGCCTCGAACGAGGCGATGCGGCCCCGGCGGCCGCGAGGCGCGCCGGATGACGGATCGCCCGGGCTCCGACCGGCGAGCGACGTTCGAGGAGCGGGGCTTCCTCGGGCCCCTGTCGCTCCTCTCGCGGGAAGAGTGCGCGGCCGTCCTGGCGCTGCTCGGGTCGACCCCGCCGCCACCCGTCTGGAGCAAGGGCAACGCGGCCGCCTCGCGCGCCTGGTACGCGATCGGCTGCCTTCCCGAGATCGTCGCGATCCTCGAGGAGATCCTCGGCCCCGACATCCTGCTCTGGGGGGCCAAGCTGATCCGCCAGGGACCGGGCCGGGTCCATCCGTGGCACACGGACATCGAGACGAGCGCCGACGCGCCGGGCTGCGCCTCGGTGTGGATCGGGCTCGAGAACGTGGATCGTCGCTCGACCTTCGAGGTGATCTCGCGATCGCATCGCCTGGGATCCACTCTGCAGGGGAGCGCTCGGGCGGCCGGGACGCCTCGCGAAGCGACGACCGGCGCGGCCGTCGAGGCGTGGGCCCGGGAACAGGATCCGTCGAGCGAGCGGATCCGGCTCGACGTCGGCGTCGGCGACGCGATCGTCTTCGACGGGCGCCTGTGGCACGGGACGAGCAACTCCGGCCAGTCCGTGCGCTCCGCGCTGCTGCTCCAGTACGCGATCCCGGCGCGGGCGGTGCGGATCCCGGATCTCGACTGTCTCGAGCCGCCGTTCCGTACCCTGGACGAGTGGCCGCCGTGCGTGGTCGTGCGCGGCCGGGGCGACGAGAGCGTGAACCGGATCGTCCCTCCGCCCCCGCCGACGACGAGCTGGAGCCGCGCGTTGCGGTTGCCGCTCGCGGACGGCGATCCGGGAGGCTGGACGCGCCATCCCATCGCCGCCGGGCCGACCCCGTGCCTGGAGCACCTGGGCTGCCACGCGTCGGTCCTCGAGCCGGGGAAGATCCCGCACGAGCCGCACCGCCACATCGAGGAGGAGATCCTGATCGTGCTGGACGGGGAGGCGCAGCTCGTGATCGTCGACGACGAGGGCCAACGCCGGGCCGAGACCGCCCGGGCGGGCGCGTTCGCCTACTACCCGGCCTGGCAGCGCCACACGATCCACAACGCCACGGAGCGTCCGATCACCTACTGCATGTTCAAGTGGCGGAACGGCAAGCCCGGCGCGCGCTCCCCGGCGGGGACGCTGCGGACGGCCGTGTTCGAGCCCGGCGCCGGCGGGCCCGGGAGCGCCCGCGACGAGGACGGCCGGCGGACGATCCGCCGTGTCGTCGAGGGGCCGACGGATCACCTCCAGCTCCTCCACTGCCACCGCTCGGAGGTGGCTCCCGGCGGAGGTTATGCGCCGCACGTCGATCCCTACGACGTGGCGATCGTCGTCCTCGAGGGGAGCGTCGAGACGCTGGACGCCCGCTGCGAGCCGCACGACGTCGTGTTCTACGCGGCGGGGGAGCCGCACGGGCTGCGCAACGCGGGTCAGTCGGTCGCCCGGTACCTGGTCCTCGAGTTCCACGCCACGGCCCGCGCGTCGCTGACGTCGCGGCTCAGGCGGCTCGTACCGGTGAGCCTGCAGGAGCGTATCCCTCCACCGGTGATTCGACTCGCCCGCAAGGTCCTCGACCGGATTCCGGTCTGAGAAGACAGGGCTCGAGGAGTCAGGTCTCGCGCGTGGCGCCGTAGACGGGCACCGGGTCCCGCACTCCCTGGAGCTCGCGCACGCCGAGCGGCTCGAAGACGCGTTCGGGAGCCGCCGCGACGACCGATTCCGACGCGACGACCCGTCCCGGCTCGGCCGCGTCGACCAGCCGCGCCGCGAGGTTGACGGTGCGGCCGAAGTAGTCGCCGTCGCGCTGGACGACGGGGCCGGTCGCGATCCCGACGCGGGCCGGCGGCAGGCCCGCTGCGCGCGCCTCCTCGACGAGCCCGAGGCACGCCGCCACGGCCTGCCCCGCCTCGTGGAAGCGCAGCATGACGCCGTCCCCGAGCGTCTTGACCAGCCGTCCCCCCGAGCCGGCGCACAGCGCGACGGCGATCTCGACGAGGCGCGCGCCGTGCTCCGCCGCGTGCGTGTCGCCCGCCTCCTCGGTCATCCGCGTATAGCCGGTCAGGTCGGCGAACGCGATCGTCCGGATCGGCTCGCCGGAGCGGCGCACGTGGTGCGCGTCGAGCGTCTCCTCGAATCTCGCGACGAGGTTCTCGAACACGGCCTGCTCGAGGAACCGGCGCAACAGCAGGAAGATCGTCCGATAGCCGATCCGCTGGAGCCCGAGCCGCGTCGCGGCGGAGGCCTCGAGCATCTCCGGGTACTCCATCCCGCTCTCCAGCAGCCGCTCCTCGACGTTCTCGCGGAACAGCTCCCGCTGGACCTCGACGATCTGGCGGACGGCGATCCCGAACACGCGCATGACCCGCAGGAGCGCGTCGTCGGACAGCCCTGACCCGAGCGCCGTCGCGACGAGCCCGTACAGCTCGAGGTCGTCCTCGCGGACCGGCTCGCCGGCCGCAATCGCGGGGAGGCCCAGGGCGAGCTGGAGCCGGCGCGCGAACTCGGGGTCCAGCCCGACCCGCTCGAGGGCCGCGCCGTGGCTCGCGTCGGTCAGCCCGACGGGATCGGCCATGACCTGGCCGGCGAATCTCAGCGAGAGCCGCCCGTTCCGGACCTCGGCGGCCAGGTCGTCGAGGTCGACGCCGGCCCGCTCGAGCGAGGCCAGAAGCCGCACGCGGGTCACGTCGCCACGCTCGAACGCGGCGTCCTCGTCGGCTCCAATCAGCCCCATGTCGACGTATCGCCGGACGTCCTCGACGTCGCGCGACGCGAGGCGGGCGAGATCGGAGGTGGAGAGCGTCTCGCGCGAGCTTTCGGAGCTCAGAACCGCGACGCCGTCAGCGTGACGTCGGCGTCCTTCCACGCCTTGTCGAACTCGGCGCGCGCGGCCGCCGCCTCGTCGGCCTTGCCCTGCGCCTCGAGGGCCTGGGTGAGACCGAACAGCGACCAGCCGTTGGCCGGGAACTTGAGCAGGTCCTGGCGATAGGCGGCCTCGGCCTCCGCCGGGCGGCCGGCCTCCAACAGCGCCCGTCCCAGCGAATGCCGCAGCGGATAGAACCACAGCGGCGGCTCGTCGTACTGGAGCGAGTCCTCGTGGGCGGTGGCGATCTCGAAGTGCTCGACCGCCCCCGCCGGGTCGCCCGTCCGGAGCGCGATCTCGCCCTCCAGCGCGTGCAACGCGATCGCCGGCACGACCTCGGCCGACGGGACACGCTTCGACGGATCCCGCTCGATGGCCTGGACGGCGGCCAGCTCGGCCCGCGCTTCGTCCGCCCGGCCGGTCGCGGCGAGGGCGACGCCACGCGCGTAGTGCGCCATCACGGTCGCGTTGACCAGGTCCGCGCGGGGCATGGGCTCGGCCAGCGCGTCGTCCCACCGGCCGAACGTGACCATCGTGAGCTGCGGCATCACGATCGCGCTCTGCACCCAGTACACTTCCTTGGCGATGTCGAGCGGCACCTTGACGGACACCTTGCGCGCTCCCTCCACCGCCTCCGCGCTCATCCCGGCCATCGTCGCGGCGAATGTCAGGAAGTGGTAGTTGTGCGGATAGTAGCCCGAGGGATAGATGCCCTCCGGTCGCTGATCGTGGATGTAGCTCTCGTCCGTATGGACGGCGTGCTCGTTGGCGCGGACGGCGTCGGCGTAGCGCCCGACCCGGATGTAGACGTGGCCCGGCATGTGGACGATGTGTCCGGCGCCTGGCATCAGCGCGGCCAGCCGGTCGGCGCACGCCACCGCTTTCTCGGGAGCGCCCGCTTCCACGGCGTGGATGTAGTAGTGACACGCGCCCGGGTGATCGGCGTCGATCGACAACGCGTGCTCGAGGTTGGCCAGGATCGTCGGCGTGTCGGGACGCGGCTTGCGGCTGCCGTACTCGCCGGTCCAGTAGTTCCACGGGCTCAGGTTCATCAGCGACGCCGCGTACAGGGTCAGGACGTCGGGGTCGTCGGGGTGGTCGGCCGCCACGCCGGCCATGGCCCGCGCGTACGCCGAGTCGAGCCGGACGCGAACGGCTGTGGGGCCCCCGTAGCGCTCGGCCAGAGCATCGATCAAGGCGCGCTCGACGGGCGACGCGTCGGCCTCGAGGGCCTTCGCCTCGCCGATCGCCCGCAGCGCCTCCGCGCCGGACGTCGAGTCCATCGGTGCGTTGATGTTCGGGCCGAGGGCGAGGGCGATCCCCCACCAGCACGCGGCGCACTTCGGATCGCGCTCGAGGGCCGCCCGGTACGAGCGGATCGCCTCGGCGTGGTTGAACGCGTACTGCAGTCGGAGGCCCTGGTCGAAGTACGCCTGGGCCATCGGCACGGACGTCGAGATCACGCGGTGGTGGTCGCCGAGGTCGTCGTACAGCGGAACGCTGTCGGGCGGAGCGAGCGGAGCGGACAGGGTCAGGGCCAGCGCGGCCACGGTCAGCATCATGCGGACCTCCGGAACGAGCGAACGTCTTGTGTCTCGGGACGTGCCCCTATCATAGCCGCGATGGCAGAGGTCGATCAATATTGCCGCCGTGCCCGAGCTCCCCGAGATCGCCGCCTACCTCCACGCCCTCGAGCCGCGCGTCGTCGGCGCGACGCTGGAGGAGGTCCGCGTGCGCTCGGTGGCCCTCCTCAGGACGTGGGACCCGCCGCTCGAGGCGGCCCGCGGGCGGGTCGTCACGGGGCTCTCCCGGCTCGGCAAGCGGATCGTCCTCGCGCTCGAGCCGGACCTCTTCCTCGCCCTCCACCTGATGATCGCCGGGCGGCTGAAATGGGGCGACACTCCGTGGACGATCCCCCGGAAGCATGGCCTGGCCGCGTTCGACTTCTCGACCGGGTCGCTACTCCTCGTCGAGGCCGGGACGAAGCGCCGGGCGCGACTCCACCTGGTGCGCGGCGAGGACGGGCTGGCTGCCCTCGACCCGGGCGGGATCGAGGTCGGGACGGCGTCCCTTGAGTCGTTCCGCGACGCGCTCCTCGCCGAGCGCCACACGCTGAAGCGCGTCCTTACCGACCCGCGCGTCTTCAGCGGAATCGGCGGGGCGTTCGCCGACGAGATCCTGCATCGCGCGGGATTGTCGCCGCTCCAGGCGAACGCGAACCTGGAGCGGGGCGAGGTCCAGCGGCTATGGCGCGCCGCTCGCGAGGTCCTCGACGAGTGGACCGCGCGGCGGATCGCCGAGACGGGGGACGGCTTCCCGGAGAAGGTCACGGCGTTCCATCCGCGGATGGCGGTCCACGGACGGTACGGCGAGGCGTGCCCGGTGTGCCGCGCGCCGATCCAGCGTATCGTGTACGCGGACCGCGAGACGAACTACTGTCCGGGCTGCCAGACCGGAGGCCGGATCCTCGCCGACCGTGCGCTCAGCCGCCTGTTGCGCGAGGACTGGCCGCGCACGTTGGAGGAGCTGGAGGGGGAGACGTGACGAGCCGCGACCCGGTGGCCGAGGTGATCGAGCTGGTCGATCGCGAGACGCGCGCCTGGGACGAGCGGGACGTCGAGCTCCTGCTGTCCGTCTTCCATCGCGACATGGTGTGGCCCTGGCCACCCGACACGCGGACCCACGATCCGATGGGCTGGGTGCTGGTGTGGGGGCGCTACGACCGCGAGCGGTGGGGCCGTGGCTGGCAGGAGCTGTTCGACACCCACGAGCTGGTCCACAATCGGCGCCGGACGCGGCGCGTCGAGGTCTCGGCGGAGGAGGACGGCGCGTTCGCCGTCGTCGACATCGACACCCTGTGGCGCGACGCGGACGGCCACGACTTCCACTGGAAGGGCCGTACGTGCAAGGTCTACACGCGGCTTCGCGACGGACCCGAGGCCGGCGAGTGGAAGATGATCGCCCAGTGGGGGGTGCTGGAGTACTAGACGGGTGCGGGAGTCCTGCCGGGCTCAGCGCTTCGTCGCGGACCACGACCCGACGAGGTCGATCGTCTCGTCGATCAGGCCGGACTCGGTGAAGTCGATGCGTGTCGAGATCGTCCCGTCCATCGAGCCGTCGTCGACAGATCCGATGTGCAGGAAGTCCGGATCGGAGAAATCGAACGTCACGTCCCCGTCCAGGATCGTGCCGTTGAGGAGCTCGGTGTCGGCCGGGTGGAGAGTCACCGTGCGGCCGGCGCGGGTGCACGTCAGGTCGAGGTTCTGGACGTCGCCCGAGAAGCGTCCGTCGAACTGATTGTCGCCCGAGGTCTGGGTGAGGACGAGCACGGTCCCGGCTCCGACTCCCGTCGCCGACTCGCACGTCACGCCGCCGCCGGTCAGGTCGTGGACCTCGTAGTCCCAGCGACCCCCGACGTCGGGCACGCCGGAGGGGATCCCCGAAGGCCCCCGGTCCTGGCATCCCGCGGCGAGCAGGATCGCCGCCACGGCCGCGATGGGCGTCTTGCGCATGGAATGAATATGAGCGGGGCGGTGCCGGTGGGCCACCGCGCGGCGCTCACGGAAGGGCCGTCTCCGCGTCCGTCCGCAGCGTCGCGACCCGGCGCTTCAGCTCGGCGACGAACGCGTCGACGTCCTCGCCCGGCCGAGGGGCGGGGAGCGGAGCGCCGAAGCGCACCGCCAGGGGAGCTCGCCCGCGCCACGTACCGCGCGGCCAACGCGCGTCGCGCGGCAGGACCGCCGACAGCCCCACGATCGCGCACGGCACGACGGGCAGGTGGAGGTCCCGCGCCATGACGGCGATCCCGGGCCTGAACGCGAGCAGCGTCCCGTCCGCCGAGCGCTCGCCCTCGGGGAACACGAGCGGGCAGCCGCCGCGGTCGGCGACGGCGCCGGCGATCCGCAGGGTCGGACGCCAGTCCCCGCGCTGGACGAGTGGGATCAGGTCGAGCCCCCAGGCCGCTGCGAGATACTCGGCGCGGCGCGCCCTCCCGCGCGCGAAGTGCTCCCACATGGCCGTCGGGGCGAGGCGCCGGCGGAGCCGCCACGGCAGGGCGAACAGGACCGCGCCGGGATCGAGGACGCTGACGTGGTTGGCGGCGAACAGGACGGGCGGCTCGACGGCCGCCAGGTTCTCGAGGCCGGCGACGTCCCGGCGGAGCAGGGACCGCCAGGCGGGTCGCAGGGCGCCCTCGCGGAGGATTTCGCGCGCCACGCCGACAGGGGCCCGGAAGCGCGCCGCGTGGAGCGGAATGGCGTCCGGCGCGGAGCGCGGCGCCGACTTCGTGTCCGCGGCTCCCCCGGCGGAGAGCCCGCCGGCCAGCTCGCCGAGCGTCGCCGCGCCGGTGAACAGGGTCTCGACCGGGACCAGGCCGGCGCGCGTCTCGAGCCGCGTCGCCAGCTCGACCCGCTCGAGCGATCCGAGCACGTCGTCGAGGCGCGTGCCCGGCGTCAGCCGGTCCGGCTCGAGGCCCGCCACGGTGGCCGCCTCGCGCGCCAGGACGCCGAACGCGCCGCGCGCCGCCTCCGACTCGCCCTCCGCCGCGTACGCCTGGGGATCCGCGCAGCCCTCGGCCTCCTCCGCGGGCCGCCCCGCGAGCCACGCGGCGATCGCCGCGCGGCGCGGTTTGCCGGTCCGCGTGCGCGGAAAGTCGACCTCGGGCCAGGCGCGCCACGCGCGGATCCGCGCCGCGTCCGGGAGCGCCGCGTTGACCGCTCGGACGGCCGTCTCCACGGCGCCGCCCGGTTGCGGCAGGACGACGGCGCACAGCGCGCCGCGGGCGCCCCACGGCCGCTCCACGACGACCGCCCCGGCGACGGCCGGCTGGGCCTCGAGGCGAGCTTCGATCGGGCCCGGGTCGACGTTGACGCCGGCCGGGGTGACGATCCGCTCGCCCTTTCGGCCGAGGAACCGCAGCCGCCCGTCCGCGTCGAGCCGCCCCACGTCGCCCGTGTGGAGCCAGCCCTCCGCGTCGACCCGCGCCGCCGCGGCGACGTTCGGACCCCGGACGAGGATCTCGCCGTCCCCGGCGACCTGCAGCTCGACCCCCGGCAGCGGCCGGCCGAGAGACCCCGGCCGGGCGTCGAACGGATCGCCCAGAGTGACCAGGGGGGCCGTCTCGGTCAGGCCGTAGCCCTGGACGACGACCAGACCCAGCGCGCGCCACACCCGCTCGACGGCCGGATCGAGCGCGCCGCCGCCCGATACGACGGCCACCAGGCGGACGCCGAGCTCGCCCCGGACGGCGCGGAGCGGGCCCCGCCGGCGCCACCACGGGAGCTCGAGCGCCCGCGCCACGCGGCGCTCGAAGCCAGCCGCGCCCCACCGCTCCCGCCCACGCTCCGCGAGCCAGTCGCCGAGGAGAGCCAGGGTCCGCGGGACGGTGGCCAGGACCCACACCCGTTCCTCGCGGAGGGCGCGGGCCAGCTCGGGGGCCGGCATCGTCTCGACGAGGGAGGCGCGGGCTCCCAGGTGCCACGGCACGAAGACGCCCATCAGTTGGCCGTACAGGTGGGACAGGGGCAGGGCCGCGCCGATGCCCAGCCGCGGCGCCACACGGAGCGCCCACCGGTGGCGCCCGATCTCTCCGGCCAGGGCGTCCAGGACGGCGAGCAGGTTGGCGTGGGACACGGCCACGCCGCCCGGCGCGCCGGTCGTCCCCGACGTCAGGACGATCTGGGCGATCCGCGCGGGGTCGTCCGTGGGCCACGGCGGCGCGGGTCCCGCGGCCCCGGGGCCCTGCTCGCGCCAGCCGACCTCGACCGCCGGCGCCAGCTCGAGCCTGGGGCCCTCGGCGTCGAGGCACCACGCCGCCAGGTCCAGCCCCCCGCCCAGCGCGGCCAGCTCCCCCGCGTCGAGCCCCGGATCGAGCGGCACGGCGACGCCCCCCGCGCGCAGCGCGCCGAAGAACGCCACGATCCACAGCGGCCCGTCGCGCACGACGAGTCCCACGCGGTCGCCGGCCTGCACCCCGAGGCCCGCGAGTCGCGCGGCGAGGCCCTCGGCGCGGCGCGCGATCTCGCCCCACCCCAGCCCGCGCCGGCGCCAGCGCTCGACGCGGCGCACCGCGCGGCCGGAGTCGGCGCGCGGGTCGAGGTAGCGCAGCACGTCGGCGCGGTGGCGCGGGTCCATGCCGGGAAGGATACCGCGTACCGGGGCCGAGGCGCGCGCGGCCCGTTAACCTTGCGGCATGCGCCGCCCGCCCGCCTCCCGACCGTCGCGCGTCGCGCTCTTCCTCGTGGGAGCCCTGTCACTCGTCGTCGTGGGCCTCGTCGCCTCGACCCTCCACCGTCCCGACCCGCCGACGTTCGTCCCCACGCCGCCACGACCCGCGGAGGTCGGAGCCCGGCGCGTTGGCCCCGACACGCTGACGGTCGACGCGCGCGACGACTCGGCGTGGCGCTGGTTCGACTTCTCGCGGGGGTCGCTCGTGACGGACCCCGGGCCCCGCGAATGGGACCTCGCCTTCCGGCGCCACGAGATCATCGTCAACGGCGGTCCCGGCATGGCCGGCGACGGCGGCGCGCGCGCCCTCGAGGGGGTCGACTTCGACGGGCTGCGGGTCGCCCCGGCCGGGGGCTACCGGGCGACGGAGACCGGACACGACACGCTGAACCCCGCCTTGCACCGCTGGTACCGCTACAGCCTGACCAGTCACCTGCTGACGCCGCGACCGCGGATCTACGCCGTCCGCACGGCCGACGGGCGCTACGCCAAACTCGAGGTGCTCGGCTACTACTGCCCGGGCGCTGTCTCCGGCTGCCCCACGTTCCGCTACGTGTACCAGGGCGACGGGAGCCGGGCACTCGGGCCCGCCGCGGGCGGCCCGCGCTAGCCGGCGCTGGATGGAGGCCGTCGTCGGCGCCGTCCGGATCGAGGTCGTGCGGGGCGACGTCGCCCGGCAGGTGGGGTTCGACGCCGTCGTCAACGCGGCCAATGCCGAGCTCCGGCCGGGGGGCGGCGTGGCCGGAGCGATCCACCGCGCGGCGGGTCCCGGCCTGGACCGCGAGTGCCGCTTGCTGGCGCCGATCGAGCCGGGAGAGGCGGTGATCACCGGCGGCCACGGCCTGCCGAACGCGCGCGTCGTCCACTGCCTCGGTCCGGTGTACGGTGTGGACGAGCCGGCCGAGGAGCTGTTGCGCCACTGCTACCGGCGGGCGCTCGAGCTGGCCGACGCCGAGGGCCTCGAGTCGATCGCGTTCCCGGCCTTGTCGACGGGCGCCTTCGGCTATCCCCTGGACGAGGCCGCGCCGGTCGCCGTGGACGAGGTGTGTCGCGTCGCGCCGCGGCTCGAATCGGTCCGTCGGATCCGGTTCGTGGTGTGGGGAGAGGGCTCGCGGGCGGCCCACGCCGAGGCGCTGGCGACCCACCCGGCGGCTCGGACTCCCGAGGACTCCGCGCCGTGAAGGTTCAGATCAAGAGGCCGGTCTGGAGCAGGAGGACGAGGCCCAGCAGCGTTCCGGCGCAGACCGCGCTGGGAACGATCCCCCAGCGCCGGCTCCAAGGCCAGAACGGCAGCAGACCGAAGGCGGCGAACAGCAGCGCAGTGAGAATCGCACCGAGAATCGTCGTCAACGCCTCCTCCTGTCGAAGGCGGGACGGGCGGATCGCCGGTGAGCGACCCGCCCGCTGTCAATGGTGGGTCCAGTTCGGACAGCCTCATCGTAGCGGGGTATGCCGGATCCGTCTGTAGCCTGCCGGACAGGCACGGTGTTCGATGCCGAACAGTGGATGTCCGAGGGGAGAGCCATAATGGTCGGCGGAGGTCGATCTTGCCGCACAGGGATCTTCCACAGGAGTCAGCGACGCCGGAAACCGGGCCCCCGGACGCGGAGGTCCCGGAGCGGGAAGAAGGTCCGGAGCCGGACGAGAGCGACCGACCGGATCCGGACCCCGAGCCGGCCCCCGGCCCGCAGGGGCCGCGCCCCAGCCAACCGCCCGACGGCGGCGCGCCGCGCTTCGCCTGAGGTCCATTCGCGGCGGGTTGCCTCCGCGGGGACCCGGGCGAGATTCCCCGCCATGACGAAGAGCCCGCTCCAGCGCCTCGCGGCGGCGGCGATCCTGGCCGGTTTGGTCGCCGGCGTGACGCCGCGAATCGCGACGGCCCAGGCGCCCCACCTGTTCTACGAGGCCGACGGCGACGGCCCGCCTGTCGTGCTGGTGCCCGACTGGGCGCACGACACGGGCAGCTGGTTTCTCCTCCTGCCCGGGCTGCGCGACGACTTCCGGCTCGTGCGCTACGACCTGCGGGGCCAGGGACGCTCGGAGCCGGCCGCCGACCGCGACTATTCGCTCGCCGCGCATCGCGGCGACCTCGAACGGCTGATCGCCGGCCTGCGCATCGAGCGCGTGCGGCTGGTCGGAATCGGGCTGGGCGCCACGGTGGCCGAGGCCTTCGCCTCGGAGCATCCCGACGACGTGGCGGGGGTCGTCCTGGTGAACCCCGTCCTGGCATGGTCCGAGGCGGGCCGGAGCAGCTGGTTCCAGCTCCTCGACGCGTGGATAAAAGTGGGCCGGCCGACCCTCGGCGAATACGCCAGCGTCCTGGTCCAGCGGTGGTTCGGGACGCAGACCGTGGACGTCAACCGCTGGCTCCCCGCGTATTACGATCTCATGCTTCGCCGACAGCCCGCCGGTCCGCTTGTCGACAGCCTGGGCGCCTGGCTGAGCGCCGACGAGCACCCGGAGCGAAAGCCGCCGGCGGACGTCCCGGTCCTTCTGGTGCGCTCGTCGATGGTCACCGAGCCAGGCGGGGAGTCGCGCATCCGGGCCGCCTTCCCGCGGGTCCAGGTACGACGCCTGGAGGGCGCCCGGTGGGAGCCCCAAATCTCGCGTCCCCAGGAGCTGGCCCGACTGATCGCCGAGTTCTTCGGGACTTGACGGCCGGGTGCGGCCGGTCGGCTTCCGGCGCCTTCGTTTCCCCGCGCGCACCGGTCACGGGAACGCGCGAATTCGGCGACAACCGTCGTTGACAGAGGAAACGGGCGCGTGTATTTTGACGGTCCCCCCGAAAACGGGAACGGGACTCCGCTCTTTGACAATTGAAGTGTCTGTCCTAGTAGGCACCGAGCCGATTCTTCTCTCGAGAGGAATCTGGTCAAGCTACTAAGGGCGCACGGTGAATGCCTTGGCTCGAGCAGGCGACGAAGGACGTGGCAAGCTGCGATAAGCCCCGGGAAGGTGCAAACAACCGATGATCCGGGGATGTCCGAATGGGGAAACCCCTCGCGCCTCATCGCGCGAGATCCGTCGGCTGAATCCATAGGCCGGCGGAAGCCAACCCAGGGAATTGAAACATCTCAGTACCTGGAGGAAGAGAAAGTAACCACGATTCCGTGAGTAGCGGCGAGCGAAAGCGGAACAGCCCAAACCGTTGTGGTGCAAGCCTGCAAGCGTTGCCACAGCGGGGTCGCGGGGACCGCGACGAGGTCGTTGCAGCGGCCTCCGGGAGTCACAAAGGTGATCGTTAGCCGAATCACCCTGGAAAGGTGACCCACAGAGCGTGACAGTCGCGTAGGCGAAAGCGACTCACCCTCCCGCAGCGGTTTCCCAAGTAATGCGGGACCCGAGAAATCCTGCATGAATTCGCGAGGACCATCTCGTAAGGCTAAACACTCGCTCGAGACCGATAGTGAACCAGTACCGTGAGGGAAAGGTGAAAAGGACTCCTGACGGAGAGTGAAACAGAACCTGAAACCGTGTGCCTACAAGCGGTAGGAGGTTGGCCGGCCTTCGGGTCGGTACGACTGACTGCGTGCCTTT
>CAZCZH010000003.1:0-4399 GCA_964502985.1 uncultured Gemmatimonadales bacterium
TCTTCTGGATGTGGGTCACGGCGTTCCTCGGGATGGCCACCAAGTACACCGAGGTGACCCTGGCCCAGTACTACCGCTCGGTGACGGGGCCTGACTACGACGCGCACAAGTGGGAGGGGACGGTCGCCGGCGGGCCGATGTACTACATCGAGCGCGGCCTGGGACGGAACTGGAAGTGGCTGGCCGCCTTCTTCGCGTTCATGCTCGGCACGACGGCCTTCATGACGGGCAACGCCATCCAGGCCAACACGGTGGCCGACTCGGTGGAGACGACATTCGGCCTGCCGGTGTGGATCACCGGCCTGATCACGGCGACGGTCGTGTTCGTCGTTGTGGTCGGCGGGATCACCCGGATCGGCAAGGTCACCGGCATCCTCGCCCCGGTGATGGCGGCGATCTACGTGACGGGGGCCGTGTTCATCCTGCTGGTCAACTACCACAGCTTCTTCCCCAGCCTGGCCCTGGTCTTCAGGGAGGCCTGGAACCCGAGCGCGGGAGTCGCGGGCGGGGGAATCGGGATCTTCCTGGTCACCATGATGTGGGGCGTGCGAAGGGGGCTGTTCTCGAACGAGGCCGGGCAGGGATCGGCGCCGATCGCCCACGCCGCCGCCAAGACCGACGAGCCGGTCTCCGAAGGAGTCGTGGCGCTGCTCGAGCCGTTCATCGACACGATCGTGATCTGCACCATGACCGCGCTGGTCATCATCACGACCGGAGTGTGGAAGCAGACGAACCCCACCACGATCCCGCTGTCGAGCGGCGACGTGAGCTTCGTCGAGGCGACGGAGGGGGGCGGGTTCCGTCAGGGAAACGTGGAGCAGGCCGGCACGCTGCGGTTCGAGAACGGCGAGCCGGCCGGCGTGACGGCGGGCGCGCCGCTCATCGCCTGGCACGAGGCCGCGCTCAGCCAGCTATACGTCGACGAGGCGGAGACACAGCCTTTCACCGGCACGATCGACATGCGATCGCGGGTGGCGACGTCGGCCGGCGGGGAGACGCACACCACGCTCTACGGCCCGGCGGTCGAGACCGGTGCCCCGCTCACCATGCTCGGCTTCCGGCACGGCCTGCCGGGACAGTGGGGCGACCTCATCGTCCTGATCAGCGTGATCCTGTTCGCGGTGTCGACGGCCATCTCGTGGAGCTACTACGGCGACCGCTGCGCCTACTACCTGTTCGGCAAGAAGGCGCTCCTGCCGTACAAGATGACCTACGTCGGGATGCACTTCATCGGTGCGGTGGTCCCGCTGGCCTCGATCTGGGCCCTGGGGGACGTGTTCCTGGGGATCGTGATCCTGCCCAACCTGCTCGCGTTGCTGCTCCTGTCGCCGAAGGTCAAGGAGCTCACCCGCTCGTACTTCGAGCGCAAGCCGTGGCTCGAAAACTACGAGGTGCACAAGCGGGTCGTGGCCGAGAGACGGCGCCGGGGCTGATCCGTGAGCCGGGGGCCCGCCGCCCGGCCGCGGTGATCAGGTCGAGTCGGCGCGGCGCGCGATCCCCGCCGCGCGCAGGGCCGCCTGCTCCGGCGTGATGTCGTCCATGACCTCGAACCGCGGCTGGTCGGGGTCGTCGACGAAGCGGATCCCGAGCCTGGCGTAGTACTCGGCGACGGGCAGCGGCTCGGCGCTCTCGACGTAGCGCTGGAAGAAGTCGAGGATCGCCGGATCCGTCATGTCGGCGATCGCCTGATACAGCCCCGCGTCGGGGAACGGCCGGCTCTTCCCGTAGCGGTCGGCCAGCCGCAGGATCAGCTCGCGCAGCCCGCTCTCGCCGTGCGACAGCTCGAGCAGCCGGATGTCGAGCAGCCCGGCCACCACGGCGCCCCGCTCGTAGATGTTCGGGTACTGCTTCTGTCCTTCGTCGGTGTACGACGACAGGGACAGTTGCTCGAGTGACAGCGCGGGGTCGAACCGGCGGTCGTTGGCGATCTTCTGGGCCGTCTCGGCGAGGTACGCGTCGAGCGGCTTGAGGCCCGCCCGTAGCTGGATCATGTGCGCCTCCCACTCCGTCACTCCCTCGTACAGCCACAGGTGTCGCGAGGGGACCGGCTCGACGAAGTCGAACGTCTCGATGATCTCGCTGTGGATGTTGAGCGGGGTCACGACGTGCAGGAACTCGTGCGCCGCGACGTCGGTCACGATCTGGCCGACCTGCGGCGAGAACGGCACGTCGGGAAACACGTACTCGGACGAGTAGGAGTGCTCCCACGCACCGTAGATCGCCCCGGGCGCGGGCTGTCCCTCGAAGTGGTACAGGAACACGTAGTGGTCGACGGGCAGCGCGCCCAGGTACTCGCCGGCGGCCTCGAGCATGTCCTCCATCGCCGTCAGCAGGTCCGCGCTGGCGATCCCGCCGCCGGCCGAGTAGGTGAAGATCTCGATCGGCACGCCGGTCACCTCGGTGCGGGCCTCCGTCAGCGTGCCGCCGGTCAGGATCGGCGAGTCGACCAGCTGGTCGAAGGTCTCGGCCCTGTACGCCCCGTCGGCGGTCCGCTCGAGCGCGGTGCCCACCTTCCAGCCCTCCGGGACCGTGAGATGGATCTCGATGGGGGATTCCTGCATGCCGGTGGGATAGCCGAACACGTCCTGCCCATTGACGAGCACGTGATCGGCCTCCATCGACGTTCCCGCCATGGGATAGATCGGGTGCTCGTCAACGGGCGTGTCCCACGTCTCGGCGACGGCGTACTCGATGCGCCGGACGTCGGCCGGCCGGGCGATCCTGAACTGGTTCGTCGACACGCGCTCGACGGGAATCTCCCGTCCCTCGGCGTCGATGGCCGTGAACCCCTCGACGAAGCGCCCCACGTCCATCACCTGGTAGGTGCCCGGGGCCGTGGCGGCGAACTGGTAGACCGCCTGCTCGGGGCCGAGACCGTCGACGGCGAGCGTCACGTGGAACCGGTCGTCCGCGCGGTCGCGGAGGTCGAGGCGATAGGTCAAGGTGTCGCCCGAGGCCACCGCGGACTGGCCGGCCAGCGGCGCCGCCGTGACCAGCGACAGGAGCGCCACGAGACGGGCGCGGCGTGCGAACGGGGTTCTCATGGGTCGGCTCCTCGAAGGCGTGAGAACAGGCTCCGCCGAATGACGCCCCCCGCGAGGCGCTCGTTCAACGGTCCGAGGCCGACGGACGGGTTGGGAGGCCGGGCCGTAGAAAAGATCGCCGGCCCAGGCTATCGTTCCCGGGTGGAGAGTCGCGTCGTCCTCGTGACGGGCGCTTCCTCGGGGATCGGGCGCGCGACCGTCGCGCTGCTGGCCTCCGAGGGATGGGTCGTTGTTCGGAACCAGCCGCAGGCCGGACCGGGTCGAGCCGATCGAAGGCGCGATCCTGTTGCCGCTGGACGTCCGCTCCGACGAGTCGGTCGAGGCCTGCGTGACGGGCGTTCTCGAGGAGGCCGGTCGGCTCGACGTCCTGGTCAACAACGCGGGCTACGTCCTGAGCGGTCCCCTCGAGGCCACGACCCTCGACCAGACGCGGGACCTGTTCGAGACGGACTTCTTCGGCGCCGTCCGGATGGCGCAGGCCGTCCTGCCGACCATGCGTGGGCAGTCAGCGGGTCGCATCGTGAACGTGAGCTCGCTGGCCGGCGTTTTGGCAATGCCGTTCATCGGAGCCTATTCGGCGGCCAAGTTCGCGCTCGAGGGATGGGCCGAGGCCCTGGCCCACGAGGTGTCGCCGTTCGGAATCCACGTGTCGCTCGTCGAGCCGGGGTTCGTGCGCACGAACATGGGACAGTCGGCGCTGGCCGCCGAGCGGGAGATCGAGGACTACCGCCCGAGCCTCGAACGCTACCACGCGGCGCTCGAGCGCGAGCTGGCGGCCGCCGACGAGCCGGGCCTGGTGGCGAGCGCGATCCGCGACATCGTGAACGCCGAGCACCCCGCCCTGCGGAACCCGGTGGGCCTCGAGGCCGAGCGGCTGGTCGACCTGGCCCTGTCGGCCCCCGAGGTCGCGCGAGGCGAGATGCGGCGGCGCTTCGGCCTGGTCCCGCCGCTGTGATCCGCGCCGCGGCGGCGCTGATGCTGGCCGCCGCGCCAGCCGTCGCCCAGGAGGCGCCCGTCATTCCGCTGGACGTCGGTCGCGCCTGGACGTACGTCGGGACGGTCTCCTGGACGCCGCCGGGGTCGGAGCGAGCGTCGTCGAAGGACGTGCGCTGGACGATGCGCGTGGTGGACCGCATGGAGCGCGGCGACCTGGTGGCGGGCGTCGTGACCGGCTGGCCGCTCGATCTGGCGTGGTACGAGGAAGGTCGCCAGCCGGGCACCTACGTCGTGGTTCGGGTCGCCGGTCGGACGTACCTCGTCTCGCCCGAGCGCTCGGCCGAGGTACGCCGCAGGCTGGCCGACCCCGGGGACGCGCTGGTCGATCTCCTCGCGCCGGGAGAGCTCCTGTTCGAAGC
>CAZCZH010000003.1:4409-35008 GCA_964502985.1 uncultured Gemmatimonadales bacterium
GCCGCTGACGGCCGGCCGGCGGTTCTGTGACCTGGATCAGGTCGCTCGCCAGGACGGCATGTACTGCTGGGTGGTCGAAGACGATCGCCCGCTGGACGCCGGGTCGATCGCCGGCGTTCCCGACGGGGAGTGGACGGTCCATCGCCTGGCGATGCGCACGCTCCCCGAGCACGTCTTCGTCGACCTCGTCCCGGGAATCGGGCCGACGAGCTTCGTCTACGGGCACCACGGCACCCCGGCCGGCGTCGACGTCCGGCTGATCGAGGTCGCACCGGCCATCGAACGTCGTTGAACCTGGCGCGTCCGGTCCTCGTTTGAGGGCAGTCGGCGGCGCCCTTCGTCACCGCGCGCTACATTGGGGCCGTTTTCCATCACCGCACAAATCGCAGGCGAGGGATCGGATGAGATCGATGCGAAACGCGCTGTTCGCAGTCGCTGCGGTCGCCTTCGCGCTGGCGGCGGCATGCCCCAATCGGCAGTCCGCCCGCGCGCCCGAGTCGGACGCCTGGCGGGAGGAGGTCGATCTCCATACCGGCCAGTCGGCGAGCGTCGACGACGGCGGCCTGACGATCACGCTGGAGTCGGTAGACGTCGGAAACCGCGTCGGCTACGCGTACCTCCGGTTGGAGCCGCGCGGTGGCGAGTCGGTCCAGGCGCGCATCGAGGCCGTCTACGGGGCCCGCTTCTCCGACGAGGCGAAGGCCGGTCCCTACGAGGTTCGGCTCAAGGGCTACCCGGGGGCCGACTCGGCGACCCTCGTCGTCGACAAGCCGTAGGGCTCGGCGAGCGGGGATCGCGCCATGTCCCGGCGTCGCGTATAGTATCGGGACGACTCCCCGCGAACCGCAGACGGATCCGATGTCAGCCATGACCGAAGCCCCCAGCCCGCCCGCCGCCTCGCCGGAGATCGTCGTCCCCGACGGTCTCGACCTGACTCCCGAGGGCCTCCTCGACCTGCACTGGTACATGCTGCTCAATCGCCGCCTCGAGGAGCGGCTGGTCAACCTGTACCGGCAGGGGAAGGTCGTCGGTGGCGTGTACCGCTCGCTGGGCCAGGAGGCCGAGTCGGTCGGAACGGCCTACGCGCTGGAGCCGCGCGACTTCCTCAGCCCGTTGATCCGCAACCTGGGCTCGATCCTCGTCAAAGGGGCCGAGCCGGTCGACATCCTGAAGCAGTACATGGCCAAGGGGACCGGCCCGTCCCACGGCAAGGACCTCAACGTCCACTTCGGGGACCTGGGGAAGGGCTTCGTCGGGCCGGTGTCGATGCTCGGCGACATGATCCCCGTCATGGGCGGCGTCGCCCTGGCCTCACGCATGAAGGGCGAGAACCGGGTATGCCTCGCCTACATCGGCGACGGCGGGTTCTCGACCGGGGCCTCCCACGAGGGCTGGAACTTCATCTGCGCCAAGCGCCTGCCGGTCATCCTGGTGGCCGAGGACAACTGCTACGCGTACTCGACGCCGACCAGCCTTCAGATGGGTAACCGCGACATGGTCGACCGGGCGGCGGGCTACGGCTGCGCGGGCGCCCAGGTCGACGGCAACGACGTGCTGCAGTCGTACGCCGCCGCCAAGGAGGCCGTCGCGCGCGCCCGATCCGGCGGCGGCCCGACCCTGATCGAGGTCAAGACGTACCGCCGGAAGGGACACGCCGAGCACGACGACCAGCGCTACGTCCCGGCCGAGGAGCTGGAGGCGTGGGAGGCGCGCGACCCGGTCGATCGCTACACCCGGTGGCTGGTAGCGGAGGGCGTCGTCGACGAAGACGGGCTGGCGGCCATCGAGGCCCGGCTCAAGGAGCGACTGGACGCCGCCGTGGCCGAGGCCGAGAAGGCTCCCATGCCGGACCCGCGCACGGCTCTCGACGACGTCTGGTCGACGCCGCGCTGGCCCCACGAGCACCCCAACTTCCACGACTTCACCGCCGAGTTCGTCGAATGAAGCGCGGGCGGGCCCGCGACGCGGCTCTGCGCTCGGCGCTGCTGGCCACGCTCGCCGCGTGCTCGATGACCGTCAGCAAGGAGGGCGTCGAGGGCCTCCCGGGCCAAGGGTGGAAGCGCGCCGTCGACATCCGGATCGGCGAGATGGCGATCGTCGACGGCAGCGACCTCGAGCTGTCGCTGGCCGCCGTCGACGTCGACCGGGCCACCATCGTGGCCGCGACGCCGGGCAACACGCTACGCCAGACGCTGGTGGTCGGCCTGGACGACGAGATGACGGTCCCCCCGTACACGATCCGCCTCCTGTCGACGGACATCTCCGGCGAAGCGGCGGTCGAGATCCGGAAGGGCAGGCGCTGATGGACGCTCCCGAGCGCGGCGGGACGACGACGTACCTCGAGGCCATCCGCCAGGGGCTGTGGGAGGAGATGGAGTCCGACGACCGCGTATTCGTGCTGGGCGAGGATGTCGGCGTGTACGGCGGGGCGTTCAAGGTCACCGACGGGTTCCTCGACCGCTTCGGCGAGGAGCGTGTGATCGACACCCCGATCTCGGAGGCGGCCATCGTCGGCGCCTCGGTCGGCGCCGCCATGATGGGGCTCCGGCCCGTGGCCGAGATGCAGTTCATCGACTTCATCTCGTGCGCCTTCGACCAGCTCACCAACGTGGCCGCCAAGAACCGCTATCGCTGGGGACGCGGGATCCCGATCGTCGTCCGCGGGCCGTCGGGTGGCGGGGTCCACGGCGGGCCATTCCACTCGCTGCAGGCCGAGTCGTACTTCGCCCACACGGCCGGTCTGAAGGTGGTCTGCCCGTCGACGCCGTACGACGCCAAGGGTCTGATCAAGGCTGCCATCCGCGACGACGACCCGGTCATCTTCCAGGAGCACAAGTACCTGTACCGGCGGATCAAGGAGGAACTTCCGCCGGAGGACTTCGTCGTGCCGTTGGGGAAGGCCCGCACGCACCGCGCCGGCAAGGACCTGACGATCGTGACGTGGGCTGCCATGGTCCACGTGGCCGCCGAGGCCGCGGAAGCCCTGGCCGGCGACGGGGTCGAGGTCGAGGTCGTCGACCTGCGGACCCTCGTCCCGCTGGACGAGGAGGCCGTGCTGATGTCGGTCGCCCGGACCGGCAAGGCGATCGTGCTCCACGAGGCGCCGCGAACGGGCGGCTTCGGCGGGGAGGTGGCGGCGACGATCGCCGAGAAGGCGTTCGAGTACCTCGAGGCGCCCGTCGTCCGCGTCACGGCACCGGATACGCCGGTCCCGTACAGCCCGCCCCTCGAGGAGTTCTACCTGCCCGGGAAGGACGACGTCCTGGCGGCGGCCCGCAAGCTGCTCGACTACTGAGGGCCACTCGTAAACACCCCGCCTGAGAGGTTTCATGCGCCGCCTGCCGTTTCTCATGGTGCTGTTTTTCTCGTCACCGATCCTGGCATGTTCCGCCGGCGGGGCGGGTCGCGTCGCCGGGCCGGCGGGTGACAGAACCGATCGCCCGGCCGCGGCCGACACGTTGACCGTCGAGGTCGGTTCCTGGGTGACCGCGCCGACCTTCGGCGTCCGCGTCGAGCTGCGCGGCGTGCCCCAGGATTCGCGCTGTGCGCTCGGCGTCCTGTGCGTGTGGGCCGGGAACGCCGAGACCCACCTCCGGCTGGACACCGGGCGCGGCGATCGCGATTTCGTCCTCAACACGCTTCTCGATCCGGTCAAGGTCACGATCGACGGACTGACCATCCGGCTCCTGCGGGTCGATCCGTACCCCGTCCATCAGGTTCCGATCGATCCGGCGCGCTACGTCGTCACGCTCGAGGTGGCCGGCTAGGCAGGACGGTCCGCGTCGGGAGGGGCACGCTTCGCGCGTCGCCCCTCCGGGGTGTCTCCGCCGCACCGCTCGCCGCGCTCTCCGGCAATCCGCTGCTCGCTGACGGCCACCGACCCACGCGGGGTTGCGGCCGGCCCGCGGACGATGCGAGGCTCCCACGGTCGTCGTTTTCCGGCACCCGGAGGACAGAGCCGTGATCCGATCCGTTGTCCCGCTCGCTCTCGCCGCGCTGACCACCCTGACCGCGGCGCCGCTCGCGGCGCAGACGGCCGACGCCGGGCCGCCTGTCGCCCGGGCGCACGCCTGCGATTCGCCACAAGCGCGCCAGTTCGACTTCTGGATCGGGGAGTGGGACGTCGAGAACCAGAACCGCGATCCGCGTACGCCGGCCGATTCCACCTGGCACGCTACCGGGGCCGCGACCGACCGCGTGTATCCAGTCCTCGACGGGTGCGCGATCGTCGAGCTGTGGGACGGCTACCTGACGTTCGGCCACGTGGTGGGCTTCAGCGTCCGGACGTACGACCCGGACGCCGGGCGCTGGACACTGCTCCTGAACTGGCCGGCCGGGCAGGGCCCGATCTTCAGCACGCTGGATGGGACTTTCGAGGGCGGCGTCGGCCGGTTCTTCAACGAAGCGCGGGGACCCGCCGGCGAAGTCGTCCGCAACCGCTACACGTTCTCCGACGTCACTCCCGGCTCGTTGCGCTGGGACGCGGCGGTCTCGCGGGACGGCGGCCGGACGTGGCGCGAGACGTGGATCATGCGCTTCCAGCGTCGCGATTTGGCGCGGAGAAGGGCGCTGCTCACCGGGCCCAGCCGGACCGTGCTGCGGCGCTGCGCCCAGCCGCGGGCCCGGGACTACGACTTCCTCGTCGGGGATTGGAGCGCGGCCGGCCAGGAGAAGGGAGCGGTCTCCGAAGAGGCGCGTCAGGCGTGGTCGATCCTGGAGGGGTGCGCGGTGATGGAGTACGTCGCCGCGCCCGGGGTGAACGGCGTCCGGCGCAGCCTGCGCGTCCGCTCGTTCGTGCCCGCCGAGTCGCGCTGGGTCATGGTCGAGCTCGTCGAGGGCCGGCCGGAGTTCGTCCGCTGGGAGGGGCCCGTCGACCCCACGGCGGACGACCGGACGCTGACGCGCCGCGCCGTCGCCGGCGAGCCGCTCGAGCGGCTCCGCTGGAACCAGGTGGGGGAGGACGCGTATCGCGAGACGCGCGAGATCAGTCGCGACGGGGGTCGCACCTGGGAGCCCGCGACCGAGCGCGAACTGGAGCGTCGCTAGCGCCCGCGGCCGGGGCCGGGGCCAGTGGATGGGGGAGCGGCCAGACGCTAAGCTTGGTGCCGTCGTCGCATCCATCCGTCCGCTCGAAGGAGACCGCATGCCAGTCGACGTGATCATGCCCCAGATGGGCGAATCGATCGCCGAAGGAACGCTCGTCAAGTGGCTCAAGCAGAAGGGCGATCGGGTCGAGCGGGACGAGAACCTGTTCGAGATCTCGACCGACAAGGTGGATGCCGAGATCCCCTCGCCGGGCGCTGGCACGCTGGGCGAGATCCTCGTCGAGGAGGGGCAGACGGTGGAGGTGGGGACGGTCGTCGCGCGGCTCCTGGAGGAAGGGGAGTCCCCCTCCGAGAAGCCGGCACAGGCGGTCCAGCCGAAGCGCGAAGAGCCGACGAGCGAGAGCGAGCCCGCGGTCGCAGCGGCTGCCGCTCCGGGGGCCGAAGAATCCGCCACCGAGTCGGGCAACGGCGCCGGCGGGATTCCGACCAAAGCCGAGCTGCGGCGGACGCGCTCCTCGCCCGTCGTGCGAAACATCGCCTCGGAGCACGGCATCGACCTGTCGCGGGTCGAGGGAACCGGCCTCTCGGGCCGGGTGACCAAGCGCGACATCCTGGCGTACGTCGAGCGCGGCGAGGCGGCGCCCGCCGAGGCTCCCGAGCGGACCGCCCCGCCGGTCGGCGAGCTCGCGCCGGGCGCGGCCGAGGGCCCGCGGCCGTTCGCCGAGGGCGACCGCGTCGAGATCGAGTCGATGTCGATCATGCGACAGCGGATCGCCGAGCACATGACGGACTCGCGGCGGACGTCAGCCCACGTGACCTCGTTCTTCGAGATCGACATGAGCAGGGTCGCCGAGCTGCGTCAGCGCAACAAGACCCGGTTCCTCGAGGATTCCGGCGTCAAGCTCACCTACATGCCGTTCATCATCCAGGCGCTGGTCGAGGGCGTGAAGGAGTGGCCGATCGTGAACGCCTCGGTGTGGGGCGACAAGATCGTCTACAAGAAGGACGTCAACGTGGGTATCGCGGTCGCGCTGCCGCAGGACAAGGGCTTCGGCCTGATCGTGCCCGTCATCCGCCACGCCGACGAGTTGTCCCTGGTCGGCCTGGCGCGCTCCACCAACGACCTGGCCGAGCGCGCGCGGACGAAGAAGCTGTCACCCGACGAGGTCCAGGGCGGCACGATCACGATCACCAACCCGGGCGTGTTCGGCTCCCTCGCGGGGACGCCGATCATCAACCAGCCGCAGGTCGCGATCCTGGGGGTCGGGGCCATCGAGAAGCGCGTCAAGGTGATCGGGCCGGGTGACGCCATAGGGGTCCGGACGTGCGCCTTCTTCTCGATCAGCTACGACCACCGGGTGGTCGACGGAGCGACGGCCGACCACTTCATGCTGGTGGTCAAGGAGAAGCTCGAGAACTTCAGCGACCCCTCGCTGAAGTAGCCCGCAGCGTCCGCTCAGTCGTCCGGCTCTCCCAGACCGAGCTCGTCCTCGACGGGACGCAGGAAACGGATCACGTTCTCGATGTGCTTGTCGAGCGGGATCCCGAGCGCGTCCGCGCCGGCCTTCAGGTCGCCGCGGTCGATGGCCGCGCAGAAACCCTTGTCCTTCAGCTTCTTCTTGACCGAGCTCGCCTTGAGATCCGAGAACGAGCGGCTCGGGCGCACCTTGGCGCAGGCGATCAGGAAGCCCGTCAGCTCGTCCACCGCGTACAGGGCCTTCTCCATCTTCGACTCGCGCGGCACGCCGGTGTAGTCGGCGTGGCTCAGGACGGCGCGCCGGAAGTAGCGCGGCCAGCCCTTCTTGTCCAGAATCTGGACGCCGACGAACGGGTGGCCGTTCTCGCCCTGGTGCTTCTCGTAGTCGAAGTCGTGGATCAGCCCCAGGATCCCCCATTCGTCCTCGTCCTCGTCGAACTGCCGGGCGTAACCCCGCATGGCGGCTTCGACCGCCAGCATGTGCGCCCGCAGGCTATCGCTCTCGGTGTACTCGGTCACCAGGGACCAGGCGTCTTCGCGCGTCTTTCCGTCGACAGGCATGAGTCCTTCGTCCGATCGAATTCAGTGTCTCGCGGCGGGAGCGGCGCCTTCGTCCGAGGCGCAACGTACCATGGCTGGAATATAACCCGAACCAGGGCGGGCTCCCAACGCGCGCGAGTTGCCCGGCCTGGAGGGCGGCCTTAGAATGCGCTTCCCTATGTCTAGCGAATCCCGCGTCGCCGCCGAGCGCCAATCGCTCTCGACCCAGGCGCTGCTCGACATCTACCGCCACATGTACGCGGCGCGGCGGATCGACGACAAGGAGATCCAGCTCAAGCGTCAGAACCGGATCTTCTTCCAGATCTCGGGGGCCGGCCACGAGGCCGTCCAGGCCGCCGCCGGGAGCCTGCTTCGCGCGGGACACGACTGGTGCTACCTGTACTATCGCGACCGCGCGTTGTGCCTCGCCCTGGGCCTCTCCGCCGAGGCGATGCTCCTCCAGGCCGTGGGCGCGGCCGACGACCCGCAGTCGGGCGGGCGCCAGATGCCCAGCCACTGGAGCTCCCGCGAGCTGAACATCGTCTCCACGTCGAGCCCGACGGGAACCCAGTTCCTGAACGCCGTGGGGTGCGCCGAGGCCGGCTGGCGCAAGAGCCGGATCGCGGGGCTCGAGTCGGATCCCGACGTGCGCGAGGACGACGTCGTCCTGGTGACCTCGGGCGAGGGGACGACGAGCGAAGGCGAATTCTGGGAATCGCTGAACACGGCCTGCAACCTGAAGCTGCCCGTCCTGTTCCTTATCGAGGACAACGGCTACGCGATCAGCGTGCCGGTCGAGGTGCAGACGGCGGGCGGATCGATCTCGCGGCTCGTCTCCGGCTTCCCCGACCTCCACGTGGCCGAGGTCGATGGATGCGACCCGATCGCCTCGTACGAGGCGATCGAGGAGGCCCTCCGCTGGTGCCGCGAGCGCAACGGCCCGGCGCTGGTCCACGCCCACGTCATCCGACCGTACTCGCACTCCCTGTCCGACGACGAGCGGATGTACAAGCCGGACCGCGAGCGCGAGGAAGAGGCCGGCCGCGACCCGCTGGAGACCTTTCCGCGACGCCTGGCGGACGTGGGCCTCGTGGCGAAGGAGGAGCTGGAGCGCGTTCGGGCCGAGGTCGACGCCGAGATCGAGGAGGCCACCACGCGCGCCCTCGCCGCGCCGCAGCCCGACGCGTCGACGGCCCTGCGCGACGTCTATTCGCCGGATGTCGATCCGACCTCGGAGGAGTTCGTCTCGGAGCCCGACCATTCGGGCGAGCCGACGACGATGGTCGACCTGCTGAACGCCTGCCTGGCGGACGAGATGGAGCGCGACCCGCGGATCGTCGTGTTCGGCGAGGACGTCGCCGACGCCTCGCGCGAGGACGTGCTGGCCGAGGTCAAGGGCAAGGGCGGCGTGTTCAAGGTCACCGCCAACCTGCAGCGCAAGTTCGGCGCGACCCGCGTGTTCAACTCGCCGCTCGCCGAGGCGAACATCGTGGGGCGGGCGATCGGCATGGCCGAGCGTGGCCTCAAGCCCGTCGTCGAGGTCCAGTTCCTGGATTACATCTGGCCGGCGTACCACCAGATCCGCAACGAGCTGGCGCTCGTGCGGTGGCGCTCGAACGGCGATTTCGCGGCGCCGGTCGTGATCCGCGTCCCCGCCGGCGGATACCTGAAGGGCGGGGCGATCTACCACTCGCAGTCGGGGACGATCCTGTTCACCGCCAACCCCGGGCTGCGCGTCGTGATGCCGGCCACGGCAGAGGACGCCAACGGGCTGTTGCGGACGGCCATCCGGTGCGCGGACCCGGTCGTGTTCCTCGAGCACAAGCATCTCTACCGGCAGGCCTACAACAAGGGCCGCAACCCGGGCCCGGACTACACCATCCCGTTCGGTCGAGCGCTCCGCGTGCGGGAGGGCGAGGATCTGACGATCGTGACCTACGGGGCGACCGTCCAGCGCTCCATCGTCGCGGCCAAGGAGGTCGCCGAGGCGGACGGCGTCGAGGCCGAGATCCTCGACCTGCGCACGCTGTCGCCGTTCGACTGGGAGACGGTGGCCCGCTCGATCAAGCGCACCAGCAAGGCGCTCGTCGTCTACGAGGATCCGCTGTCATGGGGCTTCGGCGCGGAGATCGCCGCGCGCGTGGCCGACGACCTGTTCGAGTACCTGGACGCGCCCGTGCGCCGGGTGGCCGCGCTGGACGTGCAGGTCGGTTACGCGCCGAGCCTCGAGGACGCCATCCTGCCCCAGGTCGGCGACATCCGCGACGCGATCCGCGAGCTGGCGCGCTATTGATGCGCCGCCTCGTCGTCCGGACGAGCGAGCGCCGCGAGCTGGTCGACGTAACCGAGCGCGTCCGCGCCGAGATCTCGGGGGAGGACGGCGTGTGGCTGGTCTACGTGCCCCACACGACGGCCGGCGTGACGATCAACGAGGGCGCCGATCCGGCCGTGGCGCGGGACGTTCTCGCCGCGTGCGCGCGGCTCGTGCCGGACGACGCCGGCTACGAGCACGCCGAGGGGAATTCCCCGGCCCACGTGATGACGAGCCTCGTCGGATCGAGCGCACTGGTCGCCGTCGCGGACGGCGAGCTGTCCCTCGGGACGTGGCAGGCGATCTTCCTGTGCGAGTTCGACGGGCCGCGCAGTCGCGAGGTGTGGCTGACTCGCGCGTGATTAGCCGGGGCGCAGGCGACGCACCAGGCGTCGTAAGAAGCCCGAGCGGCGCCCGGCGCTCGCCGCGGGCTCCGAAGCGACCCACGGCAGATTGGCCGGCTCGACGACGCGATCAGCCTGCTCCAGGTCGGCCAGCGCGCCGGGAATGCGCTCCTGGATCTCGACGTACAGCCGCTCGTTGAGCGCCTCGCCGTCGTCACGGTAGGTGGCGTTGAAGATGTGCTGGGCGCGAGCCTGGCGGACGCGGTTCCTGACGTCGAACACGATGCCGTGCGCGCGCCGGATCTCCTCCTCGAAGAACGATGGCAGGTGGCGCTGGAGTCCCGTGCGGTACAGGTCGTCGTGTGCCTGGTTGGAGAACGAATGGACGATCGTCACCGCCCAGTCCCACACCTCGAGCCGCGCCTTGGGCGACTGCCCGAAGGCGCTGATCAGGTCGCGCACGATCTGCAGGTTCTGGCTGATCTCGCGGTTGACGTGTTCGACGAGGACTCCCAGAAACACGCGCTCCGCGTGCTCCTGCGCTCGACGCTGCTCGTTGATCTGCCAGCGCGCGATGGCCAGCGTCGCCAGCCCGCCGAGAAGCACCCCGTAGAACGTCCCCACGAGGTCGGGCCACTGGCTCAGCAGCGACTGGAACAGGCTGCGCAGGAGATGGGTCAGGACCGACAGCGGAACCTCGTCGCGTCGGGGGATCGCGCGGCGTGACGGACGCCGCCAATATAGCGGGCCGGGTGAAGCGCCGCGCGCTCGAAGTGCCGTCGGACTTCGACTTCCGGGCCACCGTCAGATCGCACGGCTGGTGCCGGCTGGCGCCCTTCGCGTGGTCCGCTGAAGACCGGCGGCTGGAGCGGCCGCTGCGGCTTTCCGGCGGGCGCGTGGCGCGGATCGCCTTCGAGCAGCCGTCCGGCCGCGGAACGCCGGTCGAAGCGCGGATCGTGTCGGGCGCGGGGTCCCGCGCCGGGCTCGACCCGGACGGCTGGACGGCCGTGGCCGGCGCGGCCCGCCGGATGCTGCGGCTCGACGAGGACCTGACCCCTTTCTACCGACTGTGTCGCGCCCGCGGGGGGCCTTTCGACCGCGCCCCGGCGGCGGGCTTCGGCCGGCTCCTCCGGTCGCCCTCGCTGTTCGAGGACGCCGTCAAGGTACTGGCAACGACCAACACGGCGTGGCGCGGGACGGTGGCCATGGTCGCCAACCTGGTCGGCCTGGCGGGGCGCCGCGGGGCCTTCCCGTCGGCCGCCGAGGTGGCCGCGGTGGGGGCGCGCCGGTTGCGCGAGACGGGGCGCTGGGGCTATCGCGCCGAGTACCTGGCGCGCTTCGCCCGCCGCGTCGCGCGCGGGACCCTGGATCTCGGGACGTGGGAGGCGTGGAACGGCACGACCGAGGAGCTCGAGGTCGAGATCCGCGCCGAGCCGGGCTTCGGGCCGTACGCCGCGAGCCACGTCCTGGGGCTCCTCGGGCGCTACGACCGGATCGGGATCGACACCGACTTCCGCTCGTTCGTCCGGCGGCGCCACTTCCCGCGCTCGCGCAAGCCGCCCGCGGACCGGCACATGCTGAAGGTCTACGCCGGGTGGGGCGAGTGGCGCTACCTGGCGTACTGGTTCGACCTGTGGTTCGACAGCTACGGCGGCGGCGCCGCGCTGGACCCGGCGGCGCCGGATTCCGGGTCCCCGTCTCCGGCCGACCGCGAGAAGTAGCCCACGATCGCCTCGGCCAGGGCGGCCAGCCGACCCGTGTAGAAGTGGTCGGCCCCCTGGACGACCTCCAGCGTCCACGGTCGGGCGACCCGAGCCAGCCCGCGCCGGAGCTCGTCCAGCGGGCCATGCGGATCGCGATCCCCCTGGACGAAGAGCTTCGGCTTGACGCAGCGCGACAGGCGATCGAACGGGAATCTGTCGGTCGGCGTGCCGAGCCCCACCAGGTCGACGACCCGCTCGTCCTCGACCCCGACCGGCAGGCCGACCACGTTGCCGAACGAGAAGCCGCACACGACGAGGGAGACCCCGGGGTGCTCGCCGGTCATCCAGTCGAGCGCCGCCCGAACGTCGTCGGCCTCGCCGACGCCGTCGCCGAACACGCCACCGGAGGCGCCCACGCCGCGGAAGTTGAACCGCAGGCTCGGCCACCCGAGCCGCTCGAAGGCCTTGGCCGCGCGGAACACGACCTTGTTGTGCATCGTGCCGCCGTGCTCGGGGTGCGGGTGGCACACGACAACCGCCCGTGTGGCGCCCGAGGCGCCCGGTTTGTGGAGCGCCTCGAGCGGCCCCACCGGGCCGGGGAAGCGGAAGGTGCCGAGGGTCACAGAATTCCAATCGTCCCGGGGTGTGCTAGGATGATTCGCGATCTGGTGGTGATTCTGCTCAGATTGGGTTGACGGTATGCCGTATTGAACACATAGTTTTCCTCCTCCCCCAATGGTTATCGACGGTTCGAAGGCCGCGGACGGTCCGACTCGAAAATCGGAGGTCCCACAGTGGAAGAGCAAACTCGTCGATCCCCGAGACGGCTCACGTTGTCGTACCTGGTGCTGATGCTCGGGATCCTCGCCGCATGCAGTCAGATGGGTCCCACGTCCCCGGATGCGGCGGCGGTCGCTACCCACGGAGTCACCCCGGCGAAGGCGGACGCCGGTCCGACGCGTATCGGCGCCGTGGTCCAGAGCATCAACGATCGCCTGGTTGCAGGAGGCAGCGACATGCGGTTGGACGATGTGTGGATGTTCTCGCTGGGAAACGGAATACCGGAGTTTCGCCGGCTCAGGACGGGGGGCCGATGGGGTAGCCCGGTCTTCTCCTACGGTTTGGACCTTGCGGCCGGCGACTATCCCGACGGCGTGCCCACTGGGGATGTCCTCCAGGCGCTCACTGACGCGTACGACACATGGAACGGCGTCGCGAACGCGGGGATCACGGCCCAGTACGCGGGAATGACGATGTTGAACTTCGACATCCTGGACGGCATGGTTCTCGACACGGACGGTGCGTGCGTAGATATCGTCGACACGACGGCCGCTAATCTGGTCGATTACGATCCCACGACCGGTGCGTTGACGTTCTTCCCGGCAGCGGACGTCCTCGTCGGCGGGTGGCTCACGCCCCAGTATTTCGAGGACTGCCTCGGCAGCGCGGACATCATCGCGGTGACGTTCACGTTCAGCCTGCCCGACCAGAACGGGGACCATTACCGCGACATTGCGTACGTGGAGCAGTACTTCAACAAGGAATTCGACTACACGACGATGGACGCGGAGTACCTGAACTTTAGCGCGCCATTCGACATCCAGACACTGGCCCTGCACGAGGACGGGCACACGTTCGGATTGGATCACTTCGGCGGTCCGAACCCGAACCAGCCCTTCAAGCTGAAGCCCAACGGCAAGGTATACAGCCCGCACGCCGTCATGAATCCATTCTACCTGGGCGGCGAGCAGCGTACGTTGCTGCCGACCGACATCGCGGGCCTGCGCACCTTGTACGCGCAGAACCACTAGCCTCCATCCTTCAACCGAGCGGCCGGCGGCGGGACGTTTCCCGCCGCCGGCCATTTTCGTACACTGGCCCCCTTGGCGGACGTCGAGACCCTCCTGGCCGCCGCGCGGCGGATCGTGCGCGGGGCGGAACGCGACGTGGAGCTGGGGCTCCACGAGAGCGCCTGCGTCGGCGCCCAACGCGGGGCCGTGCTGGCGACCCAGGCGTGGCTCCTGAGCGGCGGGCAGGACCACGCCTCGGGAAGCGTCCACGAGAACCTGTGCCTGTCGCCGGAGGCCGACGAGGATCTGCGCGACGGGGCGCGGCTCCTCGACCGGCACCGCGTCGAGGAGGGCTATCCGCACCGCTCGTCGCAGGCCGTCGTCGACCCCGAGCGGGAGTCGGAGGCGGTCGTCGCCGCAGCGCGCAGCGTGCTGGTTTTCGTCGAGGCGCGGACGGGCGTCTCGTGAGCCCGGCGGGGCGCGCCTCGACCGAGATCTTCGGCCCGCTGGCGGGGAACTACGCGGCGGCCAGGCCCGGTTATCCCACGGCCCTGTTCGATCATCTCTGGGATCGCCTGCCGAACCTTCCGCCACGGGCCGCCGACGTGGCGGCGGGAACCGGCGCGGCGACTTCCGGGCTTCTGGCGCGCGGCGCGCGCGTCGTGGCGCTCGAGCCCTCCGCCGACATGCTCGCGAAGGCCCGGTCGCGGCTCTCGGGAGAGCCCGGCTGGCTGGGCGCGACGCGGGCTCGCGCCGAGGCCCTGCCGCTGATCGACGCGAGTCTCGACCTGGTCGTCGTGGCGCAGGCCTTTCACTGGTTCGACGCGCGGCTCGCGCTGGCCGAGTGCGCGCGCGTCCTGCGGCCTGGAGGCTGGCTGGCACTGGTGTGGAACATCACCGATCCGACGCCCTTCACCCGCGACGTGCGCGACCTCGTCCGCCTCTACAGCCCGCGGCACGGACGCCCGGTGACCGAGGCCATGCGTCAGACCCCGCCGGCGCTGGCCGAGCACCCGGCGTTCGACGTCGAGCCGCCGATCGAGTTCGCCCACGCCCGGCGGATGGACGCCGAGCGGTACGTGGCCTACGCCGCGTCGTGGTCGTACTGCGGCGGTGCGCTGGAGCCCGACCGGTGGCGCGGATTCGAGCGCGACCTGCGCGCTTTGATCGCCGAGCGGCACGACGAGCGTCCGTGGGAGGACCGGATGCTGGCCACGCTCCACGCGGCCCGGCTGAGGCCGGCGTGAGCCGGGTCGGCCTTCTCGGTCTGGGATTCCTCGCGCTCCTCGGCTGTGGGCGGGGTGGAGAGCCCCACCCGCGACCCGGCTCTCCGGGCGGCGGATCGGAACGCGCGCCGACCGCGCCGGCGATCGGCGCGGTGGAACTGGTCGACTCGATCCCGTGGGAGGACGAGCTGTCGGGTGGGGTCCTGCACCGGGTCGTCGTGCGGACATCGGACGGAGCCGACACGCTGAGCGGCGTCCGCACCGCCCGCGCGCCGGTCGTCGTCGGCGACTCCGTCGTCCTGGGATTCGATTTCGACGGCGGGCGGGTCCGGCGGGGATTCCGCTGGAGCGTGAACGAGCGTCGGACCCGGTGGATCGGCCTGCCCGACGATTTCGTTGCGTTCGTCGCGTGGAAGCTGGCGCCCGACGGTGCGCACCTGGCGTACGTCGCGCGCGCCGACAGCGGCCGGTTCCGCCCGGAGATCCGCGTCTGGCCCGGAGGCCAGCCCGTGTTCCAGGGTCCGGCGGCCGACATGTACCCGTCGGACGCGGCCAACAGCTCCGTGCGCTGGTCCGGCGCCGAGGCGGTGGAGGTCCGGATGCGGCTCGACGACCTCGACGTTCCCGGGGAGCGCTGGCTGCGGGCGCGCGGCAGCCCGACCGGCACGATGGCGATCGACACGCTGGCCCTCGACGGTTCCGGCGCCGGGGCGGCGCTGGACGACCCGTGACGGCGCGGGGCCCTTCGACGCGTCAGCGGGGGCGTCCTATCTTGGCCGGCGTGGACGGCGAGATCGCGAACCCGGCACTCCCCGAGACCCCGCGGGCGGGGGTGAACCTGGAGCTCAAGGCGCGGGCCGGGGATCTGGAGGCGCGGCGGGAGCGGTTGAGGAAGCTCGGGGCGCGCAGAATCGGCATCGAGCGTCAGAGCGACCGCTACTTCCCGGTCCCCGCGGGGCGCCTCAAGCTGCGCCGGTCCTCGGCCGACGGCGCCCACCTGATCGCCTACCTGCGGCCCGACGAGGGGCGCTTCCGAGAGTCGCGCTTCCATCGCCTGCCGGTGAGCGACGCCGACGCCCTGTCGGACACCCTGACGACGATGCTCGGCAGCGGGCCGCGGGTCGACAAGTCGCGCGAGATCTGGTGGTGGGAGGACGTCCGGGTCCATCTCGACGAGGTCGACGGTCGTGGGGGTTTCGTGGAGTTCGAGGCGCGCGTCGACCTGATCGGCGACCCGGCCGAGGCGCGACGCCGCCTCGAGCGGCTCGAGACGGCGCTGGGGATCGACCCCGCCGACCGACTGGACGGATCGTACGGGGACCTGGCGTGAGCCCCTCCGTCGAAGAGGTCCTGGCTCGTGACCCCGTCGCCGTGGAGTGCCCGATCTGCCGTCACCGCCAGTGGATCGACGCGACCCCCGCGCGGTGCGACCAGTGCGGTTCGGAGATCGACGTGTTCGCCGAACGGGCCGCAGCGCGGGAGCGGGTCGAGCGGCTGAGCCGGTCGGGACGCGTGGTCTACATGATCGACATCGGCAAGGGGCTGTTCGCCGTCGTCGCCAACCGCGCGTTCGGTTCTCGCTCCGAGTCGTGAGTCCGGCCCGGCGGCGACCTCCGATTCCCGGGCAGCTCGACCTGGCCTTCCTTTCCGACGCCCTCGACGCGGAGACCTCGCCCGGCGAGCGACAGCCCGGTCCCGCGGCAGCGCCCTCGAGGCGGATGGAGCCCTCCGCGCCGGTGACGCCAGATGCCCCCCTGGTGCGCGCCGAGGGTCTCGTCAAGGCGTATGACGGAGAGCCGGTAGTCAAGGGAATCGACTTCGAGGTGCGCCGCGGTGAGTGCCTCGGGTTCCTGGGTCCCAACGGCGCCGGAAAGACGACGACGATCAACATGATCTGCTGCTTCGTTCGCGTCGGCGGCGGGACGCTCGAGGTGTTCGGACGGGCGGTCGACGAGGATCCCCGAGCGATCAAGCGCCGGCTCGGCGTGGTCAGCCAGGAGAACAACCTGGATCCCGACCTCAGCGTGGCCAAGAACCTGCACGTCTACGGGCGGTACTTCGGCCTGCCCGGCCCCGAGCGCAGAACGCGGGCGGCGGAGCTCCTGGGCTTCGTCCAGCTGGAGGAAAAGGCCGACGCCCACATCCGGACCCTGTCCGGCGGGATGCGGCGTCGGTTGACCCTGGCCCGCGCGCTGATCTCGAGCCCCGAGCTGCTGATCCTCGACGAGCCCACGACGGGCCTCGACCCCCAGGCCCGCCATCTGGTATGGCAGAAGCTGCGCGCGCTGAACCGGGCCGGCGTGACGATGCTCCTGACGACCCACTACATGGAGGAGGCCGAGCAGCTCTGCGATCGGCTTCTGATCATGGATCAAGGGCGGATCATCGCGCGCGGCACGCCGGAGGGATTGATCGCGGAGCACATCGGCGCCGACGCCATCGAGCTGTTCCCGCGCAAGGCCGGGCGCGACTCCCGCGACGGCGGCCCCCGGCCCGAGGCCGCGATGCGGCTTCTCTCCGAGCGCGCCGACCACGTCGAACGGGCCGGCGACGAGGTGTACGGCTTCTTCCGCGATCCGGCCGCGGCGCGGGCCATCCTCCCCGAGCTGGCCGGGCTCGATTTCCTGCATCGGCGGGCGACCCTCGAGGACGTGTTCCTGCGTCTGACGGGGCGCGAGCTGCGCGAATGAGCGGCGGGCCGTGGACCCGGCTCGTCAACGCGTGCCGGGTGTGGATCCGGAACTTCGAGTCGTGGAAGGACTTCGCGACCGCCTCATTGGTCGGCACGGTGGCCGAGCCGCTGCTGTACTTCGTGGCCATCGGCTACGGGCTGGGGCGCTTCGTCCAGCCCATCGACGGCCGTCCGTACATCGCTTTCCTCGCGCCGGGTCTGATCGCCTCGACGGCGATGAACTCGGCCGCCTTCGAGACGACGTTCGGCTCGTTCACCCGGCTCACCGAGCAACGCACCTACGAGGCGATCGTCATGACGCCGATCTCGGTCGGCGAGGTCGTCGCCGGGGACGTGTTCTGGGCTGCCTCGAAGAGCGTGCTGGCCGCGACCGTCATCCTGGGCATCATGCTGCCCCTGGGGCTCGTCCACACGCCGTGGGCCACGGCCGTCCTGCCGCTGGCGTTCGTCGTCGGGGTGATGTTCGGATCGCTGGGAATGGTGTGGACCGCGCTCGCCCCGTCGTACGCGTTCTTCAACTACTTCTTCACCCTGGTCGTCGGCGTCATGTTCCTCTTCAGCGGCGTGTTCTTCCCGCTGACCGGTCTGCCGGGGTGGGCGGTGTGGGCCGCGCGGGTGCTTCCCCTGACACACGCCGTGGCCCTCATGCGGGCCCTGACCGGCGGCCGGCTGGAGGCGTCGCTGTGGCTCAACGCCGCGTTCCTGCTCGCGTTCACCCTGGCCGCCTTCGGTTTCGCGAAGCGGCTCATCCGCCGGCGCCTGATCCGCTGACCGCGGGCGATCTCGACGAGCTGGCCGATTTGGCCGGGGACACCCGGCGCGGCGCGGCCGAGATCGCGCGGGGGCTCCTCGACTGGTGCGAGGCGTGGGGCGCCGACGAGCCGCCCGACGACCGGCGTCCTTCGGCCGCGGAGGCGGCTGGCGGCCTCGCCCGGCTGGCCCGCGCGCAGACGGCCCTCGCTCCGGTCCTCAGGATCGCGAACGATCTCCTGCTGGAGATCGAGCGCCGCGAGGCGGACGACGTCACCAGCCGGCGCGCCGTGCACACCGCCGGCGACGCCTGGCGCCGCCGGCTGGCCTCGGCCGACGAAGCGCTGTCGCTCCACCTGCGGCGCGCTTTCGAGGGCGCGACGACGATCTATACCTACTCCGCCTCGAGCACGATCGCGGCCTCGATCGTGGCCCACTTCGAGGCCGGGCAGTGGTTCACGGTGGCCGTGTCCGAGAGCCGGCCGGGCGGCGAGGGGACGGCTCTGGCATGCAGCCTCGCGGGGCGCGGAGTGCGGGTGACGCTGGGGACCGAAGCCTGGCTGTGGGGGGCGCTGGAGGAGGGCGGCGTACTCGTCGTCGGGGCCGACGCGCTGCTCTCGACGGCGTGGGTCAACAAGATCGGCACGGCAGCCCTGGCCGCCCGCGCCCGCGAGAGCGGGGTGCCCGTCGTCGTGGCGGCCGACACGAGCAAATGGCTGCCCCCGGCCCTGGCCACCCTGCCGCGGAGCTACGAGCGCGACCCCGGCGAGATCTTCGCCGGCGGCCCGCCCTCGCTGGAGATCCGCAATCCGTACTTCGAGGAGCTTCCGTACGGTGCCCTGGACCACCTCGTGACGGAGCGCGGCCCGACCCGCCCGCGCGACCTGCGGGTGGGAGAGATCCCGGTGGCTCGAGCGCTGCGCTGAGCGGGAGCGGGCCGCCGGGCGGTCAGCGGGGCGGGCCGGCGAGGCCCCGCAGGGCGTCGGCGAGACGCGCCTCCAGGCCAGTCAGCTCGGCGACCGTCCACGCCGCTTCCTCGACGCGTCGTTCGTCGACGTACCACAGGCAGCCTCGGATCCGCTCCAGACCCAGGGCGGCGGCCGTCGCCAGCGCGTAGATCGCGAGCTGGGCGGCGTGGCGCTCGGCGTCGCGCGGCTCGTGCTCGGCGAACTTGTAGTCGCCGACCCACCATTCGCCGTCGGCGTTCCGCCACACGGCGTCGATCGTCCCGGTCACCGTCCCGGCACCCGGGAGGCGCAGCCGGAACGGGTGCTCGCGAGCCAGCTCCGCGGCGCCCGCCAGGCGCGGGGCCACGTGGCGCGCGACGAAGGCCGCCAGGCCACGCGCCTCGTCCGGGGGCAGCCCACCGGGCCCGTCGAGCCACTTCGCGAGCGCCTCCTCGCCGTCGTCCAGCGGCGCGTGCTCGAGCGCGGCGTGGCCCCGCGCGCCGCGGCGCCGCGCCTCCTCGGCGGCGGCCCGCGCCGCGGCTGCGGGAGAAGCCCCGGAGCCCACGCCACCGGTCAGAGCGGCTGCCAGCTCCCGAGCCGGCGCCTCGCCGGGCGCCGCGGGGAGGGACGCCCGGACCGCACGCCCCGGCTCGACCAGCGGGGGCGCCTGGCCGAGGGCGTCGGAGAATCGCGCCTCCCATCCCGCCAGGGGCCGTACGGCGAGGAGATCCGCGGCCGCGGGCGTGTCGGCGAAGGCCCGCAGCCGGCGCAGCCAGTCTCCGTCGGGGGCCCCGGCGGAGAGGATCAGGTGGTCGCGCGCGCGCGTCGCGGCGACGTACAACAGGCGTCCCTCCTCGGCCGCCTCGCGCTCCGCCGCGGCCCGCGCGGCGAGGTCCCAGGAGGCCGTCCCGCGGGGCTTCGCCGCGGGGTCGTCCCACACTCGGGCCACGACTCCCAGCTGGGGGTCGAACGCGACGTTCGTCGAGCCCGACTGGACGCGACCCCCGATGTCCGCCAGGGCGACGATCGGGAACTCGAGGCCCTTCGCCTGGTGGATCGACAGGACCCGCACCCGGTCACCGGCTTCGGGGAACGACGCGTCGCGCTCGCGCGGGGGTCGCTCGACTCGTCGCCGGAGGGCCGACGTCCACTCCGACAGGAGGCCCAGGCCGTCTCCCGGGGCGCGATCGGCGAGGGTCACCAGCCGCTCCAGGTTGGCCCTCCGCTGGCCCTTGTCGGGCAAGGCGTCGAGGACCGCGGCGTACCCCGTCCGGTCGACGAGCCAGGCCAGGACGGCGCCTGGCGGCTGGCGGTCGGCGCGGGTCCGGACGCCCTCCAGGACGGCCAGACCGTCGGCCAGGCGCTCGGCCTCGGCGGGGTCGATCCGCGTCGTGACGTTCGGCTCCGCGAGGTGCGCGCTCAGCGCCATGCCGCGATCGAAGTCGCGCAGGAGCTCCCACAGGGCGTCGTCGGGGAGCCCGACCATCGGCGAGCGCAGAAACCCGACCAGCGGAACCGGGTCGTCGGGGTGGAGCGCGGCCTCGAGCGCGTTCAGCGCGTCGAACACCTCCTGCCGTCCGTAGAACGAGCCGCTCCCGACGACGACCGACTCCAGCTCCGCCCCGTCCAGCGCCCGGCGGTAGGTCTCGACCTGGGTCAGCCGTCGCAGCAGGATCGCCACGTCGCCGGGCCGCGCGGTTCGCGTCTCGCCGGTCACCGGGTCATGGACCTCGATCGCGTCCGGGTCGCCCTGCCGGCACGCGGCTGCCACCCGGGCCGCCAGCGCCCGGGCTTCGGTCTCGCGGGCTTCCGCCGCCGGCGCGTCGAGCCCCTCGGGATCGAGAAGCTCCACGGCCGGATCGTCGCCCGTCCCGCGGAACGCCTCCTGCGGGAGGTACCCCACCTGGTCGGCGCGCTCGCCGGCCACGAGGACCGTCGGGAACAGCGCGTTGTGGAACCCGACGAGCGCGACCCGCGAGCGATAGTTGGTGGCCAGCGTGCGTCGGGCGCCGCGCCCGGCGGCGCGCCGGGCGAGGTCCTCGAACGCGGCCACCGTGGCCCCGCGAAAGCCGTAGATCGACTGCTGGGCGTCGCCCACGACGCACCACCGCGGCGCGTCGGGGTCGGGCTCGCCGGCCAGCGCGCGCTCGCCGATCAACAGGCGCAGGATCTCGTCCTGCACGGGATCGGTGTCCTGGTGCTCGTCGACGAGGACGACGCGATAGCGGCGCCGCTCGCGGTGGCGGATGTCGTCGCGTTCGGCGAGGAGGTCGCGCGCCTTGAGCACGAGGTCGTCGTAGTCGAGCACCCCGCGCGCGAAGCGCGCCGCGCGGTAGGCCGCGCGGACCGACGCCGTGAGGGCCGGCCAGCCGCCGAGCTGGAAGCGGCTCTCGATCTCCACGGCCAGCGCCGCGTAGTCCGTGGCCGCCTCGCACACCGGGTCGCGCAGGGTCACGCTGTCGGAAAACCTCCAGGAGCGGCCCGCCGAGCGAACGAGTCGGCCCAGCTCTTCGGCGGTCCCCGACCCGGGCTCGCGGCGCCAGCGCGCGGCGGCGGCTTCGATCTTGGCCAGCGTGCGGAGCTGGTTCTCGGTGTGGAGTCCGGCGGTTCGCGCCACGGCGAGCAGCTCGTCGAGCCGCGCGTCCAGCTCGGCGGCGAGCGGCGCCCGCCGAACTTCGATCTCGGCGAGACGCTCCTCGAAGCGCTCGATCGCCCGGCGCGGTCTCCAGCCCGCCGTCCGCAGCGCGCGGACGAGATCCGCCAGTGTCTGCGCGCCGCGCTCGAGGCCCACGAGCTCGACCGCCTGGCGCGCCGCCCGGTCGCCGTCCTCGAGGCCGCGGCGCAACGTCTCGACGGCGGCGCGTCGCAGAAGGTCCTCGGCGGCGTCCTCGGTCAGGATGCCGAATCGGGGGTCGACGCCCGCTTCCAGTGGGTGGCGCCTGAGGAGCCGCGCGCACCACGCGTGGAACGTCGTGACGTCGGCGCTCTCGAGGGACCGCAGGGCGGCCGGATCGGACAGCCGGTCGCGGACCTTCAGGGCCAGCTCGCGCGCGGCGCGCTCGGTGAACGTCAGGCACAGGACGTCCGACGGGCCCAGCCGGCGGCCGTCCACGCCGAAGCGCGAGTCGGCCAGGATGGCGGCGTACAGGGCGACCAGCGTGCGCGTCTTTCCCGACCCGGCCCCGGCCGTCACGACGAGGTCCGTGTCGAAGCGGACGACGGCGAGCTGCTCCTCGCGGAGCGCGACGTCCTCCGTCCGCGGGCGGGCGCCTTCGGACGGCCGTGCCACGATCCGGGGCGCCGCGGGAGTGCCCAGGTCGAGCGCCAGCTGGTCGTCCGCGGCGCTCACTCCTCGTCCTCCGGCTGGTCGGGCGGCGGCATGGCCCCGGCCACGCTGGCGATGCGGCACGTCCGGCGGTAGTCGCAGTGCTTGCACGCGTCGGTGTCCCGTGGCGAGGGGTCGTAGCGTCCCGCCCCGGCGGCGTCGATGGCGCGCGCCAGGGCGCCCCGGATCTCGTCCTGCGGCGGCGCCGGCAGGGGCCCCAGGATCCGCGGCTCGCGGAGGCAGTGGATCGTGCCCGACAGGCTCGCGGGCGGATCGTCGCCGCGGCTCTCGACCCACGCCAGCGCGCCCAGGAAATAGGCCAACAGCTGGAACCGGTCGACCCCGCACGCGGCGGGATCGACCGCCTCCCGGTGCGCCGCGCCGACCCGGCTGTACTTGTAGTCCACGACGACGAGGCGACGCCCGGCTGGATCGCGATCGAGACGGTCGAGGCGTCCCCGCAGGAGAACCTCGCCGCGCGGAGTCGCCAGGCGCACGGGCGGGAGGCCGTCGTCGCCCCCGAACTCGAGCTCGAGCGCGGCGGGGATCTCCGCGGGCTCCAGGCTGGCGAGGTGCGACAGGTAGCGGACGAGGGTCGCCGCGACCCGCGTCACGGTCGCGCTCCAGACGCGCGGGTCGCCCCGCTCGCGGTGTGCCAGGTCGCCGGCCGCGGCGAGCTCCTCCTCGGCCCGCGCCAGGGCCCGGCGGACGCGCTCGCCGTCCGCCTCGCGCGCTCCGGTGGCGTCGCGGAACAGCACCTGGAGCGCCGCGTGGGCCAGCTTGCCGACCGTCGTCACCTCGGCCTCGAGCGGGCGCTCCTCGGGGGGCCGCAGCCGCAGCACGTAGCGCTGGAAGAACTGGTGCGGGCAGCGACGCCACGACTCGAGCGCGCTGGCCGACCAGAGGGCCAACGCCCCATCGTCGAACTCGGCCTGCAGGGCGGCCGCGCGAGCGGGGCCGAACGCGCCGTCGTGCCGCCCGGCGAATGCGCTCCGCGTACCGCGCTCGCGGGCGAAGAAGGCCGCCCGGTCGCGTTCGAGCTCCTGCAGCGCCGAGACGCGTTCGGCGCTGGCTTCGACGCGCCATGCCGGAGCCGGCGAGGGCTCGGGCGGCTGCACGAGCGGCACGCCGCGCCGTCGGCGCTCGCGCTCCAGCTCGAACGCCGGCAGGACGGGATTCCCCTCGGCGTCCTCGGCGGCCCACGACAGGACGATCTCGTCGCGCGTCTCGCGCAGTCGCTCGGCCAGGAGCAGGGAGCCTTCGAGGGCGCCCTCCGTCGAGGCGCGGAACGCGCGTCGCCCGAGCCGGTCGTCGAGAGCCCGGCGCTCGCGATCGCCGAGCACGGCTCCCGTGTCGGGTCGAGCCAGCGCGCCCTGCCCCAATCCCAGGACGATCTGCCGCGCGAAGCCGAGCCCGCGTGCGTCGAGCGGGGTCACGATCTCCACGCCCCGCCCGGGGCGGCCGATGCCGGCCCGGCGATCGCCGATCGCCTCCAGCACGTGCCTCCGATGGCGGCGCCAGCCGGCCGGCGGCCCGTCCCACAACCCGAGCGCTTCGAGACCTTCGCGGGTCTCCGCCAGGACCTCCTCCCACGCGGACCACGCGGGATCGCCGGCCGTTTCGGGGCCGACCCCGGCCAGGTCGAGGATCGCCGACCACGTCCGCCAGAACTCGACCGGCGGCGCCTCGGTGCGTGCCGCGCCGTCGATCTCGCGCAGCGCGGCTACGAGCCTGGCGGCGCTCGCGCCGCGCGCGGCCGACAGGGCCCGGTTCCACTCCGCCAGCCCGCCTCCGGAGGCGGGACCGCGCTCGACGGCCGGCAGGAGCTCGATCGGGTCCAGCCCGCCCGTCAGCGGCGAGGCGGCCCACGCCCGGATCGCGTCCCGCGGCCATCCCTCCTCGAGGAGTCGGAACGGAAGCAACGCGGCGGCGAACAGGGGCGTCTCGGCGAGCGCCGGGCCGCGTCGCGCGTGGAACGGCACGCCGCGCCGGTCGAGCTCGCGCCCCAGGGCCGGCGCCCGACGCCCGACGTCGGGCACCACCACGGCCACCTCTTCGGGAGATGCGCCTGCGTCGATCCAGCCGCGGACGGTGTCGGCCGCGCGGCGCGCCTCGTCGGCCGGATCGGCGGCGGCGCGGAACGCGACTCGCGCGCTGGCCGCGCCGTCCGGGAAGCGGAGCTCGACGTCGAGCCCGGGGTCGACGAGGCCCTCCCACAGGTGCACGTAGGGATAGGCGAACGCCGTGGCGTCCGGTTCGTCGGGGTCGAACGGAACGTGGACGCGGGTCCGCTTCGCGCGACGGGCGAGGGCTACGAGGAGCTCGCCCTGGAGCGTCGTCACGTCGTACAGCCCGCGCACCTCGAGCCGATCCGGATCGGCACGGGGCCACTCGCCCGCGCGAATCAGGCTCGCGGCCTCGCGCAGGGCGTCGGCGTCGTCCCACGCCTCGAGCCCCGCCAGGCGCCGCTCCCAGGCGTCGAGCGCCGCGGCGAGGGCCCTCAGCCGCCGCGCGTCCCCCGCCGCTGCGGCCAGCTCGACCGCCGACAGCCCCGCCATCCGCAGCTCGTCGATGGCGCTGCCCACGGCGCGGGCCGCGCCCGGGCCGTCGATTCCGGGCCCGAACAGTGGCCGGACCTCGGGCTCCAGCGCGGCGACGACGCTCTCGGCGAGGTACGCGCGGGCGGCGGGCGAGAGCCGCCGACGAGGCGCGGGGTGGCTCCCCAACGCGCGCTCGACCACCTCGCGCAGCGTGACCAGCTCGGCCGTCCACGCTGCGCGCGACCCCAGGCCGCCGCTCGGCGTCGCGCCGTCTCTGAGCGTCCGATCGGCGAGCTGGGCCGCGGCGCGCCGCGAGGGGACGACGATCAGCACGTCGCGGTGGCCAGCGCGCCGGCGATCCGGCGCTGGGCCGCCGAGACGGCGAAGCCCTCGAGGGTCGCCGGATCGATCCACGCCGCCCCCGTCCAGCCCCCGCGGGCGGCCGCCGGCTCGGCTCGCTCGACGTCGAAGCGGAAGGCGTGATACGCGTGGCGCCGGTGGGAATACACGTGCTCGACCCGAGCCAGCCGTGGTCCGCCCGCGCCGGCCGGCCGGCCCAGCGCGCCCTCCGCCGCGCGCCGGGCCGCCTCGACCGGCGTCTCTCCGTCCTCGGCGACCCGACCCGGGAACTCCCACAGCCCACCCAGGAGACCGTCCGTGGATCGACGCACGAGGAGCGTCCGCCCGTCCGGCGCCCAGAGGACGGCCGTGCCCACGTCGTAGGAGGGAACGGCGTCACGGCGCCGGCGGCCGGGACGCGCGGCGACCGTTCCCCGCTGGCGGGCCCGGCATGCGGTGGACAGCGGGCACTCCACGCAGTCCGGATCGCGCGCCGTGCAGACGGTCGCCCCGAGCTCCATCAGGGCCTGGTTGAAATCGCCCGGCCGGCGCTCGGGGACGAGCGCTCGCGCCAGTCGCTCGAGGTCGGCGGCGGGCGGATCGGCCATGTCGCACAGCCGCGCCAGGACGCGCCGCGCGTTGCCATCGACGGCCGGCTCGGGCAGGCCGAAGGCGATCGACGCCACGGCCCCCGCCGTGTAGCGGCCGACGCCGGGCAGGGCGCGCAGCCCCTCGGCCGTCCGCGGCAGCTCACCGTCCAGGTGATCGCGCACGAGTCGCGCCGCCGCGTGCAGGTTCCGCGCCCGGGCGTAGTAGCCCAGCCCGGCCCACGCCTCGAGCACGGAGTCGAGCTCCGCGTCGGCCAGCGCGTCGAGCGTCGGGAAGCGCTCGATCCAGCGTTCGTAGTATGGGCGGACCGCCTCGACGCGAGTCTGCTGGAGCATGACCTCGCTGACCCAGACGCGGTACGGATCGTGATCGCGGCGCCACGGCAGGTCGCGCCGGCGCCCGTCGTAGAATTTCAGCAGTCGGCGCCGGATCGGCTCCGCGTCGGAGTCTCGCAGCGGGAGGGACATGCGACCCCAAGATCGGACCTCGCGCGCCGATCCTCAAGCCGCGCCGAGACGCGTTGTGGGCCCGACCGGGCGGGCTTAAGTTCGGCCTCCGTCCGACTCGACCCACCACGCACTGGAGCGTCCGATCGCATGCGAGCGCCGGAGCACATCTTCCGCGAATACGACATCCGGGGCCTTGTCGACGAGGACCTCGACCCGGCCACCGTCGAGGCGATCGGACGAGCCTACGCGACGTTCATGATCGACGCCGCGGAGCGCGCCGATCCACGCCTCGTCGTGGGGCGCGACGTGCGTCCTTCCTCGGACCGTCTGCGCGACGCGCTCGTGGCGGGGATGGTCGCGGCGGGGGCGCGGGTCCTGGACATCGGCGTCGTGCCGACGCCGGTCACGTACTTCGCCTGTCAGCGTCTCGCCGCCGACGGCGGGGTGATGATCACGGGCAGTCACAATCCGCCCGAGTACAACGGGTTCAAGCTGAATCACCGGACCCTTCCACTGTCGGGCGACGAGATCCAGCGCGTGCGCCGGATCGTCGAGGCCGACGAGTTCGCCGCCGGGGAGGGGGCCGTCGAGGAGACCCCGGTCACCGACGAGTACGTCGACATGGTGGCCGGCAAGGTCCGGCTGGCGCGACCGGTCCACGTGGTCCTCGACCCGGCCAACGCAACCGGCGCCCTGTTCGCGGCCGACCTCCTGGAGCGGGTCGGCGCGCGGGTCGAGCGAATGAACGACGAGGTGGATGGTACGTTCCCGAACCATCATCCCGATCCGACCGTCGACGCGTACGTCGAGAGCCTCCGCCGGCGGGTCGTCGAGACGGGCGCGGAGCTGGGGATCGGCCTGGACGGCGACTGCGACCGGATCGGCGCCGTCGACGAGACCGGGCGCCTGGTCCGCGGCGACCAGCTGACGGCGGTCTTCGCCCGCGATCAGCTCGCGCGCACGCCGGGGGCGCGGATCCTGTTCGACGTCAAGAGCTCGCGCGCGCTGGAGAAGGACATCCGGGCTCACGGCGGGGTGCCCTTCATGTGGAAGACCGGCCACAGCCTGGCCAAGCAGAAGATGCGCGCCGAGGGGATCCCGTTCGGCGGCGAGATGAGCGGCCACCTGTTCTTCTTCGACGACTACTTCGGCTTCGACGACGCCATCTTCGCCGCCTGCCGGCTGTGCCAGATCCTGTCGCGCTCGGACCTTTCCCTGGCCGGGATGGTCGATTCACTCGAGCACTACGCGTCGACGCCCGAGGTACGGGTCGACACGACCGAGGACCGCAAGTGGGATCTCGTGGCCGCCGCCCGCGAGCACTTCGGCAAGGATCACGAGACCGTCGACATCGACGGGGTCCGGGTGGCTTTCGACCACGGCTGGGCGCTCCTGCGAGCGTCCAACACGCAGCCCGTCGTCGTCCTCCGGGCGGAGGGCGAGACCGAGGACGACCTGGCCGCCATCACCGCCGAGCTGGACACGTTCCTCACGGCGCACGGGATCGACCCGGTGGCGTGGCGGAGTTGAACCGCCGGCGCGGCCTGGTCTTCGTCGCGGGGGCTGTGCTCCTGGCCCTCATCGCCCTGGGCTACGCCGTCGAGACGACGGTCGACGCCCTGTGGTTCGACGCGCTGGGCTACGGCGACGTCTTCTGGACGGGTTTCTGGGCGCGCATCGTCGTGCGGCTCGTGGCGGGGCTCGTCATCCTGACGTTCTTCTTCGTCAACCTGCGTCTCGCCGCGACTTCGTTCGGGTCGATCCGGCGGCGCATCTCCAACATCGAGATCCACGAGGAGATCCCCGAGCGCTATCTCACTCTGACCGCGCTCGGCGCGGCCGCCTTTTTGGCGTTCCTGTTCAGCGCGGCGGTCGGCGCGTCGTGGCTGGACGTCCTCGCGTTCCTGCATCGCCGCCCGTTCGACCTGGTCGAGCCGCTGTTCGGCCGGAACGTCGGGTTCTACGTATTCGCCCTCCCGTTCTGGCACATGGTCCAGAACCTGGCCTTCCTGCTGCTGATGACGGCTCTCGTCGTGCTGGGGATCGTGTACGTCACCAGCGGGGGCCTGGAGATCGTCGGCAACCGGTTGCGCTTCCGCCCCGCGGCGCTGCGTCACCTGGCGGTCAACGTGGCGCTCCTGATGCTGGTCCTGGCGTGGGGCTTCCGTCTCGACCTTTACGAGCTGGTGTACTCCGCTCGGGGAGTCGTGTACGGCGCCTCGTACACCGACGTCCACGCCCAGGTGCTGGGCTACCGGGTGCTGATCGCGCTGGCGCTGGCGGCCTTCGGGGTCACGGTGTTCGACGCCGTCCGCGGGCGTTATGGCCTGACCTTGACGGCCGTGGGGGCCCTGACGCTCGGCGCGATCGTGTTCAAGGGCCTGTATCCGGCGGCCGTCCAGCAGTTCACCGTCGAGCCCAACGAGATCGACCGCGAAGCCCCATACATCGCTCGCAACATCGCCTACACCCGGCGGGCGTTCGACCTGAACGGGACCATCGAGCGGCCGTTCGACGTGCGGCCCGAGGCCGGGGTCGAGAGCCTGACCGAGGCCGAGGAGACCCTGCGCAACATCCGGTTGTGGGACTGGAGACCGCTCCTCGACTCGTACAGTCAGCTACAGAAGCTGCGCCTGTACTACACGTTCGAGGACGTCGACGTGGATCGATACGATCTGGGTCGCGGGCCCCGGCAGGTCATGCTGGCGGCTCGCGAGATGGCCCCCGAGGAGCTGGCCCCTGAGATCCGCACGTGGCAGAACCTGCACCTGATCTACACCCACGGTTACGGCCTCGTCATGAGCCCCGTCAACGAGGTCACTCCGGAGGGCCTGCCCAAGTTCTACATCTCCGACATCCCGCCCGTACTGGCCGACAGCCTGCGCCCCGTGATCGCCGTCGAGCGACCCGAGATCTACTACGGCGAGCGGACGGCGACCTACGTGCTGGCCTCCACCGAGGTGCGCGAGTTCGATTACCCGAGCGGGGATCAGAACATCTACACGCGCTACGCCGGCCGCGGCGGGCTTCCGATCCACGACCTGTGGCAGCGCGGGCTGTACGCGTGGTACTTCGGCTCCCTGAAATTCCTCCTGACCGACGCCATCCGGCCCGACTCAAGGATCCTGTTTCGGCGCCAGATTCGGGAGCGCGTCCGGCACCTGGCCCCATTCCTGATGTACGACGACGATCCGTATCTCGTGCTCCTGGACGGCCGCTTGAAATGGGTCCAGGACGCGTACACGGTGAGCGACCGCTACCCGTACTCCGAGCCCGTCCAGACGCCCGGCCCCGGGCGACGCATCAACTACGTCCGCAACAGCGTCAAGGTCGTCATCGACGCCTACGACGGGGACGTCACGTTCTACGTCTGGGACCCCGCCGACCCGGTCCTGGCTACCTATCGGGACGTGTTCCCGACGCTGTTCCGGCCCGTCGAGGAGATGCCGGCCGGGTTGCGTCCCCACCTGCGCTTCCCGGAGGGGCTGTTCAGCATCCAGGCGGGAGTCCTGCGGGCCTATCACATGCTCGATCCGAAGGTGTTCTACAATCGCGAGGATCTGTGGAACATCCCCAACGAGATCTACGAGGGACAGCCGCAGCAAATGGTGCCGTACTACGTGCTGCTGCGCTTGCCTGACGACGAGCGGCTGCAGTTCCAGCTCGTGCTCCCGTTCACTCCGACCCGTCGCGACAACATGATCGCGCTGCTGGCGGCCAAGAGCGATCCCGACGATTACGGCCGGCGCGTGATCTACGAGTTCCCCAAGGACCGCCTGATCTACGGTCCGATGCAGGTCGAGGCGCGGATCGACCAGGATCCGGTGATCAGCGAGCAGATCACGCTGTGGAGCCAGAAGGGGTCGAATGTCATCCGCGGCAACCTCCTGGTGATCCCCATCGGACGCAGCGTGCTGTACGTCGAGCCGCTTTTCCTGCAGGCCCAGCAAAGCCAGCTTCCGGAGCTCAAGCGGGTCATCGCCACCTACGGCAACCGGATCGTGATGGAGCCCACGCTGGAGGACGCCATGCTGGCCCTGATTCGCGGCACCGCGAGAGGCGGTGGGGGGACACCGGCGGCGGCCGTCCCGTCGGGCGGCGAGCGCGCGCCCGAGGGCACCGGAAAGGCGGAATCGGCGCCCGACCTGCTGGCGCGTGCGCGGGCGGCCTACGAGCGCGCCGTCGCCGCCCAACGTCGCGGCGACTGGGCGGCCTACGGCGATGCGCTCGACGACCTCGGCCGCATCCTGGGGGAATCGACGCCCCAGTAGAGGGTCGGTTGTTCGGCTCTCGCGGCGGCCGTAACTTCACGCCCCATTTCAGCCCATCCGGACGGATCGTTCCGTTGGAAAGGATCCCATGAAGATCCACGAATACCAAGCGCGGCCGATCTTGCGCGACCATGGGCTTCCCGTGCCTCCCGAGCGCGTCGCCCGGACGCCCGAGGAGGTCGGGGCGGCGGCCCGGGAGCTCGGTGGCCAGGTCGTCGTCAAAGCCCAGGTCCACGTCGGC
>CAZCZH010000004.1:0-28189 GCA_964502985.1 uncultured Gemmatimonadales bacterium
CAGGGTGGATGAGATATTAAGGGATATAACGAGTGAATAACGAGCTGCAGAGCATACTGGAACTCATAAAAGGGTCAAAGAGGATACTCGTCACCTCTCATGAAAACCCCGACGGGGATGCCATTGGGTCCATGCTGGGTCTGGGCCTTGGCCTGGAGAAGCTGGGTAAGGAAGTGGTGTTTTATAATAAAGACGGCGTTCCCGAGCTCCTCGGATTCCTTCCCCAATCGGATAGAATCGGGAAGTCCATAAATGAGATAGAAGGGGAATTCGATATAGCGTTTGCCCTCGATTGCACCGGGACGAACAGGGCCGGAGAGGAATTCGAGAAGTTCCTCGAGTCCCTGCCGGGGTGCGTGCTGATCGTTTCGCACGACCACCGCTTCCTGGACAACGTGGCGACGCGCATCCTCGACGTGGATTACGACACGGTCACCGAGTATCCCGGGAACTACACGGCCTTCGTCGACGCCAAGCGCGGAGAGCGGGCGCGACGCGAGGCCGAGATCGGCCGCCGCGAGAAGGAGATCGCCGAGCAGCGGGCGTTCATCGACCGGTTCCGCGCCAAGGCGACGAAGGCCCGCCAGGCGCAGAGCCGGATCAAGCAGATCGAGCGCATCGAGATCGAGCCACCGCCGCGCTCGTCCAGGCGCCATCCGGCGTTCCGCTTCGAGCAGGCCCGGCCCAGCGGGAAGGTGGCCCTGCGGGCGACCGGTCTGGCCAAGGCGTTCGACGGCCGGCGCGTTCTGGCCGACGTCCGGCTCGAGATCCAGCGCGGCCAGCGCGTGGCGGTCATCGGACCCAACGGGATCGGGAAATCGACGCTGCTCAAGATCCTCGTCGGGGAGCTCGAGGCCGACGCGGGCAAGGTCGAGTGGGGCCACGCCGCGCAGGTCGGCTATTTCGCCCAGGACGTCGGCGAGCTGACCGGCCGCGAGGGCACGGTCCAGAGCTGGCTGTGGGAGGCGTGCCCCGGCGAGGGCGTGGGGTTCGTCCGGGGGCGGCTCGGCATGGCGCTGTTCTCGGGGGACGACGCCGCCCAGCGGCTGTCCACCCTGTCGGGAGGCGAGGCGGCCCGCCTCGGGCTGTGCCGGCTGGGCGTCGAACGTCCCAACGTGCTGGTTCTGGACGAGCCGACGAACCACCTCGACCTGGAGGCGATCGAGGCCCTGGTCGAGGGGCTCGAGGCGTTCGACGGGACGATCCTGTTCGTGTCCCACGACCGGTGGTTCGTCGAGGCCCTGGCCGATCGCGTGGTCGAGCTCCGCCCGGACGGCGTGCGCGACTTCCACGGGGGCTACCGGGCATACGTCGAGGCGTGCGGCGACGACCACCTCGATCGCTCGGGCGGGACTCCCTCGCGGGCTGCGGCGCCAGCCTCCGAGAAGCCGCGCGGCCCGGCGGCGAGCGAGGCCCCGGGGCGCCGGCCGGCGAAGGCGCGGGACGGGCGGCGGCGGACGGCGCTCGTCGCGCGCCGCGACCGTCTGCTGGGGGAGATCGAGGCCGCCGAGCGGAGGCTCGAGGAGATCCACGCGCGGTTCGCGGATCCCGGGCTCTACGCCACCGCCGATTCGGCCGAGGTCGAGGCGCTCCAGCGGGAGGCGCGCGAGACGGCCCGCCGGATCGCCGAGCTGACCGGAGAGTGGGAGGGCCTGGAGCGCGCGCTGGAAGACGTCGCGGCCGGCCCGTGACCCGCGGCCGGCAGATCCGTGCGTTCCTCCTGTTGTCGATCGCCGTCGTCCTCGCCAGCGTCCTGTGGAGCGTCCACCGCTGGCGCGCGCACGGGCCCGAGCGCGAGCGATGGGTCCGTTTGACCCGGGCGATCCATGACGACCACGCGCGGATCGATTCCCTGGAGGTGCGGATCGATACCCTGCGAACAGCGCTGGAGGTGGACAAGCGCTCCCTGCGCCGGGCCGACGAGCGGATCGGCATGTACGAGCGTGAGGCCGTCGACCGGCGACTTCCGACGCCGGCCTTCCGGGGGTACCAGGACGCGGTCGAGCGCCAGAACGGCATCGTCACGCGGCACAACGAGAAGGTGCGCGAGCTGCAGGAGCTGTACGCCCGCTACTCGCGCTCGGTCGACGCCTACAATGCCCGGGTCGACAGCGCCAACGCTCTTCAGCATCGCGCCGCGCAGGAAGGATTCGAGCTTCCCGAAGCAGACATCCCGTGACCCGCCGCGCCCGCTACTCGTAGCGCAGGGCCTCGATCGGGTCCAGGTTGGCCGCCTTGCTGGCGGGAAAGATCCCGAAGAAGATGCCGATCGCCGTGCTGAAGCCCACGCCGACGGCGAACGACCACAGCGGCAGGGAGACGGGGAAGTGGATCAGCCGGGAGACGCCGGCCCCCAGGCCGCTGCCGACGAGCACCCCGATCACCCCGCCCACGCCGGTCAGGACGACGGCCTCGATCAGGAACTGCCACAGGATGTCGCGCCGCGTCGCGCCGAGCGCCTTGCGGATCCCGATCTCGCGGGTGCGCTCGGTCACGCTGACCAGCATGATGTTCATGACTCCGATCCCGCCCACCATCAGGGCGATCGAGCTGATGACGACCATCGCCAGGAACACGGAGCCCGTGATCTGGTCCCACAGCTCGAGGAAGCTGGCCTGGTCGACGATGTCGAAGTCGTTCTCGTCGCCCGGCCGGAGATGGTGTCGCTGGCGCATCAGGAACGTCACCTCTTCGCGCGTCCGGTCGACGAGATCGGTGTCGCGCGGGACGAGGATCATCATGATGTCCATCGGCCCGGCCTGGTCGAAGTCGCGGTGGAACGCCGTGAACGGCACCATCACCCGGTCGTCCTTGGTCTGGCCCATGATCAGCAGCGCGCGCTCCTCGAACACGCCGATCACGCGGTACTGGAAGTCGCCGACGCGGATCGTCTTGCCGACCGGGTCGACGTGCGGGAACAGCACGTCCGCGACCCCCTTTCCGAGAACCACGACACGGTTCCCGTTGTCCACCTCGCTGGGTGTGAAGTAGCGCCCCCGGGCCATGTTCGACGCGCTGACGAGGGGATACGTCTCGGTCGTCCCGAGGACGGACTGGTCGGAGCGGTTCCCGCGATACGACACCTCGCGCCGCACCTCCTGGGGGCCGGTCCCGAGCATCAGGTCGTAGGTCTGCAGGGTCCCGACGGAGTGGGCGATGGCCCGGGCGTCCGCCTCGGTGATCTCCGGGCGCCGTTCGAGGCGCAGGAACTCCTTCTCGCCGGCCACGATCCGGCCGCCCCACTTGCGCAGGTAGAGATGGCTGGACCCCAGCTCCTTGATGCTCCCCACGATCGACTCGTCGAGCCCGCGCACGAGGGACGTCATGGCGACGATCGAGGTCACGCCGATGACGATCCCCAGCACGGTGAGGGACGAGCGCAGCTTGTGCGAGCGCAACGTGCCCAGCGCCATGCGGCCGCTCTCGGCCACGCGGTCGAGGCTCGCGGTCTTCATTCGTGGCGCAGGGCCTCGATCGGGTCGAGGCGCGAAGCCTTGGCGGCGGGATAGATGCCGAAGGCGATGCCCACCGCCGAGGCCAGCCCGATGCCCAGCCCGATCGACCACCACGTGAGGGAATACGGCAGGGGAGTGACCCGCGACAGCACGATGGCGATGACGAATCCCAGCACGACTCCCGCCACCCCGCCCAGAGCGGACAGGAAGACGGCCTCGGTGAGAAACTGGCGCATGATGTCCGCGCGCCGCGCGCCGACGGCCTTGCGGATGCCGATCTCGCGCGTCCGCTCGGTGACCGCCACGAGCATGATGTTCATGACCACGATCCCGCCGACGACCAGCGACACGGCCACCAGGCCGACGAGGGCCGAATACACCCCGGTCGTGATCTTGCCGTACAGATCGAGGAACTCCTGCGTCGTGGAGAAGCCGAAGTCGTCCTCCTCGCTGGGTCGCAGCCGGTGTCGCGTGCGCATGATCATGCGGGCCTCGTCGATCGCCTCCTGCACGCTGTCCGGATGGGCCGCCTTGATGGAGATCGACACGCTGGCCCGGGGGTCGAAGATCTTCTGCCAGGCCGCGAGCGGGATGACGACGAAGTCGTCCTGCGTGACGCCGAACGTCGAGCCCTGAGGCTTGGCCACGCCGATGACGTCGAAGTGCCGGCCCTTGACGCGCACCGTCTGCCCCAGCGGATCGCTGGTCGGGAACAGCTCCCCGGCCACCTTGTCACCGATGACGGTCACCGGGCGGGCGCGCTCGATCTCGAGCGGGGACAGGTGCCTCCCGCGGGCGATCTCGAACGTCGACAGGAAGGGGTACTCCGGCCCGACGCCGCGGACCTGCATGTCCTCGAGCTTGGTCTCGCCGGCCCACACCGTCTCGCGCCGATCGGCTTCGGCCGCGACGTAGGCCATCTCGCGGCCCTCTCCGGCGAGCGCGTCCGCGTCCTCGGCCGTCAAGCGCGGACGTCTCAGGGCCTCGACCATGGCGTCGCGGCTGAACGACTCGTTGGTCCCCAGGCGGTCGAGGATGAAGACGTCCGCGCCGCGGCCCGTCACGAGCTGGACCACCTTCGAGTTCAGGCCCTGGATGACCGTCACCACGGCGATGATCGACGTGACGGCGACGATGATCCCGAGGAGCGTGAGGAACGAGCGCAGCTTGTTGGCCCGCAAGGACTGCAGGGCCGAGGAGGCGGCCTCCCAGAAGTTCACGACACGGCCCGCACCCGGTACGTCAACGTCGTCTCGCCGCCCCGCGGGACGGATACGTTCCAGCGCACGGTGTCGGCGTCGACCCGCTCGTGCGGCTGGCTCTCCTCGACGATCGTCCAGTCACCGCTCACCGGCTCGAGGACCTGGACGGCGCGCGCCCCGTCGGCATGGTTGCGGATCGTCACCTGCCACGCGGTCTCGGTCGTCCGGGTGTCGACGCGCCGGAAGTCGGTCTGCGTCCTATCGGCAACGATGTCGAACGCCGAGCCGATCTCCACCGACACCGTCTCGTTCTCCGGCGTGGCCGGGATCGGGGCGTCGCCGGAGAAGCGCAGGGTCCCGCCCGCGTCGGGGCGATAGGTGTGGAGCACGCCGGCCGGCAGGGGACGCGCCTGGCCCAGGTCTCCGGTCGAGAAGCGCAGCCGGACGGTGGGATGCAGCGGACGCCGCTCGCCGTCCCACGGGCCCTGGAACCAGTACGACTGGCCGCGCAGCAGGTAGGTCCGCTCGACAGGCACCCGCGGCGCGCGGAACAGCGTGGCGCGGGTCGTCGTTCCCGACTCCAGCGTGACCGGCTCGGGCAACAGGTACAGGTGCACGTCGCCGAACGACTGCTCGGTGGGTGGAGCCGCCGCGGCGTACGCCGCCTGAGGTTGCATGCGGGCCGCGATGGGGATCGGCGTAGCCCCCCCGACGCGGCGCACGTCCCCCGCCACGAGGCCGATCGAGGCGCCGGGGAAGTCGAGCGACGTGGCGTTGACCAGCTCGATGGTGGCCTCGAGGCTGAGCGTGCCCTCGTCGAGCAGGACGGCGGTGTAGTCCGCCGACCACGAGACGCCGCCCGTCAGGTAGCGCGCGGTCAGCGGGCCGTCGGCGGCGCGTTCCAGCCGGAAGCGCAGGGTCGGGCCGGACGTCGCGTCGTCCTCGGCCGGCAGCTCTACCGCGCCGCGCCAGTCCACGATCAGTCGGTCGCCGGCCCGGTACACGGGACCGTCCGCGGCGGCCACCGTCGCCGGAATCCGCTCCCCCGACGGGGCGACGAGCGTCACCGGCCGGCCGACGCGGCGCGCCAGGAGCTGGCCCTCCGAGCCGGCGCCCGGATCGAACGTCTGGCTGGCGACGGCGAGCGGGGCATCGGCGGCCCTTAGGACGACGGTGCCCGGATCGATCGCGTCCGGGATCCCGGTCCAGGCGACGTCGGTCGAGCCGCCTCCGGCGCGGCGCGCCTCGGTGACCTGGGCGAAGCCGTCGTACACGGTGAGCTGGAGCGCCGTCCTGTCCTCGGGCCCGACCACGGTCTGGCCGGAGACGGAACGCGGGACGAGCGCGAGAGCGACGATTAGCCACGGAATGGCGCGCGACATGGGATCGCCTTTCGGTCGAGGGTCGGGGGGCGCGGACCGGCCCGCGGCGGCTGGCGAACCGCTCGCGGGCCCCCATAAACTACATCACGCGCCGGCCGGCCGGCTCACCCATCCACGATCGGAGGAGACGTGCTCCTGGGAGCCCACATGTCGACGGCCGGGGGACTGGAGACGGCGTTCGCCCGCGGCGACGAGGTGGGGTGCACGGCGATCCAGATCTTCACCTCGAGCCCGCGCCAGTGGGCCGGCCGCGACCTCACCGAGGCCGATGTCGAGACGTTCCGCGCCGCCTGGGAGCGGTCGTCGTGCGAGGTGTGCTTCGCCCACGACATCTACCTGACCCGCCTCGGCACGCGGGACCGGACGATCCGCGACCGGTCGCGCGAGGCCTTCGCCCGCGAGATCGAGACCTGCCAGCGGCTCGGCCTGCCGTACCTCGTCATGCACCCGGTGGGCGACTCGGACGCCGACGAGGGGGCCGTCCTCGATCGCGTATCGGAATCGCTGGACGACGTCTTCTCGCGGGTCCCCGACGAGGGGACCCGCGTGTGCCTGGAGACGACGGCCGGTCAGGGGGCCAACGTGGGATACCGCTTCGAGCAGCTGGCCCGGATCCTGGAATCGGTCGAGGCGGATCAGCGACTCGCGGTGTGCCTCGACACGTGCCACGTGTTCGCCGCCGGCTACGACCTGTCCTCCGAAGCGGGATACCGGGCGACGATGAAGGAGTTCGGCGCGACCATCGGCTTCGACCGGCTGGCCGTGGTGCACCTCAACGACTCGCAGAAGGGCCTCGGGAGCCGGGTCGACCGCCACGCGCACATCGGGCGCGGCGAGATCGGGGAGACGGCCTTTCGCCTGATCATGCGCGATCGCCGCCTGCGGCGCGTGCCGAAGGTCCTGGAGACGCCCAAGGAGAACGACATGGACGCCGTGAACCTGGCGCTGCTCCGGGATCTGGCGGCGGCGTGATCCGGACTCGCGCGGCGTGGGTCGTGACCGCCTGCGCGTTCGCCGCGGGGGCCGCGGCGGTGCTGTGGGGCGTGGGCGCGCTGGACGACGACCGCGGCGCGGCGCCGCCGCCGGCGCCGCCCATCGGTGCGCTGACGCCACCCCCGTGGATCGTCCACGTGACGGGCAACCCGGGCTGGGAGGCCCTGCAGGCCGTCGACCGGCGCCGTGCCGCGAGCCCGCTGTCCGCCGAAGCCCGCGCCTGGCTGCGGGCGAACGGGCCCGTCGTGGTCCGCGTGGCGCGGCGGTTCGACGTGTCGCCGGTGGCCCTGGGGGGCATCGTGGCCGCCGAGAAGACGCTTCTCGTCGGGCGCGCGGACGCCATCGCGGAGGAACTCTTCCAGTCCGTGTTCGGAACCCTCGACGAAGCCGAGCTCGAGCGCTGGGTCGCGCGTCGCGAGGCCATCTTCCAGCGCGCGCCGCAAGTCAGCCGCGGGGGTGTCAAGGACCCCTACCTGTGGACGCTCGGGCCGGCCCAGGTCTCGTTCCGGCTGGCGATCCGGATGGAGCCCGTCGTGGCGCGGAAGGTCGGGCGGCCGGTGCGCGCGGCGCACGACGTGGTCGAGGCGCTGACGGACCCGCCCGGCAACCTGGAGTACGCGGCCGCGCTCGTGGCCGAGGCCCAGCACGCGTATCGCGACCTGGCGGGGATGGAGATCGCGGACAACCCGGGGATCCTGGCCACCCTGTATCATGTCGGGGCGCCGACGGTCCGCGCGCGACGTCTGACGGAGGAGAATCTGCGCCGTCGCGCGCGCGGTGAATCGCTGCTGTTCCCCCAGGTGAACTTCTACGGCGCGTTCGTCAATCTCCACGCCGACGAGATCGGGAGCCTCCTCGGGGTGGACGTGCGGGGCGGGTCTTAGGGCTTCGTCCCCGCGCCGGCGGGCTCGCCGAACTTGAGCAGCATGCGGTCGCTCAGGTGGCGCTGCCCGGCCATGTAGTCGGTGTGCGGGTCGTCCGGATTGCGCAGGATCGGGCTGTCCCCGAGGTATTCGAAGCCGCCCCGCTGGAAGTCCCCGATGACCGTCTGCTCACCCATCCGGTGGGTCTTCATGTCGTGCCCCGTGGGCTTGCCCAGGCGCACCTCGACGACGCCGATCTCGGCGCCCGGCTTGAGCGCCCGATGCAGCTCCGCGAACAGCGCGGCCGGATCCTGGAACAGGTGGTACCCGCGCACGATGAGGACCGCGTCGAGGCCTTCCGCGGGAAGCGCGCTCAGCGAATCGACGAGGGTCACGTTGCCGGCGCCCTTCAGGTCGCCGCGCTCGACGCGCGCCTTCAGCCCCGGGCTGAAGCCCTGGGCGTAGACCTTCCCGCGGGGTCCGACGCGCTGGCTCAGGAGGTACGTGTAGTAGCCGCCGCCGGCGAAGACGTCGGCCACGGCGTCCCCGGGGCCCACGCCGACGAAGTCCATGACCTCCTGCGGATGGGAGCCGGCGTCGCGCGCGACCTCCGCGTCACGACTGGGAATCGAGTCGTCTTCGACGTGGTCGTGGCCGGCTGCTTCGGTGGCGGCGGGCGGCGTGGTGTCGGCGGCGTCGGCGCCGCTCTCGATCGGTTCGGAGCGACGACAAGCGGTGACGGCGAACAGGCAGGCGACGAGCGGAACCCAGCGGCGCATGCGGCCTCCCGGTGGAAGAGCGGTGGGACGCGTTGTATCGTAGTCGTCGCCAGAACCTAGCCCGTCGCGCCCGACCGGTCCACGGCGCGACTCCGTGACCCGCCGCATTCAAGATGGTCGACGAGCCGATCCGCGTCTCCACGCCGAAGCGCATCGCCGGCAAGTTCCTGGGCGGGTTCGTCCCCGCCGTGGCGTTCCACTTCGGCGTGCTGGACGTGCTCCAGGAGCGCGGCTTCGTCCTGCGCGGCGGCTTCCGCGATCCGGGCCAGCCTCGCGAGACGGGGCCGCCGGGCATGGACCTCGTCGTGGGGAGCTCGGCGGGGGCGTTCTTCGTCACCGCCGCCGCGGCTGGTGTGGGCCGCGCCGAGCTCGTCGGGCTCGTCGAGCGGGAAGCCAGCCGGGTGGCGGCCTTCCGCGGCCGCTATCTGGGACAGGGAGAGGGGCTGATCGAGAAGGTCTGGCACTGGCTGCGCGGGGGTCCCAAGGTCTCCTGGCGCAACCGGCGCACGTGGAAGGCGTGGGCCGCGGAGTCCACCCTGAACGCCCTGTTCCCGCTGTGGAATCTGGCGGCCATCGAGCGCTACCTGAAGGACGAGGTGCTCGGCGGCCGGGACTGGCACGACCTGCGTACCGAGGCGGCCATCCTGGTCGTCGACCTGAACCACCCCGTGACGCTCGTTCTCGGCGAGCGGGAATCCCCGCTCCTGGCGCTGTTCCGCGAGCAGCCCGTGTCGCCGGAGGCGATTCACCGCGTCCTGGGGTCGTCGGGCGAGCGGATCATGCGCGAGTTCGAGCGCGCCGGCGTCGATCCGGGGCACCCGGCGCTGGCGCCGCTCCGGGCCGCGCCGCATTTGCGGAACACGTCGCTGGCGGTGCGTGGCGTGCCGATGGCGACGGCCGCCGTGGGCTCGATGGCGACATATCCGTTCTACGCGCCGATCGCGTTGAAGGACGCCAGCGGGGAGCCGTTCCGTCTGGGCCACTATCCCGTGGAGGTCGAAGATGGGGAGGACCGCAACCCGTTCACCACCGACGTCGCCGAGGAGTCCGGCGCGGACCTCGTGCTGGTATCCTCGATCAGCGCGCCGTACAAGTACCTGCACGGCCTCGGATCGCTGGCGCGGCGGGGCTACAGCGCGATGCACCAGCAGAAGTCCGCCCAGAGCCGGGACGCCAAGCAGGAGGACGTCATCCGGGCGCACACCGTCCAGCGCCGGCTGTTCGAGGCCAGCCGCCGCGCGCTGGAAGCGAGCGGAGCGGACTCGGCGACCATCGACCGGCTGTACGCCGAGTTCCATCGCCTGGCGTGGATCGAGAACCGGCGCGTCCGCATCTATCCCGATCCGGACATCGCGGCCGAGAACCACATCCTGCGCTCGCTCGATCCGCTGAGCTTCACCCCCGAGGCGATCGAGCGCGCCCGCGACCTCGGCCACATGGTGGCCGAGCGGGTCCTGCGGGGCTACCGCTTCGAGTTCCTGGAGTGAGGCGCAGGCGTTCGCTGGTGAGCGCGGGACGGGGTCGGTAGATTTTAGCGTATGCCGTTGAAGGTCAACGAGATCTTCCATTCCATCCAGGGCGAGAGCACGCACGCGGGGCGGCCCTGCGTGTTCGTCCGCCTGACGTACTGCAACCTGCGCTGCGCGTACTGCGACACGGAGTACGCGTTCTTCGAGGGCCGCGAGCGCTCACTGGACGAGATCGTGGCCGCCGTGGCCGACTTCGGCTGTCGGCTCGTCGAGGTGACCGGCGGGGAGCCCCTCATCCAGCGGGAGACGACGCGGCTCCTCGCGCGGCTGCTGGAGGCGGGACACGAGGTCCTGCTCGAGACGAGCGGCGCGTGGCCCATCGAGACCGTGCCCGACGGCGTGCGCGTCATCATGGATCTCAAGACGCCGGGCAGCGGGATGGTCGCCCGCAACCGATGGGAGAACCTGCGCCACCTGGACACCGACGACGAGATCAAGTTCGTGATCTGCGATCGCGCCGATTACGAGTGGGCGCGGGGCGTCGTCGGCGAGCACGGCCTGGCGGAACGCCACGCGGTCCTGTTCTCGCCGGCGTTCGGCGACCTCGAGCCGCGCCGCCTGGCGGAGTGGATCCTGGAGGACGGGCTGCCGGTACGGCTCCAGCTGCAGATCCACAAGCTCGTCTGGTCGCCGAGCGCGCGCGGAGTGTGAGCCGCGAGGAAGCGCGCCGCCGCGAGGCGGCGGAGCTGGATGGCGAGATCCTCGAGGCGATCGGCCGCGGCTGGGACGATCCGCTGGACGAGGTCCGGTTCGACCGGCTGGCGCGTGACGTGTTCGCCCACCAGTTCCGCTTCAACCCCGTCTATCGCCAGGTGTGCCTGCTGCGCGGAGTCAGCGCGCCGGCCGACGTCGCCGCGTGGCGGGACATTCCGCCCGTCCCGGCCGGCGCGTTCAAGGTCGGTCGCTGGGCCGCCTTCCCGCCGGAGGCCGAGCGCGCCGCGTTCCGCACGTCGGGGACGACGTGGGACGCGCCCGGGGTCCACCACGTCGAGACCCTGGCGCTGTACAACGCCGCCGCGGTGTCTTCCGCGCGGCGCTTCCTCGTCCCCGATCTGGAGCGCGTCCGGTGGCTGTTCCTCAGCCCGCCCCCGCGCGAGGCGCCGCACTCGTCCCTGGTCCACATGTTCGCCGTGTTCCGCGAGGCGCTCGGCGAGCCGGGGAGCGGGTTCTTTCTCGCCGCCGGGCCGGGTGGGGGCGTTCGCGCCGCGGAGCTCGCCGCGGCCCTCGACCGCGCGGTCGCCGAGGGCGCGCCGGTGCTCGTGGCGGGCGCCTCGCTGGCCCTCGCCGGAGCCCTGTCGGCGCTCGAGGACCGGCGCTGGGCCTTGCCGGACGGCAGCCGGGCCATGCTGACAGGCGGCTCCAAGGGACGCCGCGCGGACGTCGATCCGCTCGCCCTCGAGCGCGAGATCGTCGATCGACTCGGTGTCCCGGCGGAGCGGCAGGCGGCCGAGTACGGGATGACCGAGCTGTCCAGCCAGTACTACGACGAGCGCCTGCGGGCGTCCGTGGTCGGCGGGGAGCCGGCCCCGGGCGGGACGTTCGCCGAGCCGCCGTGGACCCGCGTGCGTGTGGTCGATCCCGTCGACGGCTCGGACGTGCGGGCCGGAGGGACGGGGGCCCTGGTCCACCTCGACCTGGCGAACCGCTCGTCGGCGCTCGTCGTCCAGACGAGCGACGTGGGGACGCGGGCCGGGCCGCGGACGTTCCGGCTGACGGGCCGCGCGCCCGACGCCGAGGCCCGCGGCTGCTCGCTGGCCGCCGAGCTGTGGCTGGGGGACGGCTGATGACGGGGCCCGGCGTCGAGGAGCGGCTCGGCGCCCTGCGCGAGGCCGGTCGCGAGCTGGCCGCGCGACCCGCCGCGGAGCTCGCCGCGGTCCTGGCCGAGGCGTGCGGGCGCTGGGCCGATCCGCGCGATCCGGATCGCGCGGCCGCCGCGGTGGAGCTCGCCGCGCGACACGGCGTGCCGCGCGAGTCGATCGCCACCGTCCTCGACGCCGCCTTCCCGCGATGGACCCTGGAAGCCCTGCGCGAGTGGGTCCGCTCGGAGCTCGGCGGGTTCGAGGCGCTGGACGGATGGGTCGAGCGGTCCGGCGCGCGGCGGCGCGCGTTCGGCCCGACCCTGGTGCACGTCCTCGCGGCCCACGGCGTGCCGACGACGCCCGTCGCCGACGTCCTGGCGGCGCTTCTGGTCAAGGCCCCGGTGTGGCTCAAGCCGGCGCGCGGCGCCGACGACCTGGCGCGGCCCTTCTTTGCCACGCTGGCGGCGATCGATCCCGGCCTCGGGGCCGCCGTCGAGGTGTCCGGCTGGCCGCGCGGCGACCCCGCCGGGGCGGCCGTGGCCGCGGCCGCCGAGGTCCTCGTGGTGACGGGCGGCGCCGAGGCGGTCGAGGCCGCGCGCCGGCTGGCGGGGCCGGCGACGCGCGTCGTGATGCATGGCCCGCGGCTGTCGGCGGCGGCGATCGCGCGTGAAGCCCTGGCCGGCGACGAGGCGGCGACGATCGCCGCCCTGGCCGACGACGTGGCCCACGCCGGCCAGGCCGGCTGCCTGTCGCCCGTCGTGGCGTGGATCGAGGCATCACCCGCCGACGTCGACCGGCTCGTCGCCCCGCTCCACGCCGCGTGCCGGGCGCGCTGGCCAGGGCCGCCCCGCCGCGCCACGCCGAACCGGGAGCGAGCGACGTGGGCCGAGCGCTCGGCGCTGGCCGGCGTCGAGGCGGCCATGGGAGCGGGCGGCGCGTGGATCGGCGGGCCGGACGACGCGTGGACGGTTCATTCGCGGCGACCGGCGCGGCCACCCGAGCCGCCGCCCGTTCCGCGGTTCGTCGTCCTCGAGCCGGTCGAGGATCTGGCGCGCGCGGTGGAGCTGTGCGCGGCGCGTCGCGGCCTCGTCGCGGCCGTAGGCGTGGCGGCCTCCGAGGAGCGCGTGGCGGACCTCGCGATCGACCTCGGGGCGGCGGGGGTCGAGCGCGTGGCCCCGATCGGTTGTCTCCAGCGGCCGCCGTTGGCATGGCGCCGGGACGGGCGACCGACGCTCGCCGATCTGGTGCGCTGGGTGGATCTGGAAGCGCTCTCCCTCTGACCCCGGAGGCGCGCACGTGAAACGAAGCGAACTGGGTCGGAACCCGCGGCCCGCGGACGAAGAGTGGGAAGCGCGTGGGTTCAGAGCGTGCGAGGCCGTGGATCCCGACGGCAACGTGGTTCAGTTTCGGGAAGATGTGCGCTGAGGAGCCGATGAAGGCCATGCAGAGCGGCCGTGCGCCGGTCAACGGCATCGAGATGTATTACGAAGTTCACGGTCACGGAGACGGGACCCCGCTCGTCCTGCTCCACGGGGGCGGGTCAACGATCGAAGTCACGTTCGGCAGGGTGCTCCCGATCTTCGCGCGCGGCCGGACGGTCGTCGCCGCGGAGGAGCAGGGACACGGCCGTACCAGCGATCGCGACGCGCCGGTCGCCTTCGAATCCTCCGCGGACGACGTGGCGGCTCTGCTACGACACTTGAAGATCGCAAGAGCGGACATCTTCGGTTTTAGCAACGGCGCCAGCGTCGCTCTCCAGGTGGCGATTCGACACCCCCGACTTCTTCGAAAGCTGGTCTTCGCCTCGTCGATGGTGAGGAGGCAGGGCGCTCGTCCCGAGTTCTGGGAATTTATGGATCGGGCGGACTTTTCTACCATGCCGCAGCCTCTGAAGGACGCGTTCCTGCGAGTGAACCCGGACACGCGGCAACTCGAGATCATGCACGAAAAGGACGCCGCGAGGATGCGGAACTTCGAGGACGTGCCGGACGACGCGCTGCGGTCGGTCCGCGCGCCGACGCTGATCGTCCTCGGGGACCGGGACATCGTGAAGCCCGAGCACGCCTTCGACCTGACTCGTCTGATTCCAGACGCACGGCTTCTGATCCTGCCCGGCGGGCACGGAGACTATCTCGGCGAGGCAGTGGCGGCTCGGACGGACAGCCGCTACCCCGAGTGGACCGCCCGGCTGATCGAGGAGTTCCTGAACTCCCTGCGATGAGGCCCCAACGAAAGCCGACCGCGCTCGAGCGCGGTCGGCCGGAGAGAAACGGAGGTCGAAGTCGAGGCGGCCCTACTCCTCGAGGCGCACGACGTTCACCGCCTGGGGTCCCTTGGGGCTCTGCGAGACCTGGAACTCGACGTGCTGGCCCTCCGACAGGGTGCGGAAGCCGGATCCGACGATGTCGCTGTAATGGACGAAGATGTCGCTGCCATCGGGGCGCTCGATGAAGCCGAAGCCTTTCTGCGCGTCGAACCACTTGACCGCGCCACGTTCGGCGACCGGTTGCGCCTTGCCGAACAGATTCTTGAACATGCGGCCGAGAGAGAACTTCCCGTTCGAACTCATGGGCGGACCTCCACCAGGGAAAACCGGACGAGAATCAGGTTGATATGGCGGCCGCAAGCGTGCTTTCATTCGTCACTTACGGTCACGGGAAAATCGGCGGGACGAATCCGCGCCAACGCCCGCGAATATACCCCGGCGCGACTCCGCCGGCAAAGAGCGCGCCCTCGATCCGCCGCGGCGCCGTGCTGGTGAGGCCTCGCGAGCAGGCCTACATTCGCCGCATGTGCAAGCCCGCCGAGAAGGCCCCGTGGAGCTGACCGAACGCGAGCGCGAGCGCCTGCGCTCGCTCGTCGAAGCGGCACGTCGCGAGGAGCCCGGCGACGCGCTCCTGGCGTCGCTGGCCTCGAAGCTGGCGGCCGGCAGCGGACCGGCGTTCGCCAAGTACGCCGAGGTGCTCGATGCGGGGGGCGAGTCGGACGCCGGCGTCGTGGCCGCCGTCCGGGAGGCCGTCGGGGCGGGGCGCCGGCTGGCGATCCGCTACACGGCGCGCTCCACCGGAGAGACGACGGAGCGCGTCGTGCGGCCGTTCAACGTCCACTTCTACGACGGGCGCGAGTACCTCGAGGCGTTCTGCGAGCTGCGCGGGGCGGACCGCGTGTTCGCGATGGGGAACATCCAGGCGATCCTGGACCTGCCGGCGGAGGAGCTCCCGGAGGCCTGAAGCCGGACCGGCCGACGCGCGCGTCGAGGCCGGTCTACATCGCGCTCGTGTCGGCCGGCGTTCCGCCCGGCGGGGCGAGCGCGACCCGATCGATCTTCCACTGTCCGTCGACCTCCCGGAAGCCGACGAGATAGTTCATCCGCTGCGTCATCGGCTGGCCGTCGGGCCCGGTGGCCGTCACCGTCGAGGAGCCGCTTTCATAGGCCACGTCCCCCGACACGACGGTCTTGCCCGCCTCGATCGTGATCTTCGCGTCGGCCGGAGGCATCTGGGTCGTGTCCCGCATCGCCGCGACGGCCTGGTCGTGGTCGAACTCGCCGGCCGGGCCGATCTCGTGGTAGTCCGACGTCATCATCCCCTCGATGGCGTCCCAGTTCCGGGCGTTCCAGGCGTCCACGTAGCTCGTCCGGAGGCTGTCGATCCGGGCTTCGGCCGAGGCGCCGCCGGTCGTGTCGGCCGCACCGGTGGTGCCGGTCTCCGTGCCCGGCTTCTGACACGCGGCGAGGGCCAGCGCGAAGAGCGCGACGAGGGGTGGGACGTTTCGCATTCGAAGCATGGGGGTTGTCCTCCGTTGGGTGGATCGCTCCGTGTCGTGGCGAAAGCTCATTCTAGCACGCCGCTCGCCCGTGTTGTCAACTCGCGCCCGGCCCCGATCCGGCGGGCGGCGAGAGGACGAGGTTCCGCAGCAGACGCACGCGCTCGGCCGTCGGCGGATGCGTCCGCAACAGGCCCCGCGCGCGCGCTTCGAACGACTTGATCGGGTTGACGATGTAGAGCGGTGCCGTGGCCCGGTTGGCGGCCTCCAGCACCTCCGGGTCGGCGTCGATCTTCTCCAGCGCCCGCGCGAGGGCCTCCGGGTAGCGCGTCAGCTCGGCGCCGCCCAGGTCGGCGAGCGTCTCGCGGCGTCGGCTGACGGCGGCCTGCAGAAGCCGCGCCGACAAGGGCGCGAGGATCGCCACCACCAGCGCCACGAGGACCAGGATCCCGCCGGCGTTGCGGTTCCGCGAGCGCCGCGGGCCCCCGCCCCACCACACGTGACGCAGTGCGAAGTCGGCCACCAGCGCGATCACGCCGACCGTGACGGCGACGAGCGTCGTGTAGCGGATGTCGAGGTTCTTGACGTGCGACAGCTCGTGCGCCAGGACGCCCTGCAGCTCGTCCCGGTCGAGCTTCGAGTACAGCCCCGTGGTGACGGCGACGGCCGCGTGCCGGGGATCGCGTCCCGTGGCGAACGCGTTGGGCGCCGAGTCGTCGATGATCCACACCTCGGGAGCCGGCAGCCCGGCCGCGATGGCCATCTCGTCGACGACGTTGATCAGCTGCCGGTCGCGCTCGGGGTCGGCGCGCCGGGCGCCGCTCGTGGCGAGCGTCATGCGGGCGCCGCCGAACCACGTCACGACGAACCATCCCAGGGCCACGAAGAACGCCATCACGGCGCCCCCCGCGACACCGGCTTCTCCACCCGACCACACCCCGCCGAGCGCGCCGCCGGCCAGGGCCAGGACGAACGTCAGGACGCCGAGCAGGACCCACGAGCGGATCCGGTTGGCCCGGACCTCGCCATATAGTCCCCGGGTCTCTACCGCAGGTCGACCTTCACCGGCTCGCGCTCGGCCGGGTCGTCGGTGGCGAAGAACTCCTGCGCGGTGAAGCCCAGCATGCCGCCGATCAGGTTGGTGGGGAACGTCTGGAGCTTCGTGTTGAAGCGCATGACCGTATCGTTGTAGAACTGCCGCGCGAAGGCGATCCGGTTCTCCGTGCTGGTCAGCTCCTCCTGGAGCCGCATCACGTTCTCGTTGGCCTTGAGCTGGGGGTAGTTCTCGACGACGGCGAAGAGCTGCCGCAGGGCGCCGGTCAAGGCGTTCTCGGCCCGCCCCTGCTCGGCGGGGCCCTGCGCGGCCACGGCGCGCGAGCGCGCTTCGGTGACCTTCGTCAGGACCTCCTGCTCGTACTCCATGTAGTCCTTGACCGTCTCGACCAGGTTCGGGATCAGGTCGTAGCGCCGCTTGAGCTGGACGTCGATCTGCGCCCAGGCGTTCTTGAGCTGATTGCGCAGCGTGACGAGGCCGTTGTAGGCCAGGATGATCCAGCCCACCACGAGCACGCCCAGGCCGAGCGCCAGAAGGAAGAACAGACCGAGTCCGACACCGAGCACGACGACCTCCTGCGAAAGTCCGTGAAAAGGGCGACGACGTTTGATTGTACCACGAAACGGCGCCGCGTGCTCCGTTCCGCGCGCCTCGCGTGCGGTGCGAGGCAGGGCCTATATTGGCTACGATGCCGATCACCCGACAGATCTCGGTGTTCCTCGAGAACCGGCCCGGCCGGCTGGGATCGCTGTGCGAGGTGCTGTCCGACGAGGGGATCAACATCCAGGCCATCATGGTCCCCAGCGGCACGGACTACGGGATCGTGCACCTGATCGTCGACCGCCACGAGGACGCGCTCCAGCTCCTCGACTCGCGCGGCTACCGGACCTACACCAGCCGCGTGCTGGACGTCGAGGTCGAGGACCATCCGGGCGCCCTGGCCGAGCTCGCCGACCGGCTGTCCCAGGCCAACGTCGACGTCAAGTACGCCTACTCGGCCGTGGCCAGCGGGCGCGGGCGCCTGATCCTGGCGGTGTCCGACGTCGAGCGCGGCCACGAGGTGCTGAGCGCGGCCTGAGGAGCGATCGGGCATCTTCCGGTCCGCGGCGAAGTTGGGCTCCCGATAACGCCCAGATAACGGTCAGGCGTCGTTTCAGATAACGGCCGGATCGTATGCTGGTGCGTGCCCGGATCCCGAAAGCCCTCCTCGAACCCCCAGCGCCACGCCATGGTCCGTTTGATCGGCGTCGGCGGCCGGCTGCTGGAGCGCGTCATGCGCTCGTTGCCACCGGGAGCCGCGCTCGAGGTAGCCCCCTCGCTCGTGGCGGTCGATCGGGATGATCGACTGGCCATGCTCAACCTGTACGTGTCCTCCGGAATCGACCTCGCCGAGCGGCAGCGGATCGAATGCTTCCTACGCGAACGGCCGAGGCGTCTCGTAGTGCTGTGTGACTGGGCCAGGACGGAGCAGCTGTTTCGACTGGCGGTCCGGTGTCATCCGCTGGGGCTCGTCGCGGTCGAGGAGTCACCTCCGGAGGGAGAACTCCGGAGGGCGGTCCTGCGCTGGTATCTGAGCGGCTTCATCACCCCGGACTTGGCGGCCCTGAAACTCCCTGAAGGCGACGTTCCCGCCCACGTCGGGCGATTGTTGAGGTTCATCGAGCGCGAGCCCTTCCGCCCATGGCAAGTCGTCGAGCTCGCGAAGGTGTATGTCACTTCCACCGACTTCCTGGGCGGCAACCAGATCGTGGTCTATCTGGTGCGGCCGTAGGGGAAGGAGCGGTCAGGGCCGAGCGCCGCCCTCACCCGCCGCGCTGGAGCCGCGGCGGATAGGCGAATCCCTCCTGCGGCACTCGCACCACGCAATTCCCCTCGATCCGCAGGAGACACGCCAGGCGCCAGCCGTCCTCGACGGCGTCGCCGAGCTGCTCGCGCTCGAGCGGGTCGACGGGGCTGACGACGTCCCGCCCGGCATCGATCCGCACGCGGCACGTCGCGCACACACCCTGCCCGTCGCAGTCGAACACGATGCGCTCGCCGGCGCCGACGGCGAGGCCGGCGAGCCACGCGCCGCGCCGCGCGGCGACCTCGCGGCCGCTGGGCTCGAAGCGGACCCGCACGGCGTCGGCGCGGCTCACCACGCGGCGTCGGTGGCGAGGGTCGCAGCGGCCGTCTCGCCACTCCGGACCGCGCCCTCCATCGTGGCCGGCCATCCCGTGTCGGTCCAGTCGCCCGCCAGGTATAGCCCGGCGAGGGGCCCGCGTGGTCCTTGCCGGCGATCGATCAGGCCCGGGCCGGCGAGGAACGTCGCCCGGGGCTCCTTGACGACGGCGTGACGCAGCCGGCGCGCGCCGCGCCGCGCGGGGAACAGCCGCTCGACGGCCGCGTCGCAGCGCTCGGCGATGGCCTCCTTGGGGAGGTCGATCCACTCGTCCGCGGCGCTCAGCGAGACGCCCAGGCAGTGGCCGCCGGCCGCGTCTTCACCGAGGAGCCGGGCGCGGTCGAAGATCCATTGGAGCGGCGAGTCGAACGTCCCGGCGAACGGCAGGGGGGCCACGGGGCGGTCGTACCACAGATAGACGTTGACGATCGGGCTGTCGCCGAGGTCGCGCCAGCCGGCGTCGTCGGTCGTCGGTCCGACGAGCGCGGCCAGCTCGCGCGGTGGGACGGCGGCGACGACGGCGTCGGCCGGGAAGGACTCACCGCCGGCGAGCGTCACGCCGCGAACGCGTCCCGCGTCGGTGTCGAGCGCCTCGACGCGGGCCTGGAGCCGAAGCTCGACGCCGGCCGTCTCGAGCGCCCGCCGCGCGGGCTCGCCGATGGCCGTGGAGAGACCGACCGCCGGCAGCCACAGGGCGCCCGAGCGGCGGCCGCTCCACAGCGCGCGCTCGAACAGGAACGCGGCCAGCGGCGTGTTCGCGATGGCCACGGGGACGTTCAGCGCGGGGCGCACGATCGGCTCCCAGAAGCGCTGGACGGCAGCCGGCGGGGCGTCGCGGCGGGCCAGCCACTCGCCGAGCGGCACGTCGTCGAGCGCGCGACGGGCGGCTCCGCGCGTGGTGACGAGCGCCCGGACGTCGCGCGCCGTGGCGCGCCGTTCGGCCCCGTCCAGGTGCCTGTAGCGGAGGATCGCGGCGGCCACATGGAGGGGCGGGGGAAGCGGTGCCCCCGCCAGATCCGCGCGCCGGCCGTCGCCGTCCAGGATCGGCAGCGCCAGCCGGGGCTGGCGGACGAAGGCCGAGGCCGGGGCGCCGATCCGCGCCAGGAGCGCGCGCAGCCGACGGCACGCGCCGACCAGCACGTGCTGCCCGTTGTCGACGACGGCGCCCGAGTCGGGGTCCTCGAACGAGAACGCGCGGCCGCCGAGGAACGGACGCCGCTCGCACAGGACGACGCGCCCGACGACGGGTGCCAGGGAGAGCGCGGCGGCGATCCCGGCCAGCCCGCCGCCCACGACGACCACCGCGCCGCAATCAGGGCGCCCTGGAGAGGGTCTCAGCGCCAGAGGGCGGTCGCGGCCGCCGACAGGCCGCGCGCCAGCATGACCGGGGTCGCGAGCCGGACCCGCTCGCGCAGCGGGGCCCACGGATCGCGCGCGATCCGCTCGAGGAGCCCCCGGTAGACCCCCATCAGCGCGGCCGGCGAGGCGCGCGACTCGCGCGGCAGGCGGTCGAGCAGCCGCGGGCCGGCGGCGTAGCTCGCCCGGGCCCGCTCGACCTGGGTCGCGACGAGTGCCGGCCAGCCGGGTCCGGGATCGCCGGCGGCCACGCCGGCCGGGTCGACCCCGAACCGGGCGCACTCGTCGAGCGGCAGGTACCACCGACCGGCCAGGGCGTCCTCGCGCACGTCGCGCAGGATGTTCGTCAGCTGGAGCGCGGTCCCGACCTCCTCGGCGTCCGGGGCGGCGATCGGATCGCCGCCGTAGATCCTGAGCGCCACCAGCCCCACGACCCCGGCCACGCCCCAGCAGTAGGCCCGGGTCGCGTCCCAGTCCGGGCACGGCTCGGGCTCGAGGTCGCGCTCGACGCCGTCCAGGAGCGCGGTCAACAGCCCCTCCGGGATCGAGTAGCGCGCCACGGCGTCGGCCACTGCGTCCCAGCGGGCGTCGGGGCCGTCGCCCTCGAGGGCCCGCGCCAGGTCGTGGCGCACAACGGCCAGGCGGGTGCGGCGCGCATCGAGCGTGCCGTCCCCGTCGACGGCGCGGTCGGCGCGGTCGCTGAACCAGTACACGGCGGCCAGCGCGCGCCGCCGCTCGCGCGGCAGGAGTCGGATCCCGAGCCAGAAGTTGGCGGCGGCGGCGCGCGCCTCGACCTGGCACGCGTCGTATCCCGCGGTGACGCGCTCGGGGTCGCGGGTCACGACGGCTCGGCGCGCGCGGCGCCCGGCGGGTCGACGGCGCGGAACGGAGCCCGCAGGAGCTCGTGGAGGACGATCGCGCGGCGCCGGGCGCCCGACACGACGGGCCGCGCCGACAGCGTGTCGTGTCCCTGCCGGGCGATGGCGTCGCAGATGGCGAAGCCGCCCCGCGAGAAGCCGCGCACGAGGGGCCGCCAGCGGGCCGGGAGGCGTGCGGCCAGTGGCCAGCCCTGGACAAGCCAGCCGCGGGCACCGTCGACGAGCTCGGCGACGAGGCGCCGCAGGGCGGGCGAGGCCGCGGGGCGGTCGAGCTCGACCTCCGGGTCCACGCCGTGCCGGGCGCACGCCTCGAGCGGCAGGTACAGCCGGCCGCGCTCCCGGTCGCGCGCCAGGTCCTGCCAGAAGTTGGCCAGCTGGAGCCCGACGCACGTCGCGTCGGCGAGCGCCCGGCGCGGCGGGTCGTCCAGGCCGATCACGCCCAGGACCATGCGCCCGACGGGGGTCGCGCTGTACGAGCAATAATCGAGCAGCGCGGCCTCGTCGGGATACCGCTCGCCCCGCTGGTCGCGGCGGTTGGCCTCGATCAGGCGCAGGAACGGCTCGGCGGGGAGGTCGCGGCGGCGGATCGTCTCGGCCAGCGCAGTCAGCACGGCATCGCCCGAGGGGCGACCGGCGAGCGCCTGCCGCAGCCCCGCCTCCCATCCGTCGAGCGGCACCAGGCGGTCCCCGGGGGCCTCGTCGCCCAGGTCGTCGGTCGTCCGGCAGAAGGCGTACACGGCGGCCAGGTCCTCGCGCGCCGCGCGTGGCAACAGCGGTCCCGTGACGGGGAAGTTCTCGTAGTGGCGCGCGGCGAGCTCGGCGCACCGCTCCCGGGCCCCGTCCAGCGCGGGGCCGGCGGGCGGCGAGCGGTCGATGGAAGGGGACACGAGGGGCGAACCTAATCCGGCGAGCGGACGCCGAGCAACGCTGCTGTCGGGCGCGGGACTACGCGGCTATCTTGCCGGCGCCGGCCGGAGTCCCTCGAGCCCTGGGAGAGAAGTCATGCTGACGGCCGATCGCGGGACGGCGCGCGCCGGCTCGACCGGCCGCGCAACCCTGGTCGTGATGTTCGGGATCGGCGTGAGCCGCGTGTTCGGGCTGATCCGCGAGCAGGTCGTCGCGTTCTACTTCGGCCGCGCCGCGACGTACTCGGCGTTCGTCGCGGCGTACAAGATCCCCAACCTGGTGCGCGTGCTGCTCGGCGAGGGGAACCTGTCGGCCTCGTTCATCCCCGTCCTTGCCGACTCCATGCACGACGACCCGGCCCGCGCGCGCCGGCTGGCGCAGAGCGTGCTCGGCCTGCTGTTGTTCACCGTCGGCGTGGCGACGCTGGCCGGGATGGCGGCGGCGCCGCTGTTGGCATGGGTCGTGGCGCCGGGCTTCGACCCCGCGCTACGGCACCTGGTCGAGCGGCTGATCGTGGTCCTGTTCCCGACGTCGGCGTTCATGATCGTCGGCGCGTGGTGCATGGGCGTGCTCCACGCCAACGGGCGCTTCTTCTGGCCCAACTTCGCGCCGACCTTCTGGTCGTTGATCTCGGCCGGTTCGCTGGTCGCGTTCGTCGGCCGGACGCGGCTCGACCCGATCCAGATCCTGGCATGGGGCGTGGTCGCCGGGAGCGTGCTGCAGCTCGCCGTGCAACTGCCCGCGACCCGCGACGCGCTGGGCACGCTGGCGCCGCGCCGCGGCTGGCGAGACCCCGCCGTGCGCCGGGTCGTCACCCTGTTCCTGCCGATGCTCGTGGGGACCGGCGTGGCGCAGCTCTCGTCGCTGGTCGACATCCAGATCGCGACCTTCCTGTCGAACGAGAGCGTGGCCACGCTGGCCTACGCCCAGCGCCTGTACACGCTCCCCCTGTCGCTGTTCGGCGTGGCCATCGCCCAGGTGGCGCTGCCGACCCTGGCCCACGAGGCGGCGGGCCCGTCGACGGACGCGATCCGCGCCGAGCTGGGGACGGCGTGGCGCCGGATGGCGCTGTTGATGCTGCCGGCGACGCTCGGGCTGGGGCTCTTCGGCCGGCCTGTCGTGAGCCTGCTGTTCGAGCACGGCAGGTTCGACGCCGGCGACTCGGCGGCGGTGACGGTCGTCCTGGCGGCGTTCGCCCTGGGGCTCGTGGCGTTCGGCTCGGTGCGCCTGTTCGCCACCGCGTTCTACGCCTTCCAGGACACCGCCACGCCGGTCCGGATCGGCGTCGTCGCGCTGGTCGTCAACGTCGCGCTGGGGATCCTCCTGGCATGGCTCATGGGGACGCCGGGGATCGCGCTCGCCACGAGCATCGCCGCGTTCGTCAACGCGGGCGCCCTGTGGCGCCTCCTGCGGCGCCGCCTGGGGCCGGTGTTCGACCGGGCCACGGCGCGGGCGCTGCGCGGGATGGCGGTCGCGCTGGTCGCCTCCGGACTCGCCGCGGCCCTGCCGTACGTCTGGATCGCGGGCCGCTGGTCGGGGTGGGGGCTGGGAACGCGCGCCGCCACGACCCTCGGGCTGTACGCCGTGATCGGCGCGCTGTACCTCGGTATCGCGCGGGCCCTCGGCGTGCGCGAGGTGGACCTCGTCGTGCGCGGGCTGCGACGCCGCGGCGGGGTGTAAGAGAGCGCACGGACGGGCCTCCGGGGTCGGGTGCATACTGTGTGCGACGCTTGCAACCATGATCCGGAGGCCAATCCATGAGCGAACCGATCGGCCGCCGCACGTGGGCCATCGCCGAGGGGTACATCCCGCCCTCGAGCACGGGGCCCGAGCCCCAGATGACGAGCCACGAGACGGCCTGCATCCTGAACGCCGGCGACGCGCCGGCGGAGATCGAGATCACCGTGTACTTCGCCGACCGCGATCCGGTCGGACCGTATCGCCTGACCGTGCCGGCCCGGCGGACGGCCCACGTCCGGTTCAACGAGCTGGACGATCCCGAGCCCATCCCGCGCGACACCGACTACGCGAGCGTCCTGCGCTCGAGCGTCCCGGTCGTCGTGCAGCACACGCGGCTCGACTCGCGGCAGGCGGAGAACGCCCTCCTGACGACGGTCGCCTACGCGGCCCAGGGGTCGGAATGAGCTCGCGGGAAAACGGCACCGGCGCCCGGCGGACCGTCGTCATCACCGGCGCCTCGGCCGGTGTCGGGCGGGCCACGGCGCGGGAGTTCGCCCGTCAGGGCGCGCGGATCGGTCTCCTGGCGCGCGGCGCCGAGGGTCTCGAAGGCGCCCGGCGGGACGTCGAGGCGGCGGGCGGCGAGGCGCTCGCCATCCCGACCGACGTCGCCGATCCCGAGCAGGTCGAGGCCGCGGCCGCCCGCGTCGAAGCCGAGCTGGGACCGATCGACGTGTGGGTCAACAACGCCATGGTGTCCGTCTTCTCGCCGGTCCGCGAGATGAAGCCCGAGGAGTTCCGTCGCGTGACCGAGGTCACCTATCTGGGCTACGTCTATGGCACGCTGGCGGCCCTCGACCGCATGCTGCCGCGCGACCGCGGGCACATCGTCCAGGTCGGCTCGGCGCTGGCGTATCGCGGGATCCCGCTCCAGGCCGCGTACTGCGGCGCCAAGCACGCCATCCAGGGCTTCACCGAGTCGCTGCGTACGGAGCTCCTGCACGACGGCAGCGCCGTGCGCGTGACGATGGTCCAGATGCCGGCCCTCAACACGCCGCAGTTCGGCTGGGTCCGGAGCCGCCTGCCGCACAAGGCCCAGCCCGTGCCCCCCATCTACCAGCCGGAGGTCGCCGCCGAGGCGATCGTGTGGGCCAGCCACAACGAGCGGCCGGAGGTGTACGTGGGCTGGTCGACCGTCCAGGCCATCGTCGGCAACCGCGTCGCCCCGCGGCTCCTCGACCGGTATCTGGCGAAGAACGGGTTCCAGTCCCAGCAGACCGACGAGCCCGAGGATCCCGAGCGGCCCGACAACCTGTGGGAGCCGGTCGCCGGAGACCATGGAGCGCACGGGGCGTTCGACGCCCGCGCGCGGTGGGATTCGAGCGAGCTGTGGGCCTCGACGCACAAGAAGTGGCTGGCGGCGGGCGCCGCCGGACTCGGCGCGCTGCTCGGCGTGGCGCTCGCCGCGCGGAGCGACTAGGGCGCCCCTTCCGGTTCCTCGTCGATCAGGCCGCGGGCCGCCTTGCGCCGTCGCCGAAACATGCCGTGGAACGCGGCCAGCGGCCCGAGGAGGAAGTACGCCGCGCCGGCCAGGCCCGGGTCGCCGCCGATCAGGACGACCCCGATCGACAGCGCGGCGACTCCCATCATGATCGCGTTCTCGCCCAGCGAGCTCCGGGCATCGAACGCCTCGGAGGGGGTCAGGCGAAGCGCGTCGCGCTGCCGCCAGGCATGGAGGTGCAGCAGGAAGAAGAGCAGGAACACGGCCAGGAACCCCGCACCGTAGATCACCATCAGCCCGCGCACCTCGCGCAGCGAATCGATGTGGATCCCCGTCTCGAACCCGAGCAGGCTCCCGATGAGCCAGGTCCACAGGAACTTCAGCGGATAGACGTAGAACAGGACCAGGAACAACAGCGCCGCGTTGAGTGCGACCGTCACGCCGTCGGCCAGGTCGTAGCGCCGGAAGAAGGCGTAGTGGTAGCCCCAGATCAAGATCAGCAGCGCGAACGAGATGCCGAACGCGGGGAAGCCCTCGATCGTACGCAACAGGTCGTCGAACGAGCGCGGCACCTCCAGCGAAACGACGAGGAGCGTCACCGCGAAGGCGAACACCGCGTCGCTGAACGCCTCGATGCGCGTCGCCCCGCGATCGCCGCGCGGCAGGGCCAGACGGCGGATCGATCGGTCGGAGGAAGTCATTTGGGCACGGCGTCCTTTCCGCCGGCCACGATAGATCCTCGTCGCGGCCCGGCACAAGTCCGGGCGATCTCCCCGTCCACCACGAAGAGAGGAAGCCCATGAACTGGATCACGACGTCCTTCGAAGTCGTCCCCGCGGTGCTCGTCTCGGCCGTCGGGATCTATGTCGGCGTCATTCTTCTCACCCGCGTGGCCGGGCTGCGGAGCTTCTCCAAGCTGTCGAGCTTCGATTTCGCCATGACGGTGGCCATCGGCTCGCTCGTAGCGACGACGATCGTCAGCGCCGACCCGCCCTTGCTCCAGGCCCTGGTCGGGCTGGCGTGCCTGTACGGGCTGCAGATGGGGGTGGCGATCGTGCGTCGGGAGTCGCCCCGAGTGGCGCGGATGGTCGACAATCGGCCTCTCCTGCTGATGGACGGGTCGCGCCTGATCCAGGAGAATCTGCGCCTGGCGCGGGTCACGGAAGAAGACCTGCGGGCCAAGCTGCGCGAGGCGAACGTGCTCGCGCTCGACCAGGTGCGCGCCGTGGTGATGGAGACGACGGGCGACGTGTCGGTGCTCCACGGCGCCGCCGACGGCCCGCGGCTCGAGCTCGTCCTGCTGGAGGGCGTGCGCGGGGCGCCGCCGGACTGAGTCCGAATGCGGGGGGTCCGGCGGGGCGGTATTTTCGGCTCGTGAGCGACCTCGAGGAGAAGATCGCGCGCCTGCCGCGGCGGCCCGGAGCGTACCTGTTCAAGGGCCGCGACGCAGAGGTGCTGTACGTCGGAAAGGCCGCCGACCTGCGGGCCCGCGTCCGGTCGTACATCCAGCCGGCGGCCGCCTTGCCGCCCAAGACGCGGGTCCTCATGAGCCACGCCCGCGACATCGACTACCTGGTGACCGACAGCGCCGTCGAGGCCCTGCTGCTCGAGTCCAACCTGATCAAGGAGCACAACCCGCGCTTCAACATCCTGCTGCGGGACGACAAGTCGTACCCGTACATCAAGGTCACCCTGCAGGAGGACTTCCCGAGGGTCTACGTGACGCGTCGGGTGTTCGACGACGGAGCGCGCTACTTCGGACCTTACACCCAGGTCAAGCTGTTGCGGCGCAACCTGGCGCTGGTCAAGGACTTGTTCCCGGTCCGATCGTGCCGCTACCGGCTCCTCGAAGAGCGTCCCTCGCGGCCCTGCCTGGACTACCACATCGAGCGCTGCGACGCGCCGTGCGTGGAGTACGTGTCGCGGGCCGAGTACCGGGCCATGATCGACGACGTGGTGCGCTTCCTGGAGGGCGACACGCGGGCCGCCCGGCGGATGCTCGAGCGGCGCATGGAGCAGGCCGCCGAGCGGCTGCAGTTCGAACGCGCCGACCAGTATCGCCGCCAGCTCGAGGGCCTGGAGGAGATTCGCGACGGGCAACGCGTGACGAGCGTCGCCGGCGAGGACCGTGACGTCATCGCCCTGGCGCGGGACGGAAACGAGGCCTGCGGCCTGATCCTCAAGATGCGCGAAGGGCGCGTGCTGGGGGAGGAGCACCACGTGCTGGGCAACGTCGAGGAGGCCACCGACGGCGAGGCCCTGTCGTTGTTCCTGACGCGCTACTACCTGCGCGCCGACGGATGGCCGCAGGAGGTCCTGTTGCCGTTCGACTTCGAAGACCGGCCGTTGATCGAGGAGGCCCTCCGCCGCCGGGCCGGGCGGGCGCTCCAGATCCACGTGCCGCAGCGCGGCGACAAGGCCAAGCAGGTCCGGCTGGCCGAGCGCAACGCGCGCTACCTGCTCGAGGAGCGGCGCCTCCGCGAGACGCGCGAGACCGAGCGCGCCAGCGAGGCCGTCGTCGAGCTGCAGCGCGATCTGGGGCTCTCGCGCGCCCCGCGGCGCCTGGCCTGCGTCGACGTCTCGACGATCCAGGGCCGTGACGCGGTGGGATCGGTCGTGACGTTCGACAATGGAGCTCCCCGCAAGGCCGGCTACCGGCGGTTCAGGATCAAGTACGTCGAGGGACAGGACGATTTCGCCATGATGGCCGAGGTCGTCGAGCGCTGGGGCCGCATGCTGCTCGACCGCGACGATCCGCTGCCCGACCTCCTGGTCATCGACGGCGGCAAGGGGCAGCTCGGCGTCGCGCGCGGCGTGCTGGAGGAGCTCGGGGTGCTCGACGAGGTGGACACGATCGAGGGACGCGCCTTCGAGGAGGAGCGGCACCGC
>CAZCZH010000004.1:28199-32874 GCA_964502985.1 uncultured Gemmatimonadales bacterium
TACCTCCCGTGGCGGAAGGACCCGGTGTGGCTGCCGCGCCGCTCGGCGGGACTGCAGCTCGTCCAGCACATCCGCAACGAGGCGCATCGCTTCGCCGTGACGTATCACCGCACCCTGCGCTCGAAGCGCACCATCGTCAGCGAGCTGGACGACGTGCCGGGGATCGGCCCCAAGCGGCGGGCGGCCTTGCTGCACCACTTCGGCTCCGTCGACCGCTTGCGGAGGGTGCCCGTGGCGGAGATCGCCAAGGTGCCGGGCTTCTCCGAGGCGCTGGCGGCACGCGTCAAGTCGAAGCTCGGAGAGCCTCGCGAGAAGATGGAGGGCGCCGCGCTCGACGGGGGAACGGGGGGAGAGCCGGAGTGAACGGCGCTCCACCGGGCGCCGCCGAAGCCGTGGAGCGCACCCGGCGGCTCAAGGCGGCCGCGCTGGCCCTGGGGTTCGACCTGGTCGGGGTGGCCCGCGCCGGCCGCGTCGCCGACGCCGGTCGGCTGGCGGAGTGGCTGCAGCGGGGCCGCCACGGGACGATGCGCTGGATGGAGGGTCATTTCGAGAAGCGCGTCGACCCGCGCCGGCTCGTCCCGGGCTGCCGGTCGGTCGTGTGCGTCGGTTTGGTCTACCATCGCCCGGCGGAGGAGGCGCCTCAGCCGCGCGGCGTGGAGGTCGCCGACTACGCGTGGGGCGAGGACTACCACCGCGTGCTCAAGGACAAGCTGTGGGCCTTGCTCGACGCGCTGCGCGAGATCGACCCCGGCGCCGGGGGGCGCGCGTTCACCGACTCGGCCCCGGTCATGGACAAGTACTGGGCCGAGCGCGCCGGGCTCGGCTGGCGCGGGAAGAACACCAACCTGATCGACAAGCGCCTCGGCTCGTACCTGTTCCTCGGCGAGCTGCTGGTGACGACCGAGCTCGTCGCCGACGAGCCGGGCCACGACCACTGCGGCAGCTGCACGCGTTGCCTGGACGCCTGTCCCACCGGGGCCCTGGTGGCCCCGTACCAGCTCGACGCCCGGCGCTGCATCGCGTACTGGACGATCGAGCACCGCGACGCGCTCGAGCCCGACCAGGAGACGGCCGTCGGCGAGTGGCTCGTGGGATGCGACGTATGTCAGGACGTGTGCCCGTGGAACGCCGACCCGCCCGATGCGGACGAGCCGCGGCTCGCGCCGCGCGGCACGGCGTGGCCGGCGACCCTCGACGACCTGTTGACCCTGGACGATACCGAGTTCGAGCGGCGTTTCGGCGATACCGCCGTCGAGCGCACGCGGCGCCGCGGGCTGGTGCGCAACGCGGCCATCGTGGCCGGCAACACCGGGCTCGGCTCCGAGACCGCGCTCGAGCGCGCGGCCGGCGACCCCGACCCCGTCGTGGCCGAGGCCGCGCGGCGCGCCCTCGCTCGACGCCGGTATATTCGACGCGACCCATGACGAGATCACGGCTCCCTCGGGGCGCGTGCTGAACGCGCGACAGATCCCGGTCGGTCCGTTCCAGGCCAACGCCTGGTTGGCGTGGGACGAGGCGCCCGGCGACGGCGTGCTGGTCGACGCCGGGGCCGAGGCCGGGCGCCTCCTAGAGGCCCTCTCGGACGAAGGCCTGCGCCTGGTGGCGATCCTCCAGACCCACGCCCACGGCGACCACATCGCGGCCCTGCCCGAGGTCGTCGCGGCGACGGGCGCGCCGGTCTACCTGCACCCCGATGCGGAGCCGATGCTGCGCTCCCCGGAGGCCAACCTGTCGGCCTACGCCGGCCTGCCGGTCAGCGCGGCGGTCGATACCGTGCCCGTCGCCGACGGCGAGCGGCTGCAGCTCCTGGGGCGCGAGGTGCGCGTCCTCCACACGCCCGGTCACGCGCCCGGCAGCGTGTGCTACTACTTCGTCGACGACGGGATGGTGTTCACCGGAGACGCCCTGTTCCAGGGATCGATCGGGCGCACGGACTTTCCCGGCGGATCGCACGAGCGGCTGGTGCGCGGGATCCGCGCCAAGCTGCTGGCGCTCCCCGACGAGACGCGGGTACTCCCGGGCCACATGGGGCCGACGACGATCGGGGCAGAGCGCCGGACGAATCCCTTCCTGCGCCCGCTTCCGGGCGATCCGCCCGCCGAATGAGCGAGCGCCTCGAGCGCTGGGTCGAGCACCTGGATCTCGAGCGAGGCCTGTCGCGCAACACGATCCAGGCCTACCGCGCCGACGTCGAGCGCTATGCCGGGTTCGCTCACCAACGAGGGCTGCATCCTGACCGCCGGGAGACGATCCGCGCCTGGCTCGGCCACGAGCGCGGGCGGGGGCGCGCCGCATCGACGGTCTCCCGCCGGCTGTCCGCCGTGCGCGGCTTCTACAGGTTCCTGGTCGCCGAGGGGCGGGTCGAAGCCGACCCGACCGAGGCCATCGACGCCCCGCGCCTCGGGCGCCGGCTGCCCGACGTCCTCACGCTGGAGGAGGTCGAGCGGATTCTGGACGCGGTCGACACGACGCGCCGGCTCGGGCTGCGCGACCGCGCGATGATCGAGTTCCTGTACTCCACCGGAGTCCGGATCTCGGAGCTGGTCGCGATCCAGATCGCGGAGTGCGACTGGCGAGCCGGGGTCGTGCGGCTCGTGCCCGTCGAGCGCGCCGTCAAGCGGCGCGCGAGCGGGCGGGTGGAGCGGGTGGCGATCGGCCCCAAGGGCGACAAGGTGCGACTCGTGCCGCTCGGCCGACGCGCCGTCGAGGCGGCACGCGAGTACGTCGAGGGCGAGCGCGCGACGCTCAAGGGGAGTCATGCCGGCGGCGCGTTGTTCCTGAACTTCCGCGGCCGGCCGCTGACGCGCATGGGGGCGTGGAAGATCGTCCGGCGCTGGGTCCGCGCCGCGCGCATCGAGCGCGCGGTGACCCCGCACACCTTCCGACATACCTTTGCGACCCATCTGCTGGACCGCGGAGCGGATCTGCGCGCCGTGCAGGAGATGCTGGGGCACGCGGACATCACGACGACCCAGATCTACACGCACGTGGACCCGCCGTACCTGCGGGCCGAGCACCGCAAGTTCCACCCGCGGGCCTGACCCGATCGGAGGAGGCCGCTTCCATGGCCCGATCGAGACCCGTCCTCCTGGCGCTCGCCGCGCTGGCCGTGGCCGCGCCGGGCGCCGCCGGCCAGGCGGTCGGACTCGATCCCGGCCTGCCGCTGGCCACGCGGACGCTCCTCGAGCGGCGCCTGGCGGCGCCCGACGCCGTGCTCTCGACGCGCGACACGACCGTCGCGACCGGCGACACGCTGGCCGGGTCGCTGGTCCAGGTCGGCGCTCGACTCGTCGTGGACGGGACGGTGACCGGGGACGTCACGGCGCTGGGCGGGGAGGTCACCGTGCATCCCGGAGCGCGGATCGGCGGGGATCTGCTCGTAGTTGGCGGTCGGCTGTACGGCACGACGATGGCCCGCGTGGGCGGGCGACAGGCCTGGCAGCACGGCACCGAGGTCCACGTCGAGCGGCCCACGGCGGACAGCCTGTACGTGGCGTACACCCCGCCCAGCCGCCGGTTTCCGATCCAGCCCCGCGGACTGTTCGGGCTCGTGCCGCTGGAGTACAACGGCGTGGACGGTCTCTTGTTCGGCGTCGAGGCCCAGCTCGTCCTCCCGCGCGGTCAGCCCTACACCGAGCTCTACGGCGGACCCGTGTTCCGCACCACGCGCGACGACGTCGGCTGGGAGGTCGGGTTCGCGCGGGACGTGCCCCGCCTGGGCCTGACCGTCGGCGCGCGCGGCTACCACCTGACCGACACGGCCCAGCGCTGGCACCGCCCGGACCTGACGAACTCGCTCGCCGCCCTGCTCTTCGCCAACGACGATCGGGCGTACTTCGACCGGCGCGGGTACGCGCTGTGGGTCGAGCGCTCGCTGGGGTTGCCCTTCGCGGCCCGCGTCGGCTGGCGCGACGATCGCTTCGAGAGCCTGACGTCCCGTCGGACGTTCGCCCTGTTCGCCGACCACGACGACTGGCCCGACAACCCGTCCATCACACCGGGCCGCGGCCGGTCGCTCGGCGCGTCGCTCGTCGTCGACCGGCGGAACGTCCCCGAGTTCCCGACCCGCGGCTGGTACGCCGACGCGCGGGTCGATCACTGGGGATTCGGCGGCGACTTCGACTTCGACTGGGGGCAGGCCGAGGCCCGCGGCTGGGTTCCGCTCGGCGGGGGCACGTTCGTCGGGGCTCGCGTCGTGACCGGCGGCCGCCTGGGAGGCTCGGACACGCTGGCGCCCCAGTTCTGGTATCGCCTGGGCGGAGCCGGCACGCTGACCGGCTACGACGCCCTGGCCTCGGACCTCGCCGGGGACCGCATGGCGCTGGCGAACGTGCGCCTGCACGTCGCCGTCCCGTCGCCGGGCGACGTCTTCGACCGGTTGTACCTGGTCGGGCTGGCCGACGCCGGCGACGCGTGGTTCGCCGGGGACGACGGGCCGGACTGGCGCAGCTCGCTGGGGGCCGGGCTGGCCGGCCACGGCCGGACGTCGTACGTGGGGGTGTTCGGCTCGTACGGCTTCCAGAGCGAGCGCTGGAAGGCGTACTTCCGGCTCAGCCCGTGGTTCTGACGCGTTGAGCGGGGACCGATCGGCGCGCGTGGTGGCGGCGATCCCCGCGCGGTGGGGCTCGACCCGCTTTCCGGGCAAGCCGCTGGCGCCGATCGGCGGCCGGCCGAT
>CAZCZH010000004.1:32884-33802 GCA_964502985.1 uncultured Gemmatimonadales bacterium
CGCCCACGTCGTCGCGGCCGCCCGGACGGCGCGAGCGGTGGGGCGCGTCCTGGTGATCACCGATCGCGAGGAGATCGCCGAGGCGGCCCGCGCGGCGGGCGCCAGGGCCATCGTCTCCCAGCGTCCGGCGGAGTCGGGCAGCGACCGCGTGGCGCACCTGCTGGAACTCGACCCGGAGGCGGCCCGCGCCGAGATCGTCGTCGACCTGCAGGCGGACGAGCCGCTCCTCGAGCCGGCGGCGATAGACGCCGCCGTGCGCGCGCTGACGGGGCGGCCGGAGGCCGACGTCTCGACCCTCGTCCGCGAGCTGCGCGACGGAGAGGCCGGCGACCCGGCGGTCGTCAAGGTGGCCCGCGCGGAGGACGGGCGGGCGCTGTGGTTCTCGCGCGCGCCGATTCCGCACGGGTCGCCGACCTGGGCCCACGTCGGCCTGTACGTCTATCGCCGCGAGGCGTTCGGGCGCTTCGCCGGCGCGGCGCCGACGGCCCTCGAGCGCGCCGAGCGGCTCGAGCAGCTGCGCGCGCTGGAGATCGGCCTGACGATCGTCGCCGAGCCCTTCGACACGCGCTCGATCGCCGTCGACCGGCCGGACGACGTGGCCCGCGTCGAGGCGATCCTGGCCGCGGGCGAGCCGCACGCCCGTCGCTGAACAATCCCGCGCTAGACGGGATCGCCGCAGGGGTCTAAATTCAGTCGTTTGTCGTAGGCGTACCCGCAGCGAAAGCGGACATGACCCAGCCCCGCGCGACGAAATACGTGTTCGTGACCGGGGGGGTCGTGTCCTCGCTCGGCAAGGGGATCGCCGCCGCCTCGCTGGGGATGCTCCTCAAGGCGCGCGGCCTGTCGGTCACGCTGCAGAAGTTCGATCCGTACAGCAACGTCGATCCCGGAACGATGAGCCCGTTCCAGCACGGCGAG
>CAZCZH010000005.1:0-33010 GCA_964502985.1 uncultured Gemmatimonadales bacterium
GTCGGCGAACGTGCGGTACCCGTGCACGTCGCCATGGGGCGCCTCGGTGCTCTTGGCCTTCTCCCACACGCTGGGGTTCGTCTCGCGCACCATCTGCTCGCAGTAGTCCACGAACACGAGGTTGTCCTGGAAGATGGCGTGGTCGAAGATGTACTCGGCGCACTCGCCCAGGTTCATGATGACCTCGCCCAGCGCCGGTGGGGAGATCCCGTAGGCCATGTTCTGGGCGTAGATCGAGCAGCACGTGTGGTTGTCGCCGCAGATCCCGCAGATCCGGCTCGTGATGAAGCCGGCGTCGCGCGGATCCTTCCCCTTCATGAATACGCTGTAGCCGCGGAACAGCGACGAGGTCGACTTGCAGTCGACCACCTTCTTCTTGTCGAAGTCGATGTGCGTGTAGATACCGAGGTTGCCGACGATGCGGGTCATCGGATCCCAGTGCATCGCCCGGATGTTCCCCTGCTGTTGGCCGACCTTCTCGCGTACCGCCTGAGTCTCGAGCGCCATGTCCCCCTCCCCCCTACCTGTTGGCCGGATAGCGCGGGGAATACCCCGTCGTGAGCTCCGGGCGGTTGTGCCGCCACTTGGGCTCCTTCTCCACCGTCGCGTTGGTGATGCCGCGCATCTTGCGGATGAACGGACCGTAGATGCCCGTCAGCATCGTCGAAAGGCTGCCGCCAGGCGGCTCGTCCATGAAGGGCATGAACTTGTCCGGGAATCCCGGCATCGTACACCCGATGCAGATCCCGCCGACGTTCGGGCAACCGCCGATGCCGTTCATCCAGCCGCGCTTGGGAACGTTGCAGTTCACGACCGGCCCCCAGCAGCCGAGCTTGACCTGGCACTTGGGGGAGTTGTAGTCGAGCGCGAAATCGCCCTGCTCGTAGTACGCCGCGCGATCGCATCCTTCATGGACCGTCTTCCCGAACAGCCACTGCGGGCGCAGGTTCTCGTCGAGCGGGATGATCGGCGCCCGCCCCGCGGCCATGTACAGGACCCACAACAGGGTCTCCATGAAGTTCTCGGGCTGGACCGGGCATCCGGGGATGTTGACGACGGGAAGCCCTCCCGCCGAGCGATAGTCCCAGCCCAGGTAATCGGCGAGTCCCATGCACCCGGTAGGGTTCCCGGCCATTGCGTGGATCCCGCCGAACGAGGCGCAGGTGCCGATCGCGACCGTGGCCCAGGCCTTCGGTGCCAGCCAGTCGAGCCACTGGTTGAGCGTGATCGGCTCACCCGTCCGCGGGTCGTTGCCCATCGACGTCCAGTAGCCGTCACCGTTGATCTGCTCGTTCGGGATCGAACCTTCCACGACGAGGATGAACGGCATCCCGAGGTCGCCTTCCTTGGCTTGGAAGAAGACGTCCATGAAATCCCCCTGGCCACCACCCAGGGAGTAGGCCAGGACCTTGTTGTGGAGATGCACCTTGGGAAGACCCGGGATGACCCCCAGCAGCACGTCCTCCAGAGCCGGCTGGGAAGAAGCGGTGATCGACACCGTGTCCCCGTCGCAGCTCATTCCTTCCGAAGTCCACAGAATCGCGATCTCCTCGAAGCCCGTATCCATCGTCTTCGGGGAACCGGCTTCACTTCTGGCGGACACGGTGCACCTCCCTCTCCCTAGGCAACGGCCATCCCCTCCACTTCCAACGCATCGACGAACAGCTCCTCCCCCTGCACCACCGCGACGTCGAACCCGCCGCAACCCGCGCATACCAGCGGAAATCCCTGGACACCGCTCTCCGATCCACAGGCGCGACAGGATACGCGGGCCGGGACTTCGATCAGGGCCAGCTCGGCCCCCTCCACCGCCGTGCCGACGGCGACCATCTCGAAGGCGAACGACAGGGCCGACGGAACGACCTGCCGCAGGTGGCCGACCTTGACCTCCACGCGAGTAACCTTCCGGCCAGCCGCGTGCTCGTCGGCGATGCGCACGATCGCGTCGGCGATCGACAGCTCGTGCATCAGCAGATCCTGGGGAGCGGGTCGCCGACCAGCAAATCCATCACGCGCCTCCCGCCGAACGCCGTGTCGACCAGCACCATGCCGTGAGGCTGGGAGCGGACGGCCCCGATCGCAGCCGCCGCCTCGCACCCGGGAACCGCGCGCAATGCGGCCAGAGCGTCGTCCGCCGCCTCGGGCGCGACGAACGCCACCAGGCGCCCCTCGTTCGCCACATACATCGGGTCGATCCCCAGGATCTCGCATGCACCGGCGACGGCCGGATGGACGGGCACGGCGCCCTCTTCGACGAGAATCGCGACGCCGGACGCCCGGGCCAGCTCGTTGAGCACCGAGGCCACCCCTCCGCGGGTCGCGTCGCGGACGGCGCGCAGGCTCGGCCCGGCGGCCTCCAGCAGCGCGTCGACGGCGTTCCACAGAGGCGCCGTGTCGGACTCGATCGCGGCGTCCAGCTCGAACTCGCCGCGCGCCAGCATGATCGCCGTGCCGTGCTCGCCGATCGGCCCCGACACGAGGATTTGATCGCCAGGCCTCAGCGACGACGGACCCAGTCGGGCCCGCGGGTCCAGGCGTCCGAGACCCGTCGTGCAGACGTACATCTGATCGGCGTGTCCGCGCTCGACGACCTTGGTGTCGCCGGTCACCACCTCGACCTCGGCGGCGCGTGCCGCGGCGGCGATGGCTTCGATCTCGGCGCGCAGGGTCTCGGCCGGCAACCCCTCCTCCAGCACGAGCGACAGCGCGAGCGCGAGCGGGCGCGCGCCGACGGAAGCCAGATCGTTCACCGTGCCGTTTACCGCCAGCTCGCCGATCGATCCGCCGGGGAAGCGGATCGGCTTGACGACGAACGTATCCGTCGTCAGGGCCAGGCCCTCGCCGCCTACCCGGAAGACGCCCGCGTCGTCCAGCGCGCCCAGCGTCTCCGAGGCGAACGTCGGGACCAGGAGCCCCTCTATGAGTGTCCGCGTGGCCCGCCCGCCGGCGCCATGGGCCATCGTGATGCGCTCATCGCGGAAGCGCGCCGGCATGGCACGTACCTTGGCGATCTTGTCGAGCGCCTCCTGCTCGCGAGCGTCGGGATCGGCGATCTCCGCCCGGGTCTCCTCGAGCGGGCTCACACGACGGCCCGATCCCGGGCGAAGCGCCCGTAGTTGTAGTACGCGGCGCACGCGCCCTCGCTCGACACCATGCACGTGCCGATCGGCCGCTCGGGCGTGCACGCGGTGCCGAACACCTTGCACTCCCAGGGCTTGATAACGCCCTTCAGGACCTCGCCGCACTGGCACGCCTTGGGGTCCGCCACACGCACGCCCGGCACCTCGTAGCGCAGCTCGGCGTCGATCGCGGCGTACTTCTCGCTCAGCTTCAAACCGCTGTGCGAGATGAACCCCAGCCCGCGCCACTCGAAGTGCGGGCGCAGCTCGAACACGTCCGCCATGACCGTCAGGGCGCGGGGATTCCCCTCGTACGGGACGACACGCTTGTACTGGTTCTCGACCTCCGTCCGGCCCTCGGCGAGCTGGCGCAGCACCATGTAGATCGACTGCAACAGGTCGAGCGGCTCGAATCCCGACACGACGACGGGCTTGCCGTAATCGGCGGGAATGAACTCGAACGGCCGCGCCCCGACGACGGTCGAGACGTGGCCTGGGCCGATGAATCCGTCGAGGCGCAGGTCGGGCGATTCGAGAAGCGCCCGCAGCGGAGGGACGATCGTGACGTGGTTGCAGAAGCAGAAGAAGTTGGGCACCCGCTCTTGGACGGCCCGGCGCACGGTCAGCGCCGTCGAGGGAGCGGTGGTCTCGAAGCCGATGGCGAAGAACACGACGTCGCGGTCGGGATTCTCGCGAGCGATGCGCAACGCGTCGAGCGGCGAGTAGACCATCCGGACGTCCGCGCCAGCGGCCTTCGCCTCGAGCAGGGTCCCGTCCCCCCCCGGCACGCGCATCATGTCGCCGAAGCACGTGAAAATGACCCCCGGCTGCCGGGCCACCGCGATTCCGTCGTCCACGCGACCCATGGGGATCACGCAGACCGGGCATCCCGGTCCGTGAACGAGCTCCACGTTGGTCGGCAGGAGATCATCGACGCCGTACTTGTAGATCGTGTGCGTGTGACCGCCGCACACTTCCATGATCTTGTAGCGCCGCCCGGGCTCCACGATGTCGCGGATCTCGGACGACAGGTGCTTGCCGAGCTCGGGATCGCGAAACTCGTCGACGAACTTCATGGCGGTCCCTCTACGTCGAGACGCAGCAGGGCCGTGCCCGCGTGGACGAGCAGGGTTTCGCCCTTGCGCACAGGGCCTACCAAGTCGACCTGGACATGCTGCCGGCCGCCGGCTTGGTCCTCGCACGTCGCGATCCCCTCACGCTCCTCGCTCACGACCCGCATCGGGATCCCCTCGTCCGAGCACGTCACGCAGTGGTCGGTGACGCAGCGTCCGGCGCGCTCCGGATCCCGCGCGCGATCATCGCGATTGCGGACCGTCATTCGATCAGGCTCGCCTTCAGCTCCTCCATCTCCAGCTCGTATTCGCTGCCCATCCGTTCCAATAGGCGCAGCGTCGCTTCGGCCTCCGCCTCGTCGACTCGCGAGATGGCGAACCCGACGTGGATCAGGACCCAGTCGCCCGGCCCGGCGCCGCCCTGTTCCTCGTCGAGAAGTCCGATGTTGATGTTTCGCTGGACGCCCGCCACGTCGACCTTGGCGATCCGATTCACCTCGTCGACCAGCTCGACGATGCGACCGGGGATGGCCAGGCACATGGGCGACCTCCCGGAAGGGGTGGGGAAGACAGGAGACAGGGTCGGGAGGCCTTGTCTCCTCGGATACCCCGGTTCTAGCACATACCGCAGCGCGCCGCAAGCGGGGTTTTTCCGCGCTCGGCAGCGGGGAATTCCCGCTGTTCGGGGCGGCCCTCCATTATGCGGGATCGACCGCGGTCACCATGTAAGGGACCTGACAACGGTACCGAGGCCCCCCACCCGGGGAACCTCCCGCTCAATCGGCTTCGATGTCCGGCGTGTCGACGTCCGGCTCTCCGCGCTGGCGCTTCTCGCGGGCGAGGCGCGCCAGCTCCAGGTAGCGGGCGCGGATCCGCTCCAGGTCGCGCTCGGTCAGCTCCTCCAGATCGAGCAGAGCGTTGTGGGCGCCCTCCACGGAGCGGATCAGCTCGTCCAACTTGAGCTGCACGGCGGCCCCGTCGCGGTTCTGCGTGTTCTGAATGAGGAACACCATCAGGAACGTGACGATCGTCGTGCCCGTATTGATCACCAGCTGCCACGTGTCGCTGTAGTGGAACACGGGCCCGGTCAGGGCCCATACGGCGATGACCGTGATGGCCAGCAGGAACGTCGCCGGGTGGCCCGCGGCGCGGGACGTCCAGCGGGCCAAGCGCCCGAACGGGCTCCTCAGGTAGAGTCGATGCACAGAATCCATGCGGCCTCCTGACGTGGCGTCCGGACCTTCTCACTTGGTCCAGGTGTTGTTCTGTGGATTGACGTCGCCCCACTCCGGTCCAGCGTTGACGGTGATCCGCGTGGCCTTTGCCGGGAGCATGAGCGTCGCCGTGGCGCGGTCCGTCCCGTAGAAACCGATCGACGGGATGGTCACCGAAGTGCTGTCTCCATCGGCCGTCGTCGCCGTGACGTGGGCCGGCATCGGCAGGGCCCCGCGCATGTCGATGGTGACGGTCACGGTCGTCATCCCACCGGCCTGTCCCTGGTCGACTCCCAGGATCGCCACGTCGCTCGTCGCCGTCGTGTTGATCCATCCGTTCCAGAACGTGTCCAGGTCGAGCCCCAGCTCGTCCGACATGGTGCGGAAGAAGTCGGCCGGCTGTGGATGGTTGAACGCCCAGCGCCGGGCATAGGCCGAGAACGCGTCACCGAACGCGTCCGGCCCGACGATCGCCCGCAACGCGTTTAGCATGACCGCTGGCTTGACGTAGGCCCCGATCCCCAGCGCGGCGCCGCCTGGCTCGAACTCGTCGGGGAGGGTCCCGATCGGCTGGTCCACCGACGCTCGGGAAGCCGCCGCGTACTGGGCCACGTTCTCCAGGAACGGATGGCTCTGCGGGAAGTAGTCGGCCTTGCTGAACTGGTTGATGAACGTGTTGAATCCCTCGTCCATCCAGGCGTAGCGCCGCTCATCGGAGCCGACGACCATCGGGAACCAGGAATGGCCCCACTCGTGGTCGATGACGTCGAACAGGTCCTCGCGCCCCGACTCGGCGGAGACAAAAACCACCATCGGATACTCCATCCCCAGCACCGGCCCCTCGACCGCGGTGGCCGTGGGATATGGGTAGTCGATCAACATGTTCGAGTAGAACTCCATGGCGTGCTTCGTCATCTGCGCCGCTTCGCCCCAGGCAGGCAGGGCCTCGGGCCGGAACAGCGCATTGACGAGAACCTTCCCTCCGTTGGCCGAGGTGGCGTCCCACAAGACGCGCGGACTGGCCATCCAGGCGAAGTCACGCACGCTGTCGGCGCGGAACTTCCATGTCAGCGTCCCGTCCGTGCGCGGGCGGAACGCGGACGGAGAATCGAGCTCGTCGCGGGTCACGACGTGGACGACCTGGGAGCCCTGGCGGGCCTCTGCCAGGCGCTCGCGCTCGGTGGCCGTCAAGACCGCATCGGGATTCTTCAGCGACCCCGTCGCTCCGACGAGATACGGGGCGGGGACCGTCAGCTCGACGTCGAAGCTGCCGTACTCCAGATAGAACTCGCCCTGCCCGAGGTACGGCAGGGTGTTCCAGCCGCGCACGTCGTCGTACACGGCGAGCCGAGGATACCACTGGGCGACCACGTAGTGATCTCCGTCGCGCCCCATGCGGTCCGCGCCATGCTCCGGCACGAGGAATGACCAGTCGAGGGACAGGGTCGTCGTGCCGCCGGGCGGCAACGGCCGGGACAGGTCGACGCGCATCACGGTGTCCACGATGCGATGGTTCAGCGCAGTCCCGCCCGAGGCCACCTTCGAGATGTCGAACCCGCCGCCCGGGATCGCCCCGCCGAAGCGCCGGTCCCGGCTGAAGACCTGGGCGCCCTCACTGCCGGGCCGGAACAGGTTCTGGTCCAGCTGCAGCCAGACGAACGACAGCGTGTCGGGGGAATGGTTGGCGTAGGTGATCGTCTCCGTGCCGTTGATCTGGTGTTTCGTCGGATCGAGGGTAGCCCGGATGTCGTAGTCCACGCGCTGCTGCCAGTACTGCGGCCCCGGACGGCCCGACGCCGTGCGGTACACGTTGGGCGTCGGCAGGTGGATCGGCGCGAAGCGCGCATCCGTCGTCTGATGGTCCTGCTGGGCCGCCGCGGGGGCCGCCCACGTCAGCACGGCCAGCACGACGAGCGCCCGGCGGAGCGGTGGGAGTGGCAAGAGGTCCTCCTTCGGATGATGGTCGCGCGCGTCGCGTTGCGCGCGGAATCGAGCGATCGATACGTTACGGCGAATCACGATCCCCTCAATCTCGGTCCGAGGCGTCCACCCGTCATGCTGCAGTACGCGCTGCGTCGCATCGTGCACACGATCCCGGTGCTGATCGGGGTCCTGATCGTGACGTTCTGTCTACTGTACCTCGCGCCGGGCGATCCGGTCCTGGCGATGGTCGGCGACCGCTTCGATCCGGAGACGCTGGCGCGGCTGCGAGCCGAGCTGCACCTCGACGAGCCGGTGTGGGCCCAATTCGGGCATTACGTCGCCGGGCTCGTGCGGGGCGACTGGGGCCGCTCGTACATGACTCGCCAGCCCGTGCTGGAGGGGATCCTGGAGCACTTCCCCAAGACGCTCTACCTGGCCACCACGGCGATGCTGTTCGCCACCGTCACCGGAATCCTGATCGGGATCGTGACCGCCGTCCGGCAGTCGACCTGGATCGACGGGCTGGGGATGACCTTCGCCTTCCTGGGGATCTCGTTCCCCGTGTACTGGGTGGGGCTGATCCTGATCCTCCTCGTGTCGGTCACCTGGGGACTCCTGCCGGCATCCGGGTTCGGCGGGGGCGCCCTGCCGTACCTGGTGCTTCCCGCCCTGACCCTCGGCATGCGCTCGACGGCGTACATCGCGCGCCTGACGCGCTCGTCCATGCTGGAGGTCGTGCGGCTCGACTTCATTCGCACGGCCCGCGCCAAGGGGCTCGGGGAAAGGACGGTCATCTTAAAGCACGCGCTCAAAGCGGCCCTCATCCCGGTCGTGACGGCAATCGGCCTCGATTTCGGGGCCTACCTGTCGGGCTCGGTCCTGACGGAGTCGATCTTCGCCTGGCCGGGGATCGGCCGCTACGCCCTCAACGCGATCCTCAAGCGCGACCTGCCGGTGATCCAGGGAACGGTCCTGTTCCTGGCCATCGTGTTCGTCCTCGTCAACCTGGCCGTCGACCTGCTGTACGGCTGGCTCGACCCGCGTATCCGCTACGAGCGGCGCGGGGGCTGACGTGCAGGATATCTGGCGCTGATGGAGCTGTGGAAAGCCCTCCGGCGGAACCGGCTGGCGCTGGCCGGCGCGGCCGTCGTCGCGCTGCTCGTCGTGGTCGGACTCGCCGGGCCGTGGGTCGCCCCTTACGACCCCTACCGGCAGGCCCTCGCCCAGAGCCTCGAGGGCCCCTCCTGGCGCCACTGGTTCGGCACCGATTCGTTCGGCCGCGACATCCTGTCGCGGGTCCTGTACGGAGCGCGGATCTCGCTCCTCGTGGCCGTCGTGTCGCAGGCCGTGTCGTTCGCCCTGGGGGTCGCGCTGGGGGTCGTCGCGGGTTACTACGGCGGGAAGGTCGAGAACCTGATCATGCGGCTGGCCGACGTCACCCTGGCCTTCCCGACCCTGCTCCTGCTGATCGCCATCACGGCCGCGTTCCGCCCGGGGCTGGGGCTCGTCTTCGTGGCCATCGGCGTGGTGGGCTGGGCCGGGCTGGCGCGGCTCGTCCGCTCGCAGGCCCTGGTCGTGCGCGAGCTGGACTACGTCCAGGCGGCGCGCGCCCTGGGTGTCGGCGATGTGCGGCTCCTGGCGCGCCACGTCCTGCCCAACTGCATCGCCCCTGCGATCATCGCCGTGACCCTCGGGATGGCCGGCGCGATCCTGCTCGAGGCGGCGCTGTCGTTCATCGGCCTGGGGGCCCAGCCGCCGACGCCGTCGTGGGGCGCGATGATCTCCGACGGCCGCGACTTCCTGCGCACGGCACCCTGGATCTCGCTCTTCCCGGGGCTGGCCATCGGGCTCGTCGTGCTCGGGTTCAACCTGTTCGGCGACGGGCTGCGCGACGCGATGGACCCCCGGCTCAGGGGCAGCGGCGGGGCGCCGGTGGCGCGTCCCGAGTAGCAGGCGCGACTTAACGATCCGCTCCCTCTACCGTCCAAAGGACGAGGGAGGGGACCCGAGACGGAGAGCGGATGTCGGACGAAGATCTCGTTCGGCGGGCGCGCGGCGGGGACCAGGATGCGTTCGGGCGCCTCGTCGAGCTGCACCAGCCGAGGATCTACGCCACGCTGGCCAAGATGACCGGCGATCGGGACCTGGCCCTCGACCTGACCCAGGACGCGTTCATCCGCGCCTGGGAGAAGCTCGACGGCTTCGGCGGGCGGGCGGCGTTCTCGACCTGGCTGTACCGGATCGCCGTGCGACTGGCCTATGACGCGCTGGACCGCCGGAAGCGGACCGTCGACGTCGAGGTCGACGCGGCGCTTCCCGACCCCGACCCGCCGCCCGATGCCCGCGCCGAGCGGCGCCTCGAGGCCGAGGAGCTGGAGCGCCGGATCGCGGAGCTTCCCGACCTGCAACGCGCGGTCGTCGTGTTGCGCGCGTGGGACGGGCTGCCGTACCGCGAGATCGCGCGCATCCTCGATACGACCGAAGGCAGCGCCCGGGTGTCGTTCCATCACGCCGTCACCCGGCTGCGCGAGACGTTCCTGGAGGCGAGAGACCGATGACCGACCATCCCACGACCGATCACCCGAGCGACGAGCGCCTGGTCGGGCGCCTGGACGGGGCGTCCGGCGACGCGGCGCTCGAGGCGCACCTGGCGGCGTGTCCGGCGTGCCACGCCCGCGCCGCGGAGCTGGAGCGTCTGTGGACCGCGCTCCGCGCCGAGCCGCCGACCGTGACGCCGGAGGTCTTCGCCGCGCAGCGCGCGCGCATCCAGGCCACCCTGGCCCGGCGCTCGCCCACGGCCACGCCACACCGCCCGGCGTGGAGACGGACCGCCTGGGCGTCGCTCGCCGCCGCGGCCGTCGTAGCGGCGATCCTCGTCCTCGTCCCGCGCGACCATCCCGGACTTTCCGTCCTGGCCCAGGCCGACTCGGCCGCCGCCCGCGCGGCCGCCACCATGACCCCTTCGAGCGGCGCGCTCGCCGACGATTCGATGGCCGAGGAGCCCGATCCCTGGAGCCTGGCGGCCGTGCCGGGCTACGAGTCGGCGCGCCTCGAAGAGTCGTTCTCCAACCTGTCGGAGGCCGACCGGGCCGCGATCCTGCGCGAGCTGGCCGAGGAGCCGAGCGAGCTGTGACCCGTCGTGGGACCCGCATCGTGCTGAGCCGACTCGCCGTGGCGCTCGTCGCCGCCGTCGCGGTGACCGCGCCCGTCCGGGCCCAGGAGCCCGGGCCAGGGCGGCTGGAGGAGCTGCGCTTCCAGCGCATGCAGGAGGCGCTGCGATTGAACGACGCCCAGCTCGAGACCTTGCGCCAGACGATGGAACGGCGCCGTCAGGCGTACCGCCAGGCGATGGAGAGCCAGCGCCGGGCGATGCAACGGCTCCAGACCGAGCTCCGCCGGGAGCACGTCGACGAGCGCGCCGTCGACCAGGCTCTGCGGGACATCGACGCCCAGCGCGACCTGCTCGAGCGACTGCGTCAGGAGCAGGACCAGTCCCTGCGACGGGTCCTGACCCCCGAGCAGCGCGCGAAGTTCCTGCTCTTCAACCGGCGCTTCGACGAACGCCTGCGGCAACTCATGCGGGAGCGCGCCGGCCGCCGGGCGGCTCCCCGCGCCCGCCCTCCCGTGCGCCGGCCCCGCCGCGGGCCCGGCGCGGCCCCCGGGGATCGCGACTGAGCCCTACTCCAGATGGATGATGCCGCCCACGACGAGCCGCGCGTCGTAGGCATCGGTCCCGGTCAGCGGGAATTGCACTCCCCCACCCCACTGCTGGCCATTGGCGAAGGCGTAGCGGAAGCCGAGGGTCGCCGAGACGATCGTGTCGTCCCCGCCCCCCTCCGCCTCCGGCTCCTCGTCCGAGACCCGCGTCGAGCCGTTGATCTCGAGCACCGGGATGAAGTTGCTCGACGTCCAGTAGGTGTACGCCGCGTTGTACACGACCGAGGCCTCGTCCGGAGCGTCGTTCAGGAACTCGCGGTCGTAGGTCAGCTCGCCCTGCAGGGCCGAGCGACGCTCGGGCCCGAAGCCCTTCCACACGAGGAGCGCCGGCTCCCAGCCCCAGCCGTCGATCCCGAGGCCCTTGTCCTCGTCGCCCGTCGGCAGCACGAATCCCGAGCGTGCGGTGACGATCAGAAGCCGCTCGACATCCGTCACGAGGGCCACCATCGGGGCGACCTCGACATCGCCGAAGCCCGATTCGCCGTCGCCCTCGTCGGGATCGGTCTGGATGAACGCGCCCTCCACCTCGGCGCCGAGCCAGCGGTTGAACTGCCAGACCACCTCCAGCGACTCCTCGTACTCGTTCTCCCCCGCCGCGAGCGTCGCGTCGAATCGCGGATGGACCTTTCGCTCGAGATAGGCGTGATGGGTGAAGTACACGTCGACGAACTCGGGGAACCCGCCGTGGTGATGGGCGTGCTCCAGGTGACGCGGCTCGTTCTCGTGCTCTCCGTGCTCGTGCTCCTGGGCGAGTGCGGGGTGCCCCACGGCGATCAGCGCCGCCGCCAGTGGTACAACTAATCTTGTTACTCCATAGGTACCCAAGGAGATCCCTCCTCCCGCGAGATGTGACGTAGTCGACGCGGCCCGGATGGCCGAACGCGCCCTCGTCTATCGAGACGTGGAATAGAGGCGGGACGGGGGCGATTCGACGACCGGGTCCGTACCCGCGGGGGCCCTTCGGGTGCTGCCGCGCGCCGGGCCGGGACGCGTGACGTCACTCCTCGGGACGTCCGCCCCAGTGCTCGGCGAACGAGCGCATGCGCTGGCGCAGCTCGGGCTCGATCTGGCGCGGGCGCCCGGTCTTGCGATCGATCATCACCTGCACCGTGCGGCCGCGGGCCACTAGGCGATCGCTCTGCTCGTCGAACAGCTCGTAGTCCAGCACGAACGACGACGTCCCGATCTTCGACAGCCAGATTTCGACGCGGATCGTCTCGCGGATCGTCGCCGCCGAGACGTAGTCGCATTCGGTGCGGGCGACGACGAAGTCCAGGATGTCGTACGAGTAGTCGTGGTGCAGCTCCTGCCAGTACGCCGTGCGGGCCACCTCGAAGTACGTCAGGTAGACCGAGTTGTTGACGTGGCCCATGGGATCCAGGTCGCGGAAGCGGACCGGGATCTTGACGTGGAACCGCCGCGTGGTGGGATGCTTGCTCACGGGGCGCGAAGTCTAATCGGGCGCGGCGGGGGGCGTCCATTCGCTGGTCCGGGCCGCCCGGCGTCGCTACGTTGGCCCGACGTGTACGACGGGACCCCCCTCGAGCCGCTCGGCGGTCTCCTCGCCGCGGAGTTCCCGCGGCCCGACGACAGCGTCTACCTGAACACGGCCGCGCAGGGCCTCCTTCCGCTCCGCGCGATCGACGCCCTGCGCCGCTTCGACGCGGATCGCGGCTGGCCGTGCCGCGTCGACGACGACCGGCTGCTCGAGATCGAGACGACGTGCCGCGCGCGCCTGGCGGAGCTCGTCGGGGCTCCCGCGGCGAACGTCGGCCTGGCGGTCAACACGTCCGAAGGCCTCAACCTCGCGGCCCTCCAGCTTCCGTTGGAGACGGGCGATCGGGTCCTCGTTCCGCGCGGCGAGTTCCCGGCCAACGTGCATCCCTGGCTGGCGCTCGAGCGGCGCGGGATCGAGACCCGCTTCCTGGAGCCCACCGGTGCACATCTCTCGGCCGAGGAGGTCGCCGAGGCGCTCGACGCCGACCCGTCGATCCGCGGCGTGGCGCTGGCCCTGGTCCAGTTCTCGAACGGCCACCGGCATCCCGTCGAGGCCGTCGGCCGGGCGTGCCGCGAGCGCGGCGTGTGGCTGGCCGTCGACGCGATTCAGGGGATCGGCGCCGTGCCCGCCGCGTGGCCCGAGCTGTCGGCCGACGTCCTGGCGTGCGGCGGGCAGAAGTGGCTCTGCGCCCCGTGGGGCAGCGGGTTCTTCGTAGTATCCGACGCGCTGTGCGCTCGTTCCGCGCCGCGGCGGGCTGGCTGGCTCCAGGTGGCCGGCGCGCGGGACGACGGCTACGCGCAGCTGTGCGATTACCGGCACGAGTTTCCGGCCGACGCCACGCGCTTCGAGGTCGGCACGTACGCCTACGGGCCGCTGCTGGGCCTGGCCGAAAGCGTCGGGCTTCTGCTGGAAGCCGGCGTCGAGCGCGTCGCGGCGCACGCCGGCGTCCTCCTCGACCAGCTCGCCGCCGGGCTCGAGGCCCGCGGCGCGACCCTCGTCGGCTGCCGCGCCCCCGCCTGCCGCTCGAGCATCCTGTGCTTCCGGCTGGGAGACTCGGCGTCCTCCCGGGGGCTGCACCGCGGCCTGACCGAGGCCGGCGTCCGCTGCGCCTACCGCGAGGGGTCGATCCGCCTCTCCCCGCACCTGTACAACGTGCCGCACGATGTCGAGCGCACGCTGGACGCGATCGACGCCGCCCGGCCCGCCGCGGCGCGCTCCTCGTGAATCGGACGGCGCGACTCGCGATTGCGTTGCTCCTGGTGGCGGCCGGCGCCTCCCCGGCTCGGGCCCAGGCCTGGATGCGCTGGGAGCAGGATCCGCGCGGGATGGCCCTGGCCGGCGCGACCACGGCCAACGACGGCCCGAGCGCCGCGTTCTACAACCCGGCCGGGCTGGCCTGGCTGTTCGGCACCGACGTGGAGGCCGTCGCGGCGGCCTCGGTACACGACGCGCGGCTGGTGGCCTTCGGCCGGGGCGCTTTCGACCGCGGCGTCGCCCCGGACGTGAACCCCGCGCTCTACGTGAGCCATACGCTGGCCCAGCGGGTGACGGGCGGGCTGGCGTTCAACGCCCCCTGGGGCCTGGCCGTCGACTGGCCCGAGCCGGCCGCTTTCGCCGGCCGGTTTCTGGCGACCCGCGCGCGGCTGGGATCGGTCGAGGCGCGTCCCGTCCTGGCGTGGCAACCGGCGCGCGTGCTGAGCGTCGGAGCGGGGGTCGAGGTGCTGCACGTGGTCTTCGACCTGGACCGGTTCGAGGAGGATCCCGCTCTCAGCGCGCTGGGCGGCGGTGGACCGATCGCCCTGGCCCGCTCGACCTTCGAGCTGGCCGGCAGCGCTATCGGCTGGAGCGCGGGGGCCCAGTTCCGACCGTCGGACCGCTTGACGGTCGGGGTAGCCGGGCGGGGGGAGATCGGCGTCTCCCTGGACGGCCGGGTCGACATGACGGTCGTCGCCCCGGCGGAGCTCCGCGAGGAGACGTTGCCGAGCGCGGACGGGACGATCGGCGAGTTTCTCGACCGGACCTACGTCGATCAGCCGGCGCGCACGTTCCTCGTCTTTCCGCGCGTGCTCTCGGTCGGCGCGAGCTGGGAGCCGCGACCCCGAGTGCGCCTCCTGGGCGATCTGCAATGGACCGGCTGGGGGGCGGCCGACTCGATCCGCCTGGCGTTCAGCGATCCGACTCTCGACCGCCAGATCCCGTTGAACTACGACGATACATGGGCCGTGCGCGTCGGCGGGGAATACCGCTGGAGCCCGCGGCTCGTCCTGCGCGCCGGCTACTCGATCCTGCCCAGCCCGGCCCCGTCGGGTGGCGTCACGCCGCTCGTCCCGGACGCCGATCGAAAGGCCGTGTCGGCGGGCGCCGGCATCCGCTGGGCGGATTTCGTCGTGGACGTCGGCTACCGCGCGGCGCTCCTCGACGACCGGCGGGGCGTGGTATTCCCCGGCAACCCGGGTTCCGACGGGATCTACGAGGCCGTCGAGCACCGGGTGAGCGTGGCCCTGCGCCGCCGCTTCTGACGTTTCGGCGGCGGCAGCGGTTGCTCGGTCCCGGCGCAGGTCCTATACTCGATTTCGATGACCCTCTCGAAGGAACAGCAGGACGGATTCATCGCGCGCTGTCGGGCGGCCGGGCTGTCGGTCACGCATCAGCGGCTGGCGATCTTCGAAGCCGTGATGGCCAACTGCGATCGGCATCCGTCAGCGGAGATGATCTACCAGGACGTCCGCGAGCGGTATCCCACGATCTCGTTCAACACGATCTACAAGAACCTCGAAACCTTCGAGGAGCTGGGGATCGTGGTCAAGGTCAACCCGTTGTCCAACGAGGCGCGGTACGACGTGGACGTGCGACCCCATCACCACCTGATCTGCCGGCAGTGCAAGACGATCATCGACGTCCACGACAAGAAGCTGGACACCCTGCCTCCCCCGGAAGAAGCCGACGACGGGTTCCAGGTCGAGAACTGGACCGTCCAGTTCACCGGCCTGTGCGCCGACTGCCAGACGGTAGCGGCCAGCCACTAGGTCGGACGACCACCCGCGAAAACCAGCCACCGGCTGTCCCCACCCGCGACGAGCGGAACCGATCGACTCCACGCGGCGTATAACCGTGCGGAGGCCGGCCGTCGTTCACTCCGCGGGCCCTCCGTGCCCGCCGAAAGGAGCCGCTCAATGCCCCGTCCCCTGGTCGTCGTTTCCATCGGTTGTCTCGCGCTCGCGGCCGCGTGCGGCCGCGACGCCACCACCTCGCGATCGACCCCGCGAGTCGTCGTGCGCGGAGCCGACCCCGTCTCGCCTCCCGGAGACACGCGACGCGACGGAGTCGAGGTCGGGCCGCGCGAAGCGGCCCCGGAGATCGTCATCCTGCCAGAGTCGAAGCCCGAGGAGACGACCCGCGTCGTCCGGCGAACGACTCCCGAGCCTCCGGCCGAGTCCCCCTCCCGGCAGGGGACGCAGGGAGACCTGACGGGGGCCGGCGCGGCCCTGCCGACTCCCCGCGAGGGCGGCTCGACCGAGGTGCTTCTGCCGGCGGAGAAGACCGCCCTGCGGGTCGCCGCCACGACGGCCATCTCGACCGACGAGAGCCGACCCGGCGATCCCGTCTCGGCGCGCGTGACGCAGCCGGTCGTCGTCGACGGCGAGGTCGTGATCCCCGAGGACTCGCGTGTCGAGGGACGCGTGACCCGGGTCGACCAGGGCGACTATCCGCTGCGCCGACCGTCGATCGACGTCGTGTACGACCGCATCGACACGCCGGACGGGCGCTCGATCCCGATCGACGCCCGCACCTCAGGTGAGGTCGGGACCGTGGTCCAGCACCCGCGCGGCGATCACGCCCGGATGCGCAACATCCTGCTCGGAGCGGGGGCGGGGGCCGGAGTCGGCGGCGCGACGGGGGGCAAGCGCGGGGCTCTGGCCGGGGCCATCGCCGGCGCCGCGATCGGGGCCGGGGTCGGGCACGGCGGCGTGGACTGGTGCTCGTCCGTCCGCCCGGGCGACGAGATGACGGTCATCTTCAACCGCGGCGCCGTCGTACCGCGCGGCCCGGTCATCATGAACCTCAGCGCGCGATGATCCGCGCCCCGGCCGGGGCGCGGCGTCGCCTGCGCGCCCGGGTCACGGGTCTGCTCCTCGCGGGGTCCGCGGGTCTCGCCCCGGCGTGCGTCGTCTACGATTCGGGGCCCGTCGGCCCGGCCGGTCGGCCGCTGGTCGAGGGAAGCTGGCGGATCGACGCGCGACCCACGCTCGACTCCTGCGGCGGCGTGCGGACGGACCCGTTCGACGCGCGAATCGTCCAGAACCGCGACCTGGTCCAGCTGGTGGTGTTCGTGCCCGGCTTCGGCGAAGTCCGGTGGGACGGGACGCTCGATCGCGACGGCTCGTTCCGGGTCTCCCAACGGACGGTGTTCCCCGAGCAGGCGCTGCGCGACGAGTCGGACGTCGAGGGCCGCTTCCGATCGGACGGCGGCACGCTGACGGCGACCGAGACCGAGGTCCTTATCGACCTGGACACGGGGCGCTCGTGCACGGTCGTCTGGCGCTGGGACGGTCGCCGACGGTAGGATTCCGTCGATGAGTGAGGATATCACGGCCGCCCCGCCCACCGAGCTGGAGCGCCTCGTCGAGCGCTTCTCGCGCCTGAGCCGCGAGCAGACCATGCAGGCGCTGGTCGAGTTCGCCGACCAGTTCCCCGAGCTCCCCGAGCGCTTCGCCGAGCTGTCCGACCTGGACGAGTACCGGGTGCACGAGTGCATGACCCCGGTGGCCCTGTTCAGCGAGACGCTGGACGGGAAGATCTACTTCTATGCCGACGTGCCGCGCAGCGCCCCCACGATCCGGGCGCTGTTGACGATCTTCATGCGCGCGCTGAACGGCTCCTCACCCCACAGCGTGCTCGCGATCCCGCCCGACTTCGTGTCTCGGTTGATGGCCAAGGTGGGCCTGATGACGCGCGTCGTCGGCCTGAACGCGATGGTCGGCCGGATGAAGCACCATGCCGCCGAGGCGCTCGCCGATTGACATCCGGCGCGAGCTGCCGCTCATCGAGAGCCCGACCGAGGTTACGATGATCAGCGCGCCACCGGCCACGATCCCCGCCGTAGCGGCGTCCCCCAGCAGACTGATCCCCAGCGCCGCCCCGGTCAGCGGCTCCAGGTTCAGGTACACCGCGGCGCGCGAGACGGCGACCCGCTCGAGCCCCCAGATCCACAGCCCGTAGGCCAGGGCCGTGCAGCCCACTCCGAGTCCCGCGATCTCGAGCGCGACGGGCGCCGGCAGATCGATCCGTGGGGCTCCGGCGAGGAACCACGCGAGGGGCGCCATGACCGCCGTCCCGAGCGTCAGCGACCAGGCCGTCACGGCGAGCGCGCTGATGCGATCCAGGAGCCGCGCGCTCAGCAGCACCCAGGCCGTCGCCGCGAGCATCGACAGGAAGACCAGGGCGTCGCCGGGGAGGCTCCGACCCGGCCCCGGGAAGCCGACGAGGAGCGCCACACCGAGCGTCGACACAAGGAGCGCCAGCCAGCCCCCGCGCCCCGGCCGTTCATCCCGGAACCAGCGTCCGCCGAGCGCCAGGAGGGGGCCGCCCGTGCCCGTGAGGAGCGCCGCGCTGGTCACGCTCGTCCGGGCCAACCCAGCGAACTGCAGCAGGAACACCCCCGGCACGGCGACGACGCCGGTCGCCAGGAGGAGGGGCAGGTCGCGCCGCCGGGGCCGCTCGCCGCGCGCCAGGGCGAGGGTCGCCAGGAGCGCCGACCCCAGCGCGAAGCGCCACGCCACGAGGTGCGCCACCGGGATCGTGGCGAGGGCCGGCTTGGCGAGCGGAAACGACGCCCCCCACAGGAGGCACGCCGCGACGACGGCTCCCGTCCGGGCGATGCCCCGACTCACGAGTAGGGAACCGGGAACAGGTGCACTCTTCCCGAGGTGTACGGATCGACGCCTCCGCGACGCCGCCCGGGCTCGAGCGGGTCCCGGGGGATGATCGGGGCGTCTCCGTTCGAACAAGGGGGCGCGAGCGCCGGAGTGTCGGTGGCCCCAGGGGCCGCCGAAACGGCCGCGCTCTCGGATACCCCGACGAGGCGTCGGACCAGACGGGCCTTCCAGCTTGACATCGTTCACCTAACCGGCTAAAGTCTCTTTTGATGGAAAGAGCATAGCCGATCCAGCATAACCTGTCAAGAGGCTTTAGATGGTTATAGACACCTCCCAGTCGTCCCACGGTCCTCCCGCCGGGGCGCGTCCGGTGAAGCGCCCTGTCGAGGAGCTCGAGAGGATCGGGGGACGGCTGTGCCTCGATCTGACCAACACGGTGGGCGGCAGCCGCGAGAATCCGTCCGAGTGGCTCGTCGACTACCCGGCGCTCGTTCGCTGGAGCGTGCGGGCCGGAGCCCTCGACGCAGCGGACGCCGACGCCCTGCTCGAGGCGGCCGGCGATCGCCCGGAAGAGGCCAGCGAGGCGCTGCGGGCGACGCGCGAGCTCCGCGAGTCGCTGTTCCGCGTCTTCGACGCCCTGGCCGGGAAACGAGCGGTGCCACCGGAGGACGTGGCGCGGCTCAACGCGCACCTCGGGCCCGCCCTGGCGCGGCTCCAGGTCGCGCCGTCCGGGGACGGCTTCGCCTGGCGCGACGCGGGCCCCGACGAGCTCGCTCTCGACGCCATGCTGGGCCCCATCGCGCGCGACGCCGCCGAGCTCCTCGTGGCGGGCGATCCGGAGCGGATCAAGGAGTGCGGCGGGAAGGATTGCACATGGCTGTTCGTCGACGCGAGCAAGAACCGCAGCCGCCGGTGGTGCGACATGCGGGATTGCGGCAACCGCGCCAAGGCCCGGCGCCACTACCGCCGCCAGAAGCGCGCCCGAAGCTGATCAGTCCGGCGCTGGATCCCGGCGGACGACCTCCCAGCCTCCGTCCGCCCGACGCAGCGCCCAACCCGACTCGAGCTCGAGCGTCCAGCCCGGCCCGCGCAGGGGGGCTCCGTCCTCGGCCGTGCCGTCCGGTGCGGCGACACGCAGCTCGGTGAAGTCGGGGCTGACCAACGCCCCGCCGTCGGCGACCTCCAGCGATCCCCACTCCGCGCGGAAGGTCCCCGTCGGGTACACCGTGCCGCGCTCGCCCAGCGGGACGACGGCGTTCGGGTCGAAGGTGTAGTCCAGCGACGGCTGTCGCAGGACGAGGGCCGGGCCGTCCAGGAGGCGCGCCCGGTAGGCGGCGAGGACCCGCTCGCGCCGGTCTTCCCGTGCCGCCTCCTGCTCCGCGATCTCCTGTCCGCCGTACGTCTCCGCGCGGGTCTCGGCCCGTTCCGCGAGGTCGGCGGGCGGCGGGGCGTCGAGGGCCTCCGCGAGGAGCGCGCCCAGCGGGCGCGGCTCGGCCAGAAAACCCGTCCGCCAGCCTGGTCGCCACCGATCCAGCAGCAGCCCCAAGGCGGGGCCCGTGGCGTAGGCGAACGAGCGAGCGTACGAGTCGCGATCGTCGAACGCCCGTACCTCGTCCGCCACGCGGTCCGGTCCTTCCCCGGTCGCTTCGAGCGCCGTCGCGGCGCCGGTGTACTGGGCCAGGCCCTCGTGGCGCTCGAGGGCTTCCTCGAGCGAGTCGGTGCCCGGGAAGAGCGATCGCCGGCGGGCCCGGAACAGGAGCGCGTCGCGCGCCGCCTCGGCGCCCGTCGGGCCGGAGTCCGCCAGGGCCCGGGCCAGCGCGCGCAGCTCGAGCCTCAGCCAGATGCGGCCGTCGCGCTCGTCGAGGGTTGGACACGGCACGGCCGGGGCCTCGAGCCCGAGGTCGGGCTGAACCCGGTGAAACGCCTCGTGAGCCAGGAGCTGGAGCCGATCGAAGCCATCCGCGGGCAGCGGCAGCAGCACCATCGTCCAGCGGCGCCCGTCCCACTCGACCGCCATGTTGGCGAAACCCGTCTCCCGCGGAGCGGGTCCGACCCACGCGTCCCGCTCGCGCGCGAGGCCCGTCGCCGAGTCGCTGGCCACCACTCGGCGCGACGCGGGATCGACGAGCAGAACCGGCCCGCACAGGGACAGTCCCCACAGCCGGCGCCCGGCGGGGTCGCATATCCGGCCAAAGTCGCGCAGCGCCGTCGTCGGGCTCGCCGGGTCGAGGGCCTGGGAGCGCGCGGCGGTCGGCGCCCCGGCGCTCAGCGCCAGGACGCCCAGGGCGAGGATCCGGAGTCGACGCCGGCCGGGCGCTATTTCTCGATCGGCATCCGGACGGCGTTGCCCCACTCGGTCCAGCTCCCGTCGTAGTTGCGCACCTTCTCGAATCCGAGCAGGTGCGTCAGGACGAACCACGTATGGCTGCTGCGTTCGCCGATCCGACAGTACGCGACGACCTCGTCGTGCGGATCCAGTCCCTGCTCCTGCATGTAGATCGCCTCGAGCTCGTCGGCCGGCTTGAAGGTGTGGCTCTCGGGATCGATCGCCCGGGCCCACGGGACGTTCCGGGCGCCCGGGATGTGCCCGCCACGGACGGCTCCCTCCTGGGGATAGTCCGGCATGTGGAGCAGCTCGCCCGTGTACTCCTGCGGGCTGCGCACGTCGACCAGCTGGCCGTCGCCCCGGACGTGCGTCAAGACGTCCTCGCGGAACGCCCGGATCCGGCTGTCGTCACGCGCGGGGACCGGGTATCCGGGCGCCTCGTAGGATGGCACGTCGGTGGTCATCGGCCGCCCTTCGGCCTCCCACTTGCCGCGTCCCCCGTCCATCACGCGGCAGTCGTCGTGTCCGAACAGCTTGAACACCCAGAACGCGTACGTCGCCCACCAGTTGTTCTTGTCGCCGTAGAACACGACCGTCGTGTCGGGGCCGATCCCCTTCTCGTTCATCAGCGCGGCGAAGCGGTCGGGATCGACGTAATCGCGGATCAGGGAATCGTTCAGGTCGACGTGCCAGTCGACCTTGACGGCACCCGGGACGTGACCGGTGTCGTACAGCAGGACGTCTTCGTCCGACTCGACGACCCGTACGTCGGAATCGTCGACGTGCTCGGCGACCCACTCGGTCGACACGAGAACGTCGGGATGGGCGTAGTTGCGTTTCTCGATCGGCGGTACTGACGAGGTCATCGTCCAGGCCTCCTTCGTGTCCGGGCGCTCTCCTCGTCGGCACGACGGATCGGCCCGAGGAGGGATGAAGAACTTCGCTCCGACCGGCCTCAGATGGGGAGGCCGCGCGAGCGGAAGAAATCGAGTGTGCGGCGCGTCGCCCCGCCGGCGTCCTCGATCACGCGCCGGGCCGCCGCTCCGGCCGACCGCAGCGCCGCCGGGTCGTCCAGCCAGGCGAGCCACGCCGCGGCGAGCTCGTCCGCCGAGCGTGCCGTCCGCAGGGCGCCGGCCTCGGCCAGCGCCTCGACCTCGAACGGGTCGCCATGGCGCGGCCCGACGATGACCGGCACGCCGCACGCGGCGGGCTCCATCGTATTGTGGACGGCGCCGTGGAAGCCGCCCCCCACGTAGGCCAGGTCGGCGGCGGCGTACAGGTTGTACAGTACACCGATCCGATCCACCAGGACCAGCCTCGGGCCCGGCTCGGTCGGCACCGGGGCCACCTCGTCAAGTCGCCGGACGCGCCATCCGCGGCGCTCCCCCTCCCGCTCTAACCGGTGCAGGGTCGCCTCTGCCGGCTCGTGGGGTGCGACCAGGGCGACGACCGACGGATGCGCCGTTGCGACACGCTCGAGCGCCGGCCACAGGACGACCTCGTCCTCGGGTCCCGTGCTGCCGGCTACGAGCACCGGACCGGCGTCCGGGGGCCGGGTCCAGGGCGGCGGTCCGGCGTCGGCGATCCGCGCCAGGGTTACGTCGACCCGGGTGTCGCCCGTCACGGCCACGGCGCCCGCGCCCAAGCGGCGCGCGGCCCGGGCGTCGGCCTCCGCGACGGCGCCCACCGCGCGCAGCCGCCCGTACAGGTCGCGCGTCCACAGGCGTGCCGGGCCGCGGGCTCGACGCGTCGACGCCAGCCGGCAGCACGCCTGAGCCACCGGGATTCCGCGCTCGGACGTCGCCCATACCAAATTGGGCCACGTCTCGGCGCCCACCAGGATCAGCGCGTCGGGAGCCAGAAGCTCGATCATCCCGCGCATCGCCGCCGGCCGGTCGAAAGGCAGGTAGTCGGCCGCGTCGGGAGCCTCCCATTCGCCGGCATAGCGCTCGGCGGAGGGGGAGAAGAAGGAGTGGAACAGGGCGCCCTCCGGCGCGGCCTCGCGGATCGCCTCACCCAGCGGCCGCGCCTGGAGGCTCTCCCCCGCGCTCGCGGCGTGGAGCCAGATCCGGGGACGACGCCCGGCGGTCCGGCGCGCCGCCTCGGTCCATCGATCGAGCACGCCGTCCCGGGCCTCGATTCCGCGCGCGAGCTTGGCGTCGAAGCGCGCCGCCACCGGCAGGGCGAGGCGCGCGAGCGGGACCGCGAGTCCATTGTACAGGATGCGCAACACGCCCGGCGAACGGGGAGTCGTCGACGACTCCGCGGCGGTCCCGAAACGCGAACGGGAGCCGGACGAACCGGCTCCCGTTCCGAGATCTGAGCGTTCGGGCTCGGTCAGATGGCGTCCACCCGCTGGATCCCCGGGACCATCGAGCGCAGCCGCTCCTCGATCCCCCGCTTGAGCGTCATCGTGCTCATCGGACAGCCGCCGCACGCGCCCATCATGCGCAGCGTGACGACGCCGTCCTCGATGTCCAACAGCTCGACGTTCCCGCCATCCATGGCGATGGCCGGGCGAATCGTGTCCAGGGCCTCCTCGACACGTTCGCGCAAGGCGTCGTTGTCGAGTCCCCCGGCCGGTGTCCCGGCTTCGACCTCGGTCGTCCCGACGGCCTCGGCCACGGACGACGCTTCGGCACGGGACCTCTCTCCGCCCGGTCCGTCGCCGAACTCGATCTCGCTCACGTCGACCATCGATGATCCTCCCGCGCTGGTATCCGAAATCCACGCCCAATCTACGGTCGCGCCGAGCGCCACGCCAACGATCGCGGCGGACCTCGTGGTTCGCCCGGGGGTAAGCGATACATTGCCGACATGCCCGATTCGAGACGCATCCTGTGGGTCGACGACGAGATCGCCGGCCTGAAGTCCCACATCCTGTTCCTCGAGAACCGGGGCTTCGCCGTCACCACCGCGCCCAACGGCGAGGACGCGCTGGCGATGCTGTCCGAGAACGGCTACGACTGCGTCCTGCTCGACGAGCAGATGCCCGGGATGCGCGGCATGACCGTGTTCGAGCGAATCCGCGACACCCATCCCCGGCTCCCCGTCGTGATGGTCACCAAGAGCGAGGAGGAGCACCTGATGGACCAGGCCATCGGGCGCCGGGTCGACGACTACCTGGTCAAACCGATCAACCCCAACCAGGTGCTGTCCGTCCTCAAGCGGCTGCTCGAGGGCTCCCAGATCCGGCACCAGACGATCGCCCAGGAGTTCAGCCGGCGTTACCTCGAGCTCGAGGACGAGCGCAAGGCCTGCGCCACGTGGGCCGACTGGGTCGGTCTGTACCGCGAGCTGCTGGACTGGGAGCTGCGCCTGATCGAGGCCGGCGAGCGCGGCCTGCTGCAGAGCGAACAGGAGCTCCACAAGGCGGCCAATGCCGACTTCGCGCGGTGGGTCATGACGCACTACCGCAAGTGGGTCGCGGCGCGTCCCGGGGAACGCCCGACCCTGTCGCCCGACCTGATCGGGCGCCATGTCGCGCCACTCGTCGAGGCGGACGACGGCCCCGTGTTCTTCGTCATCATCGATTGCCTGCGGCTCGACCAGTGGCTGACGATCCGCGGGACGCTGGAGCCGTTCTTCACCATGCGCGAGGAATACGCCGGCTCGATCCTGCCGTCGGCCACGCCATACTCGCGCAACGCGATCTTCAGCGGCTGGTTCCCGCGGACGATCGCCGAGAAGCGGCCCGACCTGTGGATCGGCGACCTGGACGCCGAAGGGTCGCTCAACCCGTACGAGGCCACGCTCCTCGAGCTCCAGCTCAAGCGCAAGGGGCTCGGAGCGGCGACTCCGGTCCAATACCACAAGGTGTACACGACGGACGACGGGACGGCCGTCCTGCGCAAGCTGCCCCAATGCTTCCAGGCTCGCCTGTCGGCGTTCGTGTTCAACTTCATCGACGTCCTGACGCACGGCCGCTCGGAGTCCGAGATCCTGCTCGAGATCGCCCCGGACCAGGAGGCGTTCCGCTCGCTGACCCGCTCGTGGTTCGTGCACTCGGCCCTGTTCGAGCTGCTGCGACAGGCCTCGCGCCAGGGGGTGCGAGTCGTGCTGACGACGGATCACGGCTCGGTACACTGCCTGCGGCCGGCGACGGTGTTCGCCCGCAAGGACGCGTCGCAGAACCTGCGCTACAAGTTCGGCAACGACATCCGCGCCGAGGACGACGAGACGGCGTTCCGGGTCATCGACCTCGACCGCGTCGGGCTGCCGGACATGGGCACGAACGTGGCCGCGCTGATGGCCGTCGAGGACTACTACTTCGTCTATCCGACCAAGCTGCGCGAGTATCAGGGCCGCTACTACGGCGCGTTCCTCCACGGCGGCGTGTCACTGGAGGAGCTCGTCCTGCCGGTGGTCACCCTGACGCCACACTAGGTTGCACTCCCTGCCCTGGATCCAGATGGCTCTCGCCGATCAGAGCGTCCTGCCCCTGCAGAGCGCGGTCAACGCGGCGTATCAGCGGGTCGACGTCGTGATCGGCGGCGGGCTGCAGGCGGCGGTCGTCCCGCATACCGACGATCGGCGGTTGGCGTTCCACGCCGGCTTGCGATTCGACGACGGGACGCCGCAGGAAGAGCGCGAGGCACTGCTCGGGCGGTTGCGTGCCGGGGCCGACGACATCGACTACGTCGCGCGACCGAACGGCTGGCTGGAATTCACCCGCAGCCACGCGCTGGAGGACGTGACGGACGCCGACCAGCTGGTCGAGCGATTTTGCCGTTTCGTGTTCGACTCCTTCAGCCAGCTCCGCACGGCCGACACGGGGGGCCTGCTGTAGGTCTCGCGCGAAGGGGAACGCCCGGCCGCGTGGCGGCCCTCCCTTGTACCCCGGGCCCCGAGTCCCCACTTTGAATGGAGTCCGTTCGACGGTCGCCACCGCCGCGAGGAGACCCCTGCATGCCCGACAGCCAGACTGCCCAGACAAAGAGCGCGCTCGAGCGCTTCCTCGGCCTGTTCACCGACATCCACTCCGGCGAGGGCCCGGTCGTCCTGCTCATGTCGCTCAACGTGTTCCTGCTGCTGACGAGCTACTACCTGATCAAGCCGGTCCGCGAGGCGCTGATCCTGGCCGGGGGCGGAGCGGAGGCCAAGAGCTACCTGGTCGGCGCGATGGCGATTCTCCTGTTCTTCCTCGTGGGGGGATACGCCAAGCTCGTCTCGCGCTACGAGCGAACGCGCCTGATCACGGTCGTGACGACGGTCTTCATCGTGTGCCTCGTCGCGTTCTGGATCTTGAGCCGGATGGACGTGCCGTACCTGGGCTATGCGTTCTTCGTGTGGGTCGGGATCTTCAGCGTGATGGTCGTGGCCCAGTTCTGGTCGTACGCCAACGACGTGTACAACAACGACTCGGGGAAGCGCCTGTTCGCGCTGGTCGCCTTCGGCGGGTCGTTCGGCGCCTTCGCCGGGGCCTACATCGCGGACTGGCTGCTGGAGTTCATCAGCGTGTTCGAGATGCTTCTCGTGGCGGCCGCCATCCTCGGGATCTGCATCCTGCTGACCAACGTGATCTCGCGTAAGGTATGGGGGAAGCCCGTCATGCAGGCCAGGCAGCGCGAGCTGTCGGCGAAGTCGGAGCGCGAGGAGGGCGAACCGCGCGAGAAGGAGAGCCTGGGGTTCGATCTCGTCTTCAAGCACAGGTACATCGGTCTGATCGCGCTCCTCGTCCTGCTCCTAAACCTGGTCAACACGACGGGCGAGTACATCCTGGGCAGCATGGTCGAAGATTACGGCAAGGGGCGCTCGGAGGAGGTCGTGTCGCAGGCCATCGAGGCCGGCACCAATGCCACCATCGGCGACCACGACTTCGGCGACCCGGCGAGCCAGGATGTCAAGAAGGACATCCAGAAGAACATCATCGGCCGCTTCTACGCCCGCTTCTTCCTGTGGGTCAACCTGCTGGGCATGTTCCTGCAGCTGTTCGTCGTCAGCCGCCTGATCAAGTATGGCGGGATCAAGGCCGGCCTGTTCTGGCTGCCGGTCGTCGCGCTGGGGACGTACGGGCTGATCTTCGCAGCGCCGCTCTTGAAATACGCGCGGATCGGGAAGACGTTCGAGAACGCGTCGGACTATTCGATCAACAAGACGACGATTCAGATGCTGTTCCTGCCGACCACGCGCGAGATCAAGTACAAGGCCAAGCAGGTGACCGACAGCTTCATGCAGCGGCTCGGCGACGTCGGCTCGGCCATCGTCGTGTTCCTGGGGACCGTCGTGTTCGCGTTCGGCACGCGGGGCTTCGCCGCGCTCAACCTGGCGATCATCCTGGTGTGGCTCGGCGTCGTCGTCCTGATCGTCCGCGAGCACACGGCGATCGAGAACGGGGAGCGACCGGAGATCACGGGCGAGGGAGAGGCAGAGGAAAAGGCCGCGGCGCGGGCCTGACGCGTCGCCCGAAAGGACGGCTGGTCAGTCGCCGAGGGCCAGAGCGATCGCCTGCTCGGTCGAGAGCGCCCGGCCTTCGACGCGGGCAGCGGCGAATTCGGCGAGGTCGCGACCCTGCTGGAGCGCCGCCTCGAGCCGCGCGTAGATCGCCCGGTCGATCGGGTCGTAGGTGATGCCGGTGGCCTCCATGATCGCCTCGGCGGCACCGAACAGCCGAGCGGCGAGGATCGTCTCGCCGAGCGCCCCGCGGACGCCGCCCAATCCGGCCAGGCAGTACACGATCGAGCCGCGGTCGCCGAGATCGTGGCCGATGGCCAGTCCCTCTACGAAACGACGCCTCGCGGCGGCATACTCGCCGTTGTCGGCTTCCAGCAAGCCCAGGTTCGTCAGCGCGAGGGCCATCAGCCCACTGTTCCCGCCCCCGACCGTGGAAAGCGTCGTCACCGTCTCCTCGTAGCTCGCACGGGCGGCCGCCGTATCCCCCCGGGATCGTGCCAGCTCGCCGCTGAAGATCAAGGCGCGCGCCACAAGGTGCTTGTCATCGAGACCCCGCGCCTGGTCCAGTTGCTCCGCGAAGAGCTCGGCGGCGCGGCCCGTCTCGCCGGTCGCGACCGCCTCGTCGAACTCGATGATCGCCTGGGTGCCGGTGACCATCGCGATATTGCGAACGTCCCCCAGATTCTCGTAGATCGCGCGGCTCTCCGCGGCAAGGGCCCGGGCGCGACCCGTTTCGCGGCCTTCCCGCGCCAGGTTGGCCGCCGCCATGAGGATCGCCGCGCGCAGCTCCGGGGCCACCCCGGCGCTCGCCCCCAGGGCGCGCTCGATCCACTCGCGGCCCTCCCGCAGGTGCCCGCGAATCGTCCAGAAGCGCCGGAAGCCGGCCGCGATGGCGAGTCCACTCTCGACATCGTGACCGTCGAGGCACCACCCCAGCGCCGCGACGACGTTCTCCCGCTCCGGGGCGAGACGCTCGATCCAGCGCGCCTCGTCGCCCGTCAGCATATGCTGGGCGGCCTCCTCGACGAACGCCCGGAAGTACGTCGCGTGGGCCGCCCGCGTGATCTCCTCCTCGCCGCTCTCCGCCAGGCGCTCGAGCCCGAACTCGCGGATCGTCTCGAGCATGACGGCCCGCGTTTCCTCCTCTCTGGACGACGTGGCGTGACGCAGGAGGCTCTTGTCGAGGAGCGAGGCGACGCCCTCCAGCAGATCGACACCGGGATCTCCGGCCGCCGAGCAGACCGCCTCGGCCGCCTCCAGCGTGGCCCCGCCGACGAACACGGCCAAGCGGCGGAAGAGCGCCTTCTCGCCCTCGTCGAGCAGGTCGTGGCTCCAGGCGATCGCCGCGCGCAGCGTCTGCTGGCGCTCGGGCAGGTCGCGGGAGCCACCCGTCAGGAGCTTCAACCGGCTCTGGAGCCGCGCCAGCATGGCCTGTGGCGACAATAGCTTGATGCGCGCCGCGGCGAGCTCGATCGCCAGCGGCAGACCGTCCAGTCGGGCGCAGATCTCGGCCACCGCGGGGGCGTTCTCGTTGGTCACGCGGAAGTCGGGCTTGAACGTCAGCGCGCGCTGGATGAACAGCTCGACGGCAGCGTACTGCGAGAACTGGCCGGGGGACGGCAGCTGAAGCGGATCGGGGAAACCGAGCGGTGGAACCGGGTACTCGTGCTCGTCCTGGACATGGAGCACGGACTGGCTCGTGACCAGCACCTTGAGGTTCGGACACGACGCGAGAAGTTCGGCCACGCGCGGAGCGGCGGCCACGACCTGCTCGAAGTTGTCCAGGACGAGGAGTGCCCGCCGCGCTCTGAGGTGGTCCGCGAGCGCGTCCCCGACATCCCGCCCGGCCGACTCGCGCATCCCGAGGACGTGGGCGATCGTAGCCGGGACCTCGGCCGGGTCTACGACTCCAGCGAACGGGATCAGGAACACGCCGTCCGTGAAGTCGTCGGCCAGCTCGGCAGCGGCCTGCAGGCCGAGCCGGGTCTTTCCGATCCCGCCGGGGCCGGTCAGGGTCAGCAGCCCGACGTCGGGACGACGCAACAGCTCCTCGACCCGCTCGAGCTCGGCCACGCGTCCGATCAGCGGAGAGCGCTGACTGGGCAGGTTGTGTGCGATCCGGTCGAGCGTGTTGAGGGGGGGGAAGTTGGTGGCCAGACCGGGCGCAACGACCTGGTACAGCTGCTCCCCCTCGACCAGGTCCTTGAGGCGGTGCTCCCCGAGATCACGCATCGAAACTCCCGGTGGAAGGCCTCCGCGAACGAGGTTGTACGTCGAGCGCGAGATCAGGACCTGGCCGCCGTGCCCCGCCGAAAGCAACCGTGCGACGCGGTTCACCGCGGGCCCGTAGTAGTCGCCATCGTCGACGCGGGCGGTTCCCGTGTGCAGCGCGATTCGCGTCCGCATGCCGGCGGAGACGCTCCACGGCTCGGCACTCAGCCGGCGCTGAGCGTCGATGGCCGCCACGACGGCCTCCGGGGCGCTGGCAAAGGCCGTGCAGAAGGCATCGCCGATCGTCTTGAAAACGTGGCCGCCGTGCGACTCGAGGCACTCACGCAGGATCGCGTCGTGCCGGGCGAGGGTCGAGGCCATCGCCTCGCGATCGCTCTCCCAGAGTCGCGTGCTGCCTTCGATGTCGGTGAAAAGGAACGTCACCGTGCCCGTCGGCAAGTCGATCGCGTGCACGGGATCGTCTACCAGGGCACCATTGGTCGTCGTCATATCGCGTACCGGCCTCGCACCGGCGATGGATCGGAGTGGCTTGTTCCGGACTTCGGGTGGGATCCCGGATCGACAAGATACGCTAATTTTTGACAGCGGTAAATGAGATTCAGCGCCCTACTCGCCCGCCGCCCTCTCCAAAAACTCCCGCAGCGTGTCCCGCCCGCGGTCCGGGATCGGCTCCCCGTGGGCCAGGAGAAGATGCTTCCAGTCGCGCTCGACGAGCGACGACAGGGCGGCCCACAGGCCCTTCCTGACGGCGATCGGGTCATCCCCCATGTGCTGATCGGGGACGAACGTCAGGCCGCCCCCGTTCCACACGACGACCGCGTCGCCGATGGCCGCGACGCCATCCTCCCAGTCGACGAGATAGGCCGTCTCCTCGGGGCACAGGCTGCCGATCGGCACCGCCTCGACGCCGCCCGGGAGCGGGTCGCCGGGAGAGAACGGGGTGACCTCCTCGCCGTGGGTGAACTCGTGCATGCCCGCCTCGTGACACCATACTTCGACGCCGAACTCCTCGCGGAACCGGTCAGCGTTGCGGTAGTGATGACGGTTCGTCAGGAGCGCGTCTGTCGGCTCCGAGGCCCGACCGCGGAACCACTCCAGCCCCTCGCCCGGAACGCGCGGGTCGATCAGCACCCCGCGATCGCCCAGCTCCAGGAAGTAGCTGTGGACGTCGGCGTCGATGTTCTCGTGGTGCGTCACCCAGTGGTGTACGCCCGGGAGGATCTCGTTCATCGGAGCCTCGCGTGATGGGTTGGCGGAATCGGTTCGTGATCGCCGTGACAAGGTAATCCACACGCTCGCTCTCCGTCCTCCTGCGGTCTATCTTCTTTCGAAATGCGCACATACCTGAGACTGTTGCGGTACCTGCGGCCGCACGCGGGGCTCCTCGGCCTGTCGTTCGTCCTGATGGTGGCGTTCGCCCTCGTGGACGGGTTTTCGGTCGTCGTCCTGATCCCGTTCCTGCAGGTCCTGTTCGGCGCCCGCGCGGCGGGCCCGGCGCCCGCTCCCGCGGCCACGGGAAGCCTCCTCGACCGCGCCCAGACATTCCTGCGGCACGACCTCTTCGCCTGGCTCGCCGAGCCGACTCCGCTGGCGACGTTGCGCAACGTCTGCCTCGTGATCCTGGCCTTGTACCTCGTCAAGGGTCTCCTCGACTACTTCCAGCAATTCCTGCCGCAGGTCGTCCTCGAGCGCACGCTGCGCGACCTGCGGAACGACCTGTTCGAGCACCTCCAGCACCTGTCCTTCCGGTTCTACCAGAAGACCCGTGCCGGGCACCTGATCGCGCTCATGTCGAACGACGTCCAGCTCCTCAAGGACGCCATCGCGACGGGCATCTACAAGACGGCCCAGAGTGCGTTGACCGCGGTCGTGACGCTGTGCATCCTGGTGGCCATCTCGTGGCGCCTGACGCTTCTCGCGCTGGTCGTCCTGCCGCCGGTGACGTGGGTCGTGGCCCGGATCGCCGGCAAGCTCAAGCGGGTCAACCGCCAGCGGCTCGAGAAGTTCGCCGACGTGACGAGCGCGCTCCAGGAGAACATCGCCGGGATTCGCGTCGTCAAGGCGTTCGGCGCCGAGGGGTGGGAGCGCGAGCGGTTCGGGCTCGACAACGCGGGCTATTTCCACCACGTCGTGCGCTCCAAGAAGTACTCGCACCTCGGGGCGCCCCTGTCCGAGTTCCTGCTGGCCGGCTCGGTGGTCCTGATCTTGTACGTCGGCGGACGCATGATCCTCGTCGATGGGACGCTGGCGCCGGAGACGTTCTTCGTGTTCCTGGTGGCGGCCCTCAAGCTCTCCTCGCCGATCAAGTTCCTGTCCAAGGTGGCCGAGGACGTCAGCCCGGCGCTGGCGGCCGGGGAGCGGATCTTCGCCGTCCTCGACACCGAGCCCGAAGTGCGCGAGGCGCCGCGCCCGGTCCGGGTCGACGGCTTTCGCGACGCCATCGAGTACACGGACGTGTCGTTCGCATACGAGGCCGGCGAAGGCCCCGTTCTGCGCGACATCTCGTTCCGCGTCGCGAAGGGGCAGGTGATGGCCCTCGTCGGACCGTCGGGCGGCGGCAAGTCGACGATCGTCGATCTGTTGCCCCGGTTCTACGACCCGCAGGCCGGACGCATCACATTCGACGGCACCGACCTGCGCGAGCTGGCGATCGCCGGCCTCCGGGCCCAGCTCGGGATCGTCACTCAGGAGGTCATCCTGTTCCACGACACGGTCGCGGCGAACGTGGCGTACGGCGTGTCCGAACCCGATCCAGCGCGCCTCGTCGAGGCGGCGCGGGCGGCCAACGCGCTGGACTTCATCGAGGCCCTGCCCGAGGGATTCGAGACCGTGATCGGCGAGCGCGGGATCCGGCTGTCCGGCGGACAACGCCAGCGGCTGGCGATCGCCCGCGCGATCTACAAGAACCCGCCGATCCTGATCTTCGACGAGGCGACCTCGTCCCTCGACACCGAGAGCGAGCTTCTCGTCCAGCAGGCGATCGCCCGGCTGATGGAGAACCGGACGTCGATCGTCATCGCCCACCGCCTGTCGACCGTGCACCACGCCGATCAGATCCTGGTCGTCGACGAGGGGCGCATCGTCGAGCGCGGGACGCACGGCGAGCTGCTGGCTCGGGGAGGGCGCTACAGCCAGCTCTACGAGCTCCAGTTCGCCGACGTCCCGGCGTGAGCCCGGCCGCCGCCGCGTGAGGCGCGAGCGCCTCGCCCCGCCGCTCGACCCGGGCGACGTCGGACGGGCGCTGTTCGTGCGGTTGAGGCGCTTCGGCGACACGCTCATGATGGGGCCCAGCGCGCGGGCCCTCAAGGCGTGGGCCCCTGGGGCCCGGCTGGCGGTCGTCGTCCAGCCGGGCTACGACGCGTTCGTCCGGCTGATGCCCGAGGCGCTCTTGCGCATGATCAATCTGGTGTTTACGCACGTCTTTTACCGGATTCGCGCAACCGGGTTGGATCGCGTGCCTGCCGAGGGCGGCGCGCTGCTGGTGAGCAATCATGTCTCTTTTATTGACGCGCTGCTGATCCAATCGGTCTCGCCCCGGCCGATCCGGTTTATCGTTCATGAGGATATCTATAAGAGCAGGGTGCTCGGGTTTTTCCTCAAGATCATGCGGGCGATACCGGTCGGCAGCCAGCAGCGGCC
>CAZCZH010000006.1:0-1925 GCA_964502985.1 uncultured Gemmatimonadales bacterium
GCGCTTCGCCATCCACCCCGTGGCTGGACGGCTCCCCGGGCACATGAACGTGCTGCTCGCCGAGGCCGACGTGCCCTACGACCAGGTGTTCGAGATGGACGACATCAATGCGGACTTCGACGACGCGGACGTGGTCCTCGTCCTGGGAGCCAACGACATCGTGAATCCCGACGCGCTGGACAAGCCCGGCAGCCCGATCTACGGGATGCCGATCCTGGAGGTGTTTCGGGCGCGCACGGTGATGGTCGTCAAGCGCAGCCTGAGCCCGGGCTTCTCGGGGATCGACAACCCGCTGTACTATCGCGAGAACACGATGATGGTGTTCGGCGACGCGCGGGACGTCGTCGAGTCGATGGTCCGGCAGTTGAAAGGGGCGGCGGTCCATTGAGCGCCGCGCGACTCGGGAACCAGGCGCGTAGGCCGACGCGAACGACGGGCTGAACGCGGGGGCCATGCGTCGCCTCGCCCGCACCGCGTTCCTGGTCGCGCACGCCCGGCTGCAGGCGCGGGTTCCGTTCCGCTCTCCGGAGGCCCTGCGCCGGCTGCAGCGGCGGCGGATCCAGAGCATCCTGCGCCACGCTTCCCGCAGCGTCCCCCACTATCGCGAGGCGCTGGGACGGCTCGGCGCCTCTCCCCAGGACTTCGATCGACCCGAGGATCTGGCGCGGCTGCCGCTGGTCGGCCGGCGCGAGCTGCAGGAGAGCCCCGACTCGTTCCGCTCGACGCGCTGGTCGCGCGACGAGTGCGTCGTGCTCAGAAGCGGCGGCACGACCGGCGCCCCGCGCGAGGTCTGGCACCACCCGTGGGGAGTGCTGATGAACGCGGCGCACGGCGAGCGCGAGCGCTCGATCGTGGCCCGTCACGTGGGCCGGCTGGCCGGATACCGCGAAGCGGTTCTCGCACCGCCGTACTCCGCGGCGCCGGCGCTGCAGGAGTTCGTGCGTCGCCGGACCCGGCTGCCGACCGCCGGGCGCGTCACGCGGGAGTACTTCTCCCTGCTCGAGGACCCGCGACGCAATGCCGACCGGATGGCCGAGTTCCGACCCCACGTCGTGCACGGCTACGGGTCGTACCTGGGCGTCCTGTTCCGGTTCCTCGAGTCGCACGGCCTTCGGCTCCCCGGCCTGGCGGCCGTCACCTACAGCTCGGACCCTCTCGCTCCGGCCGATCGGGTCTTGATCGAGGAGGGTTTCGGCGTCCCGGTGCTTGGCACGTACCAGGCCGTCGAGGCGCTCAAGATCGGCTTCGAGTGCGGGCAAGGGGCCGGGATCCACGTCAACGTCGACCTGTATCCGGTGCGCCTGGTCGACGAAGGGGGGCGCCCGGTGGGCGCGGGCCGCGAAGGGTCGCTCGTGGTGTCGAACCTCGTCAACCGGGGGACGGTCCTGCTCAACTACCGGCTCGGAGACCGGGTGACCCTGCTCGAGGAGCCGTGCGACTGCGGCCGGACCCTGCCGCGCGTGACCGCCCCGCAAGAGAGGGACGACGACTGGATCGCCACGCCGGACGGGCGGCGCGTGCATCCGCTGGCGGTGCGCACGCTGTTCACCGAGGAGGATGAGGTCCGGCAATACCAGGTCGTCCAGGACGGCCCGCGAGAGTTTCGCGTGGCGCTGGTGACGTCGCCCGGCGCGGAGCGGGAGGCCCTCTCCGACCGCATGCGGCGGAAGTTCGCCGAGCGCCTCGGCGCCGACGTCCAGATCCAGGTGCGCTACGTCGAGGACGTCGAGCGAACGCCGGGCGGCAAGGTCCGGCCCTTCGTCCGGCGATGGGGTTGATCCGCCGCCTGTCGGACACGGCGCGCGTCGCGCTCGAGGCGCGGCGTCAGCGCCGCGTGCCGTTCCTGCCGCCGGACGAGATCGAGCGCCAGCAGCGGGAGCGATTGGGGCAGATCGTGCGCCACGCCTGGGAGACGGTTCCGTTCT
>CAZCZH010000006.1:2025-32225 GCA_964502985.1 uncultured Gemmatimonadales bacterium
GCCTGCCGACTTCCAGACGGTGGAAGACCTGAAGCGGCTGCCGCTGATCGACGGGAAGACGTGGCGCGTGAACTCCGACGCCTTCCGGTCGTCCGGCGTGGCGGACCAGGACACTCTGACCTTGCGGAGCTCGGGGAGCTCGACCGGCGTGCCGAGGGCCTTCCGCTGGGACGCCCGGAACCTGCTGCTCAAGCTGGCCGCGGCCGAACGGGATCGGCCCGTCGTCGCCGAGCTGATAGGGACGGCATGGGGCCGGAGACAGCTGTGGATCTTTCCGGAGCGATCGACGAGCCTGGCCATGCGACGCTGGCTGGACGCCCGGATCGTCATGCCTCCCGGAACTGTGAAGCGCCAGCGGATCGCGGCGGACCTTCCGTGCGCCGAGATCGCCGAACGGCTCGACCGGGCGCGCCCGGCGGTGGTCTATTCCCACGGCTCGGTCGCGGAGCGGTTCTTCCGATGGTCGGCGTGGAGTCAGCGGGAGACGTGGCTCCCACGAGCGTGGGTCTATGGCGGCGACGCGATGAGCGTCGGCGGACGAAGGCGGGCCGAGGAGCGCGGGTGCCGGATCCTGTCCAATTACTCGTCCATCGAGGCCGGACGGATCGGATTCGAGTGCGAGCGCCGCGACGGGTACCATCTCAACGTGGATCTGTGTGCGGTGCGGGTCGTGGATTCCCACGGGCGGGACGTCGAGCCTGGCGAGACGGGGGAGGTCGTCGTGTCCAACCTGCACAATCGCGCCAGCGTGCTGTTCAACGTGCGGACGGGCGACCGCGCGGCCTTCCGGGGGGCCCCGTGCCCGTGCGGTCGGACCCTCCCGCTCCTGTCACCCCTCGCGGGTCGCGTGTGGGATACCCTGCGCCTCACCGGAGGGGGAGAAATCGACGCGGCCGACCTGCTGCGCGCCGTCGAGGCCGAGATGGAGGGTCTGCTCGAGATCCAGATCGTGAATCCCGAGCCGGGGCGAATCGCGTGGCGGGTGGTTCCCCTGCCAGGGGTCGACGCGGCCGCGGCCGCCCTGCGCCTCGAGACGCGTTCCCGGGAGGTCCTCGGGCCGAGCGTCTCGGTCACGGTCGACGTGCGGGAGGCGATCCAGCCCGATTCGAGCGGCAAGTGGCGCGTGGTGGTGCGGGAATGAGTCTCGTCCAGCGCTTGGCGAACACGGCGCGCGTCGCGCTCGAGGCGCGGCGCCAGCGCCGCGTGCCGTTCCTGCCGCCGGACGAGATCGAGCGCCTTCAGCGGGAGCGATTGGGGCAGATCGTGCGCCACGCCTGGGAGACGGTTCCGTTCTGGCGCGCCGCCATGGACGAGCGCCGTCTTACGCCTGCCGACTTCCAGACGGTGGAAGACCTGAAGCGGCTGCCGCTGATCGACGGGCAGCTCGTTCGGCAGCGCCGCGCGGAGCTCCGCTCGTCCGTCGTGCCCGACGATCGGGCCGCGGCTCTCAAGAGCTCGGGGAGCGCGGCCGGGGTCCCGCGAATCGTCCATTGGGATTTCGACAGCCAGCTTTACAAGCTGGCTTGGGCGGAGCGCGACCGTCCGGTCCTCCTCGAGCTGGCCGGAAAGGGTTGGGGGCAGCACCAGCTGTGGATCTTCCCCGAGGTGTCGACGAGCCTCGGCCTGCGCCGGTGGTGGGACCGCCGCGTCGTCGTCCCACGCGGGCTCGCGCATCGCGAACAGATGTCGCCGGATCTGCCGTTCGAAGCGTGGATCGAGCGCCTCGGGGCGTCGCGGCCGGACGTCGTGTTCTCGTACGGCTCGGCAGCCGAGCGCTTCTTCCGGTGGCTGGCGGCGACCGGCCGCTCGGCGCCCCTGCCGAGGGTCTGGGTGTACGGCGGGGACGGCATGAGCCCTGCCTGGCGGGCCCGCGCCGAGGAGCGCGGCTGCCGGATCCTGTCGACGTACCAGTCGGTCGAGGCGGGGCGGATCGGGTTCGAGTGCGAGCGTCGCGATGGGTTCCACCTCAACGTGGATCTGTGTCCGGTGCGGGTCGTCGATCGAGCGGGACAGGACGTCGAGCCCGGCGCGAGTGGCGAGGTCGTCGTCTCCAATCTGGTGAACCGTGCCACCGTCCTGTTCAACCTGCGGACCGGCGACCGCGCCGCTCTCGTCCCCGAGCCGTGCCCCTGCGGCCGCACGTTGCCCCTCCTGTCCGAGCTCGAGGGGCGCACGTGGGAGACGATCCGGCGGACGGATGGCGTGGAGCTGGGCAGCACCGACTTTCTGATCGCGCTCAAGAACGAGGTCGCCTTCGCCCTGCAGGTCCAGATCGCGCACCCCGAGGAGGGACGCATCGTGTGGCGCGTGGTCCCCGCGCCGGGCAGCGACCCGGTCGAGGCCGTCCGGCGCCTGGAGGCGCGCACGCGGGAGGTTCTCGGGCCTGGCGGCTCGGCGGCCGTGGAGCTGGTCGACGAGATCCCGCCCGAGCCGAGCGGCAAATGGCGCTTGGTGGTGCGGGAGTGAGCTTCGATTCGACGACTCCGGGCGTGGCGGCGACGCGGGGGATCGCGGGCCTCGCCGAGCGCGACCCGACGCGGATCCCGGACGAGGCGCTCCTGCGGCGCATGTCCTCGGCCCAGAGCCATCGCGGTCCCGAGCGCGACGGTCTCGAGCGAGGCCCCGGGTTCGGCTGCGCCACGCGTGGCGCGCCCGCCGAGGCCGACGGTCCGGCGCGGCCGTTCGTCGCGGCGGACGGCGCCCTGACGGTGGCCTGTGACGGCGCGATCTACAACGCCCCCGAGCTCCGTGACAGTCTGGCGCGCGCGGGGGCGCCCGGCCTTGGCATCGATCCGCAGGCGATCGTGGCCGAATTGTATCGCCGGCGCGGAGTCGAGTGCCTCCACGCGCTGCGTGGCATGTTCGCCCTCGCCGTGTGGGACGCCCGGGAGCGGACGCTCCTGCTGGGCCGCGACCGGCTGGGCACCAAGCCCCTGGTATGGGCCGAGACGCGCCGCGGCCTGGCCTTCGGCTCCGAGTGCAAGGCGGTCCTCGCCGCGGGCGGCCTGGACGTGGAGCTCGATCCGATGTCGATCGACGCCCTGTTTCAGATCGAGTACGCCATCGCTCCGCGGACCGCCTTCCGCGGGATCCAGACGCTGGCGCCCGGACACTGTCTCACGGCGCGGGCCGGGGAGGTTCGGATCGAGTGTTGGTGGGACATCCAGTTCCCCCGCGGCGGAGTCCGCCCGCGCCGGTCGACGGAGGAATGGGTCGCCGGCCTGCGCGAGCGGATGGAGGACGCCGTTCGCGTCCAGTCACGGGGCGCGAACGCGCCCGCGGTCTGGCTCAGCGGCGGCCTGGACTCGAGTGCCGTGGCGGCGCTCGTGGCGCGCGAGCGCGGCGCCCCGCTCGACGTCCATATCCTCGGTCACGACGATTCGGCGCTCGACGAAGCGGCCCGCGGGACACTGGTCGAGAGCGGGGACGTCGCCTTGCGGGCCCACCGGGCCACGCTGCGGGACGCCGACTTCGCCGCCTATCCCCGCGCCATGTGGCACGCCGAGAGCCCGACCTCGAGCGGGGTCGAGGTGGCGTGGTGGGTCTTGAGCCGCGAGGCGGCGGCCGACCGGCTGGCGCTGTCCGGCCAGGGGGTGGGGGTCGTCCTGGCCGAGAAGTGGATCTACCGTTTCGAGCCGTGGGCCCGGCACCTGGCGCGCCTGCCCCGCGGCGCGCGACGGCTGGCGCTGAGCGGCCCACTGGCCCCCATCGCCCGCCGCCATCCCTGGGGGGCGGGCCTCCTGCGGGCCCCACGCGAGCCGGTCTTCGAGCGCTTCGCCGCGCTGACCGGCCCGCGCGACGCCGACCGCCGGGCCCGGCTGTACTCGGCGGAGTTCCGCGAGCGCCTCACGGGTGCGCGGGCCGAGGGACCGGGCCCGGCGGCGGCGCTGCCCGGTCCCGGCCCGGACCACCCCGTCGACCGGCTGCAATGGGTCGACATGAAGACCAACCTGGCGGAGTTCGTCCAGCAGAAGCTGGAGCGCGTCGCCATGAGCCGCGGCATCGAGATCCGCATGCCGTTCCTCGATCACGAGTTCGTCGAGTACGCGGTGTGTGTTCCGCGGGATCTCCTGTGGCGCGACGGACGGGAGAAGTGGATCCTGCGCGAGGCCCTGCGCGGGACGCTCCCTGAGTCCCTGCGCCTGCGCCCCAAGCGTGGACTGCGCGCCCCCTACGCGCGATGGCTGCGCCAACCGCTGCCGGAGTTCGCCGCCGAGCTCCTCTCGGTCGAGGCGATCCGCGCCAGGGGGTACTTCGACGCGGCCGAGGTCGAGCGCCGACTGGCGCGGCACCGCGCGGGGGTCGAGGACGCCCGCGATTCGCTGTTCGGAGTCCTCGCCGTGCACGTCCTCGACGAGGCCTTCGTGGCCCGCTCCCGGCCGTGGGAAAGTCCGCCCGCGTGACGCCCCGCGGCGGAATCACGCCGGCCCCCGAGGAGGGGCTGATGGAGATCGCCCTGCAGTCGGTGGACGGCGCCCCCGTGGGGGCGATCGTCGTCGATTCGACCGTCGCGGGTCGGGCCCGGGGAGGGCTGCGGATCTCCGCTTTGGCGGCCCCGTCGGAGCTCCGCGGACTGGCCCGCGCGATGAGCCTGAAGTACGGCTTCCTCGGCTTGCCGCAAGGCGGAGCCAAAGGGGCCGCGCGAGGGGACCCCGAGTCGCCGCCCGCCGAGCGCCGGGCGGCGCTGGCGGCGTTCGCCCGCGCCGCGGCGCCCGTCATGCGGAGCGGGTTGTACCTGCCGGACGCCGACGTCGGGACGTGCAACGCGGACATCCGCCAGGTCCTGGCGCTCGCCGGAGTGCGCCCCAAGCGCCGCGAGTGGCGCGGCTCGCGCTCCGGGGAATGGACGGCGCTGACGACGCTGGCCGCCTTGCGCCAGGCGGCGGTCCGCGCCGGAACGCCGGTGGAGGGCGCGCGGGTCGCGATCGAGGGGTTCGGAGCCGTCGGCGGCGCCCTGGCTTCCTTCCTCGCCGTGGCGGGGGCGAAGGTCGTCGCCGTGTCGACGTCGCGCGGCGGCCTGCACGATCCGGGCGGCCTGGACGTGGCGCGGCTGGGGGCGGCAGCCGCCCGAGCCGGAAGCCGATTCGTGGAGGATTACGACGCCCACCGGATCGCCGCCGACCAGCTCCCGGTCCTGCCGATCGACTACCTGTGCCCGTGCGCGGTGGGACACACGATCCACGAGGGGAACGTCGAACGGATCGCCGCCCGGGCCGTCGTCCCGGGGGCGAACGAGCCGTGGACGCAGGCCGCCGAGGGGCGTCTGACGGAGCGCGGCATCCTGGCCGTACCGGACTTCCTCGCCAACTGCGGGGGAGTTCTGGGAGGGACGATGGAGTTCGCCGGGATCGACGAGGCGGGGATCCGCGCGTTCGTCGACGAGGAGCTCGCCCCGCGCGTCGGCCGCGTGCTGGACGTCGCCGCGGCGCGCGGGCTCGTGCCCAGCGCGGTCGCCGGGGAGATCGCCCGCGAGCGCCACGCCGAGGTCCGCCGTGTGGCGGAGCACGCCGGAGCCGGGCGGATCCGCGCTTTCGGGGTCGAGCTCCACCGACGCGGCTGGCTTCCGGCGGGTCTCGTCGGCCGGGCCGCCATGGAGTGGTTCCGGCGGGCCATCGCGGAGGTGCCCTGATGTGTGGCATAGCCGGACTGGCGTACGCCGAGCCGACGCGCGTCCCCGATCCGGAACCCCTCGCCCGCATGGCGCGGGCCGTGCGCCACCGGGGCCCCGACGGCGAGGGGTTCCACCGCGCCGAGGGGATCGGCCTGGCCGTGCGCCGGCTGGCCATCGTAGCACCGGAGGACGGCGATCAGCCGGTGGCAAACGAGGATGGCACGCTGATCCTGACGTGCAACGGGGAGATCTACAACGCCCCCGAGTTGCGCCGCGAGCTGGAGTCCCGAGGACACCGCTTCCGCACGGGCTCGGACGTCGAGGTCGTCCTCCACCTGTACGAGGAGCGGGGCGACGACTGCCTGCACGAGCTGCGCGGCATGTTCGCTCTCGCCGTGTGGGACGCCCCGCGCCGGCGCCTCCTGTTGGCTCGCGACCGGCTCGGCATCAAGTCGCTGAACTGGGCCCGGACCCGCGACGGGCTGGCGTTCGGCAGCGAGGGCAAGGCGATCGTCGCCGGCGGCGCGCTCGAGCCGGAGATCGACCCGGCCGCCGTCGACGATCTCCTGCGCTTCGGCTTCGTCGTCGGCCCGCGCTCGATCTTCCGCGGGATGCGGGAGCTGCTGCCCGGCTGGAAGCTCGCGTTCCACGCCGGCGAGACGCGACTCGAGCGATGGTGGCGCCTACCGCTGGGCGAGAAGCCGCGGCCCGACCGCTCGGAGCGGGAGTGGGCCGCCGCTCTCCGCGAGCGGCTGACGGAGGCGGTCCGGCTCCACCTGCGGGCCGACGTCCCGGTGGCGGCCTGGCTGAGCGGCGGGATCGACTCCTCGACGATCGTCGCGCTCGCCGCCCGCGAGATGTCGCATCCGCTGGAAGTCTACAGCCTGGGGTTCGAGGATCCGGACTGCGACGAGCTGGCGGGCGGAACTCTGAGCGACGAGGCCGGGGCGCCGCCGCTCCACGTGGAGCGGGTCATCCTCGATCGGGCGTCGTTCGAGGCATACCCCCGCGCCGTGTGGCACGCCGAGACCCCGACCACGAGCGCCCTCGAGATTCCGCGATGGGTCCTGTCGGAGGCCACCGCGCGGGGTCACAAGGCGGTCCTGACCGGGGAGGGCTCGGACGAGTTGCTGGGGGGCTACTGGTGGTACCGCGTGGATCGGTGGGCGCGGCCGATGGCCCTCGTTCCAGAGGCGATCCGGCGCGCGGCGCTGGAGCCGTTCTGGGGGGTCGCTCCGTGGCTGGTGGGCGCCGCCCTGGCTCCCGCCGGCCCCGAGATCGACCGCTTCGCCGCGATCATCGGGCCGCGCCACGCGACGAGCCGCGAGGCCCTGTACGGGCCGGACTTCAGGCGCTCGATCGCCGACGCGCGTCGCGGCGGCCCGCAGCCGGACGACGGACTGCCCGAGCGTCTGCCCGGCCATCCGTTCGAACGCCTGCAGGCCGTCGACGCGAACGTCCGCCTGTCGAGCTACATCGAGCGCAAGCTGGACCGGCTCTCGATGGCCCACGGGCTGGAGGTGCGACTGCCGTTCCTCGACCCCGAGGTCATGGATCTGTTGGCTCGCGTCCCGCCGCGCTTCAAGCTGCGCGGTCGGACCGAGAAGCACGTCCTGCGCGAGGCCACGCGAGGTCTCCTGCCGGAGTCCATTAGACGCCGCCGGAAGCGCGGGCTGACCGCGCCGCTCGATCGATGGATGCGCGGGCCGTTGCCGGAGTTCGCGGCCGAGCTTCTGGCCCCCGACCGTCTGCGGGCCAAGGGGTACTTCGATCCGCGCGAGGTCGCGGCGCGCCTCGCCGCTCACCGCGCCGGGCGAAAGGGCGCGGCGGGCAGCCTGATGGGCGTCCTCGCCGTCCAGCTGTGGGACGAGCTGTTTCTCGCCGGGCGTCCCGCGTGGGAGCCGCCGGCGTGAGCGAGGGCCGGGCGATGTGGGACGCGGTCGGCGCCGAATGGGCCCGGAGCCGGCCGTACCGCACGTGGCGCGCTCATAGTGACGCCGTCAACCGGCGCCTGATCGAGCGCTGGCTCCCGGTGGGCGGTGCCGGCACCGCGCTGAAGACGGACGCCTTCGACGAGGCCTTCGGGACGGGAGTCACCGAGTCCCTCGCCGCGCGCTCCGACGAGGTGTGGGTCGTCGACCTGTCGCCCACGACCATGCGCGTCGCGCAAGATCGCAACCCGCGACTCCGGGCGGCCGTGTGCGACGTGCGCCGTCTGCCGTTCCGGGATGCCGCGTTCCAGTCCGTCGTCTCGCTGTCCACCCTCGACCACTTCGAGCGCCAGGCCGAGATCGAGGCGGCCCTCGACGAGATCGGGCGGGTCCTCGCTCCCGGCGGGCGCCTCGTCGTGACCCTGGACAACGCGCGGAATCCCGTCGTCGGGTTGCGCAACCGATTGCCGTACGGCTGGCTGCACCGGATCGGCCTGGTGCCGTATCAAGTCGGCTTCACGCTGTCCGCCGACGGCCTGGAGCAGGCCCTGACGCGGGTCGGCTTCGAGGTCCATGCCCGGGAGGCCGTCCTGCACTGCCCGCGCGCCCCGGCGGTGTTTCTCGCCGGCCTGGTCGACCGCTGGAGCGGGGAGCGCGCCCGGCGGGCGTTCTTGCGCGCGGCGGGCGCGTTCGAGCGCCTGTCGCGTTGGCCCGGCCGCTATCGGACGGGCTACTTCGTGGCCGTGCTCGGGGTCAAGCCCGGCGCGGCGCGGGGGCCGGCCGGCGCGGGGGAATCGACGCCACCTGGTGATGCGTCTATCGTCCCGTGATGCATCCGCTCGCCGCCTGGCTTGTTCTTCTCCTCTCCGTCGCGACCGCGGACCACGCCGCGCGCCCCGCGACGAATCCCACGACCTATGCGATCGTCCCCTCGAGTCGCTTCGAAGTCCGCACCGGGAAGGCGGGGTTGTTGGGCGCGTTCGGCCACGAGCACGTCATCCGGGCGCGTGAGTTCGACGGGACGATCGTCTACGACCCGGCGCGTTTACACGCCTCGCGAGTCGAACTGGGTGTGGCCGTCGCATCGCTGTTCGTCGTGCCCCGCGGGGCGGACAGGAAGGACGCGCAGGATGTCGAAAGATCCATGTTCACGGACGTTCTCCACCCCGCCAGGTATCCTCGTATCCGGTTCGCCTCGCGGATCGTCGGGCCCGCCGAGGACGGCGTGCGCGTGCTGGGCGACCTCACGATCGAGGGCCGGACGCGGCCCGTCGCACTGGACGTCCGGCTCGACACGCGCGGCGACACGCTGCGTGCCCGGGGAAGCTTCCGCGTCCGCCAGAGCGACTTCGGGATCGAGCCGTACAGGGCCGCCGGGGGCACGATCCGGGTCGCGGACGAGATCACGTTCGACTTCGAGGCGCTCGCCACGCCGCGGTGATGCGGGGCCGCGGGAGCTGGGTCGGCTTGACGCTGGCCGTCGTCGCGGCCTGTCGCCCGGCGTCCGAGGAGCGGGTCGTCGTGCTGGCCGCGGCGTCCCTCACGGAGGCCTTCTCGGACCTCGCGGCGGCGTACGCGGCGCGCCCCGGGACACCCCCCGTGGACCTCGAGTTCGCCGGCACCCAGACGCTGGCCGCGCAGCTTCGCGAGGGCGTCGAGGCGGATGCGTTCGCCGCGGCCGACACGCAATGGATGGCGCGCGTCCGCGACGCGGGCCTCGTAGGGGAGCCGCGGCCGTTCGCCGTCAACCGCCTGGTCGTCGTGACTCCGGTCGACGACCCGGCCGGCATCGCCACGCCGGCCGACGTCGCGCGGCCCGGCGTGCGCCTGGTCCTGGCCGGACCGACGGTCCCGGCCGGGCGCTACGCGCGGGAGGCGCTCAGCCGGATGGGGATCGAGGAGGCGGCCCTGCGAAACGTCGTATCGAACGCCGCCGACGTGAAGGTCGTCGCGTCCACGGTCGCCCTCGGCGAGGCCGACGCGGGGCTGGTCTACGCCACCGACGTGACGCCCGCCCTGCGCGACCGGCTCCGGGTACTGCCCCTCCCCCCGGGCCTCTCGCCCCGGGCGGTGTACACGATCGCCGTGGTGGCGGCCGCGCCGCATCCGGAGGCCGCGGGACGGTTCCTCGAGTTCGTCGTTTCCGCCGAAGGTCGCCGCGTCCTCGCCCGCCACGGGATGGAGGCGCCGTGAGGACGCCGCGCCTCGTCGTCGCGGGAGCCGCGCTGGCGGCCGCGTTCTTCGCCCTGCCCGTGGCCGCCCTGGTGGCTCGGGCGCCGTGGTCCGCCGCGCTCGACGTCCTGGCCCGACCGATGGCCCGCGAGGCGCTCCGGATCTCGCTGGTCGCGTCCGGCGCCGCCGTCCTCCTGGCCCTGGCGCTGGCCCTTCCGCTGGCCTGGATCCTGGCCCGGACGAGGTTCCCCGGGCGCTCGATCGTACGCCTGATCGTCGTCCTGCCGATGGTGCTGCCGCCGGTCGTGGCGGGAGTGGGTCTGCTGGCCGCGTTCGGCCGCCGCGGGATGCTCGGCGGCGCCCTCGAGGCGCTCGGGGTCCAGCTCCCGTTCACGCTGGCCGCCGCCGTCCTGGCGGCGACGTTCGTCTCGGCGCCGTTCCTCGTGCTGTCGCTCGAAGCCGGCCTGCGCGGCCTCGATCCCCGCGTCGAGGAGGCCGCCGCCACGCTCGGCGCCTCGGCCCCGCGGGTGGCGTGGACGGTCGTGCTGCCCGCCCTGCGCCCGGCCCTGCTGGCCGGGACGGGGCTGGCCTGGGCCCGGGCGCTCGGCGAGTTCGGGGCCACGATCACGTTCGCCGGCAACCTGCGCGGGCGCACCCAGACCCTGCCGCTGGCCGTCTACGAGACGCTCCAGACCGATCCCGGCGCGGCGCTCGTCCTGTCGCTCGGCCTGCTGGGCCTGTCCGCGCTGCTTCTGGTCGCCCTGCGGGGCCTCGCCGCCCGGGGGCCGGCGTGACGGACGGCGATCGCGGTCTGACCGTCGACGCGCGGATCCCGCGCGGCGACTTCGAGGTCGTGGCGCGGCTCGCCGTGGCAGCCGCGGAGACCGTCGCCCTGCTGGGTCCCAACGGATCCGGCAAGAGCACGCTGGTCCGGACCCTGGCCGGGCTCCTCGCGCCGCGCGCCGGACGGATCGTCCTCGCCGGCCGCCCGTTGGACGATCCCGCCGCCGGAGTTCGCGTGCCGCCGCGAGCGCGGCGCGTCGGGGTCGCGTTCCAGGATCCGCTCCTGTTCGCCGCGCTCTCTGTGCGCGACAACGTGGCGTACGGGGTCCGGGCGCGGGGCGCGTCGCGTGAAGCGGCCCGGGGCCGGGCGGAGAGGTGGCTGGCGCGCCTCGGCCTCGAGTCCCTCGGCGCCAAGCGCCCGGCCGAGCTCTCCGGGGGCCAGGCCCAGAGGGTCGCCCTGGCCCGCGCGCTGGCCTCCGAGTCCGACCTCGTGCTCCTCGACGAGCCGTTGTCGGCCCAGGACGTCGAGGCCCGCGGAGCCGCGCGCCGGACGCTGGGCGCGGCGCTCGCCGAGCGCGGCGTCCCGGCCATCGTCGTGACCCACGAGCCGGTCGAGGCTCTGACCCTCGGCGACCGGGTGGTCGTCCTCGAGGCCGGCCGCGTCGTCCAGGCGGGAACCGCCGAACAGCTCCGCCGGCGCCCGGCCAGCCCGTACGTGGCCGCGCTGGCGGGTGTCAACCTGGTGCGCGGGACGATCGCCCGCGCCGAGGACGGCGGCCTGGCGCTGCGCGCCGACGGCGTGACGCTCGTCGTTGCGCGGGACGACCTCGCTCCGGGCGTCGCCGCCACGGCCCTCGTCCCGCCGACGGCGATCGCGCTCCACGCCGAGCGCCCCGACCGGACGTCGGCGCGAAACCTCTTCGGCTCGCGGGTCGTGGCCGTCGACCGCCTCGGATCGCGGGTCCGCGTGACGCTGGACACCGCCCCGCCGCTCACCGCGGAGGTCACGGCGGCCTCGCTGGAGCGGCTGGCCCTCGGTCCGGGAACGCCGGTCTGGGCCTCGATCAAGGCGACCGAGGTCGAGGTCGAGCCAGAGCCGTCGGCGCTGGACGCCGCCGACCAGGCGGGCAGGCGCCGCGCGGCGCGCGGGCTAACTTCGGATCCCGATTTCCCGGGCGGGCCCTGACCGGACCCGTCGCGAACGAGGCGCGAGGAGGCGGCATGCCGAAGGCCTGGTGGCGGGGCACGGTCCTCGCCGAGAGCGACGACACGATCCTCGTCGACGGCCACCACTTCTTCCCCCGGGCGGCCGTCCGCGAGGAGTTCCTGCGCGAGAGCCAGACCCGCACGCACCACGCGGGGCTCGGCGAGGCGCGCTACTACCACGTCGTCGTCGACGGGGAGCTGAACGCGGACGCGGCGTGGACCTTCCCCGAGCCCGATTCCGACGCCCGGCGGCTCGCCGACCGGTTCGCGTTCTGGCACGGGATCGAGATCGAGTGACGCCCGCTTGACGGGCGGTCCGGCCCCCGGCGGCCCGGGGATCCCGCCGCGCTGGACGCGCGCCGCCAAGGACGCCGTGGGCACGGCTTACAGCCGCGCCAGCCCGGTCTGGTTCACCCTGTCGCTGGGCATCCTGAACGAGATCTACTGGCCGACGATCGACCGGCCGCAGGTGCGCGACGTCCAGTACCTGGTCACGGACGGAGAGACGTTCTTCCTCGACGAGCGGAGCCTGACGGTCGAGACCGAGACCCTCTCGGCTCACGCCCTCGGGTTCCGCGTGACCAGCGCCGACCCGGCGGGGCGCTTCCGCTTCGTCAAGGAGGTCATCGCCTCGCCGCACCAGCCGTGCGTCCTCGTGCACACGCGGATCGAGGGCGATCCCGCGTTCCTGGGAGGCCTGCGGGTGTACGTCCTGTGCGCCCCCCACTTGGCGATCGGTGGCGCGGGGGACGTGGGACAGACGCTCGACGTGGCCGGGCACACGCGGCTCGTCGCCAACCAGGGGGACGACTGGCTGGCGCTCGGCGCGACGGTGCCCTTCTCGCGCCGCTCGTGCGGCTACGTCGGGGAGACGGACGGCTGGCACGACCTGAGCGAGAACCTGCGCATGGACTACGAGTTCGACCGCGCCGGGCCGGGCAACATCGCTCTCACGGGGGAGCTCGACCTGACGGCGGGCCGCGAGTTCACCCTCGGCCTCGCGTTCGGTCGCGGCCGGCACCAGGCCACGGCGACGCTCGAGCAGTCGCTGGCCTTCCCGTTCGCCCCGCAGAAGATCCGCTTCCTCGACCAGTGGGAGGAGGCCGGCCGCCACGCCGAATCGCTGGAAGCCGTGGCCGGCGACGGGGGGCGGCTGGCCCGCATGAGCCACGCCGTGCTCCACGCCCACGAGGACAAGACCTATCCCGGAGCGCTGATCGCTTCGCTCTCGATCCCGTGGGGCGAATCGAAGGGCGACGAGGACCTGGGCGGGTATCACCTCGTCTGGACGCGCGACATGGTCCACAGCGCGACCGGCCTGCTGGCCCTCGGCGAGCTGGAGACCCCGCTGCGCTCGCTGGTGTACCTGTCGGTCTCGCAGCTCGAGTCGGGCGGATTCTACCAGAACTTCTGGATCGACGGCGAGGCCTACTGGCGTGGCGTCCAGCTCGACGAGGCGGCGTTCCCGATCCTCCTGGCGTGGCGCCTGCACCGGCTCGACGCGTTGCGCGACTTCGACCCCTGGCCGCTCGTTTCCCGGGCGGCGGGATTCCTCGTCCGGAACGGGCCCGTGACGCCCCAGGAGCGCTGGGAGGAGCTGGCCGGATTCTCGCCGTCCACGCTCGCCGTGTGCATCGCCGGGCTGACCTGCGCGGCCGAGTTCGCCCGGGAACGGGCCGAAGCGGTGACGGCGGGCTTCCTCCAGGAGTACGCCGATTTCCTCGAGCGGAACGTCGAGCGGTGGACGGTGACCTCCCGCGGGACGCTCCTCCCCGGCGTGCCGCGGCACTATGTCCGTATCACGCCCGCCCCGCCGGGCGATCCGCGGCCCACCGAGGATCCGGATCGCGGCGCAGTCACGATCCCCAACCGTCCGCCCGGCGCGCGCCGCGACTTCCCCGCCGTCGAGATCCTCGACGCCGGGTTCCTCGAGCTGGTGCGGTACGGTGTCCGACCGGCCGGGGACCCGCTGATCGAGGACTCGCTGCGCGTCGTGGACGCGGTCCTGAAGGTCGAGACCCCGCGCGGGCCGTGCTGGCGGCGCTACAACCACGACGGCTACGGCCAGCGGCCGGACGGCGGGCCGTTCGAGGGCTGGGGCCGGGGGCGGCCGTGGCCCGTGCTGACCGGCGAGCGCGGCCACTACGAGCTGGCCGCGGGGCGCGACCCCCGGCCGTACCTGCGGGCGCTCGAGCGCTTCGCCCATGCCGTGGGGCTCCTCACCGAGCAGGTCTGGGACGAGCCTGACCGCCCGGAGAGTTTCCTCGAGTTCGGCGGGCCTACGGGCGCCGCCATGCCGCTCATGTGGGCCCACGCGGAGTACGTCCGCCTGGCTCGCTCCGTGCGGGACGGCGCCGTGTTCGACCGGGTGGAGGCCGTCGCCGAGCGCTATCAGCGCTCGCGCGGCGCCCGGCGGGCCATCGAGGTCTGGTCGCCGGCTCGATGGGCGCCGGCGGTCGGCCGCGACGAGACCCTGCGCGTCCTCGCACCGCGTCCATTCCGGCTGCGCTGGACGCGCGACGAGTGGGCCTCCTCGAGCGAGGCCGACTCGACCGCCTCGGGAGTCGGCGTGGCGTGGGTCGACCTCCTCCCCGGGCCGGAACCGCGCGGCCCCTTCCGGTTCACGTTCCGCTGGCTGGACGACGGCACTTGGGAGGACCGGGATTACGCCGTGGAGGTGCGTGGCTGAGTCCCGCCGGGGGGGATCGCCCAGCCAGGCCGGTATTGCAAAAGGGCGCCAGTCTGAACATAATCCGTGTGAGGGGGCGGTTCCCCCGACGCACAACCCACAGGGCCCTGCACCAGGAGGTCGTATCGTGTTGACCAAGTTCACCGTGGCGGTCGCCAGCCTGGCGCTGCTGGCAGCCTGTTCTTCGAATACGCAGATGGGAGACAGTTCGGGTGGGGCGAACATCGGCGCCGCCACCCACTGGCACACCAAGGTTTACCGCTCGGAGGGCGGCAAGGCGGCGGGCCAGAAATCGATCGCCCATACGTCCGTCACGCGTCTCTCCGCCGACAGGTTCCGGGCTTCGATCACGCTACCGGGATTGCTCCCCAAGGGCACATACGCATGGGGCATTTACCAGGGTAGTTGCGGGCCCGACGGGCAGATCGTCGGGAGCGAGAGCGACTATCCGATGATCGAACCGGACGCGAATTCGCGTGGCTCGTTCACGGCCAACGTGAACGGCTCGTTGGAAGCCGGCGGCGACTACTACGTCACGATCTACAAGACCGGCGGCGAGCGGAACGAGGCCGTGGGTTGCGACAAGCTGCGCGTCGGAACGGAGGAGGACTCGAACGACTAGCCGGTGAGGGAGGAGTCCGGAGTTGGAAGGCGAGCCCGGCCGGACCGGGCTCGCCTTTTTTCGCCGCCGGTCCTCCTTGCCGCGCTCGACGAGAGATGCCCCGATCGCCCAAGCCGAGTGACTATCGCGCCGTGTTCCAGGCGGCCCCCGACGGGATCCTGGTGGTCGATTCCGAAGGCGCGATCCAGGACGTGAATCCAGCCGCCCTGCGCCAGTTCGGCTACCGGCGCGAGGAGCTGCTGGGGCAGCCGATCGAGATGCTCGTGCCGTCCGACGTCGGCGCCGCGCATCGTCGCCAGCGCGAGGAGTACGTACGGACGCCGCGCGCTCGACCCATGGGAGTCGGGCTCGAGCTCTACGGCCGGCGGTCGGATGGAAGCCGGTTCCCCGTCGAGATCAGCCTCAGCCCGCTGGACACAGGAGGCGATGGAGGGGTGATCAGCGTCGTCCGCGACCAGACCGAGCGTCAGCGACTGCGCGAGTTCGGAATCGGCGCGCTGCGCGCGGCCGAGGACGAGCGCATCCGGATCGCGCGCGAGCTGCACGACGACACGGCTCAGCGCCTGGCCGCGCTCCTCGTCCGGCTGCGCCTGGCGGCCGGCGTCGAGGAGCACGAGCGCCGCGCGGAGATGTTCGACGAGATCCGCGGGGAGATCCAGGAGGCGGCCGAATCGTTGCGCCGGATCGCGCGCGGCCTGCGTCCGCCCCCGCTCGACGAGCTGGGGTTCGCCGCCGCGCTCACCGGCCACGCGCACGACCTGGGAGCTGCGTACGACATGCGCGTCGAGGTCGATTCGCCGGAGGATCTGCCGCGGCTCGAGCCGGACATCGAGCTCGCCGTGTACCGGATCGTCCAGGAAGCCTTGTCGAACGTCGTGCGGCACGCCGGGGCGCGCCGCGTGACGCTCACCCTCGCGGCGCGGGAGACGAGCCTCTCGGCGGTGGTCGAGGACGACGGTCGCGGATTCGTGCCCGAGGCCGACGCCGCTCACCCGACCGGGCTGGGGCTGATCGGCATGCGCGAGCGGGCGCGCGCCGCGGGCGGGAGCCTGGTGATCGAGAGCCGTCCCGGGAGGGGCACCCGCGTGGAGGTCGAGATTCCGACCGTGAGGAGCGCCTGATGCCGATCGAAGTCGTGCTGGCCGACGATCATGTCGTCCTGAGGGCCGGCCTGCGTGCGCTCCTCGAGGCCGAGGCCGACATCGAGGTCGTAGGCGAGGCATCGACGGGCGACGAGGCGGTCGAGCTCGTCCGCGACAAGCACCCGCAGGTGGTCGTCATGGACCTGTCGATGCCCGGCTCGGGCGGTCTAGAAGCGACGCGCCGGCTGACGGCCCTCGACGTCGACACGCGGGTTCTCGTCTTGACGATGCACGCCGAGGAAGAGTACCTGGTGCCCGTCCTGGAGGCGGGCGCCAGCGGCTACCTGACGAAGACCGTCGCCGATCGCTCGCTGATCGAGGCGATCCGGGTGGTTTCACGCGGCGAGGTGTACCTCCCCCCCCAGGCCACGACGCGCCTGCTGCAGAAATATCGCGAGAGCGGCGAGGAGCCCGACGCGCTGCACCGCCTCAGCACACGCGAGCAGGAAGTGATGGCGCTGACCGCGGAGGGCTACAGCTCGAAGGAGATCGGCGGGAAGCTGTTCATCTCGCCCAAGACGGTGGACACCTACCGCTCGCGCATCATGGAGAAGCTCGGCCTGCACCACCGCTCCGAGCTCGTACGCTTCGCCCTCAGGTCGGGCCTGCTGAAGGAGAGTTGAGCCGGCGCCCATCGGCTCCTGTCGGTCATTCCCTGACAGCCGGGTGCGGACCGTCCCCGACAGACGCCCCCCGCGGTCCTCGCTACTCTTTGGGCATGAGCGATCCACGACAGGTCGACGACGCGCGCCTGCGCGTGCTCCTCGCCGGACAACACCCGGCGTGCCGCAACGGGTTGCGCGCGATACTCGAGGAGAAAGCCGGAGCGGAAGTCGTGGCCGGCGAGGCCACGCCCGAGGACGTGCTCCAGGCGTTGCGGTCCGTGCGCCCGGACGTGGTGGTGCTCGACGCGGCGCTCGTCGAGGGCGTCGCGCGAACCGGCCATCGGGCGCGCGGTGTGCGTGGCGAGCGCGACGGCCGGCGGGCAGTCGAGAGCCTGAGCCCGCGCGAGCGCCAGGTGCTCGTCCTGACCGTGCAGGGGTACAGCGCCAGCGAGATCGGGGAGCGGCTGGCGATCTCGCCCAAGACGGTGGAGACGTACCGCTCGCGGCTCATGTCCAAGCTCCGCCTTTCGCACCGCGCAGAGGCGTTCCGCCTGGCCCTCGACGCCGGCCTGCTCGACGGGCTGGGCGCCAACTCCTAGGGCCATCAAGAAGGGGGAGAATCGGCCTCCTTCCCGCCCCGCGCGGGTTATTCGGCCGCCCGCGCGTCGGCGAACAGGAGCAGCGTCTGGCCGCCTTTGTGCCCGATCCGCAGGGCCGCGTCACGGCCTGCCTCGTCGACCATGGTTTCGATCGTCTCGGGCCTCTCGATAGAGTGGGTCAGATGCTCCTGCGAGCCGTCGAACGCGCCGAACAGCAGGTCGACGCGCCCTCCGGCCGCCTCGAAGTCGACCCCCCACAGCCGGGAATCCAGAATGCGTTGAGCGCCGATGTCCGGGTCGTCGACCTCCAGGATGGCCCATCGCCCGGCGTTGCGCGTGGTGAAGCGCTCGAGCTCGCGGGCCCATCGGTCGCGTGGGATGCGCGCTGTCATGCGAGCCTCCAGCACGAGGGTTGGAAGCGAGATCCTCGATCCGAGCGTACCGCCTTGTACCCGGCGGCGTCTGTAGGGCCGTTCGCCCGCCCGCCCGTCGGGAGAAGCCCGTCGCCATTCAGCCGCAAGGGAAGACCCCCACGAGCCCGCGCGGTCGGCCCCGGGGCATGCCCTCTGGTCGAGGGCGTTCGCCGCGGAAGCGCGTCCTGCCCCCGACGCCGGCCGGCGGACGTAGGGAATTTCCCGACGGCGGAACGGGAGTTTCGCGTGCCGGATCCGGCCAGGATGCCTGACAGACGTTCCCCCGCGTCGGTCATAGAGTAGGAGTCGAGCGTGTCGGCCCTGCTGGCCGACGGGGCCGGCGAATCCGGCCGGATCTTCGGCCAGCCATGCATGGAAGGAGACATCCCGATGTTGCCCTGGAAGCGAGTCGTCGCGGCGGTCGATTTCTCGGAATCCTCGCGTGCCGCGGCAGAGACCGCGGCGGCGATCGCGCGCGAAGCCCGCGGGCAACTCGTTCTGCTGAACGTCGTCGAGCTGCCGCCGCGGAACTACCAGCTCGTGCTGGAGGCCGGGGGGATCCCCGACGTGCGCGAGGCGTGGAGCGTGGCCGCCAGGAGCGAGCTCGAGAAGCTCGCCGAGACGTTGCGCGCCGAGGGAGCGCGCGTCGAGACCCGCGTGCGGGTCGGCAAGCCGTGGAAGGAGCTGCTCGAGGAAGCCCGTGAAAGGGCGGCCGAAGCGATCTGTCTGGGCGACTCCGGCCATTCACGATTCGAGCGCCTGCTCCTGGGCTCGACGGCGGAGAACGTCGTCCGGCGCTCCTCCATCCCGGTCCTCGTCGTGCGGCGGTCCGCGATGGGGCCCATCCGCCGCGCGCTCGTCCCGCTCGACTTCGATCCCGGCTCGGCCGCCGCTCTGCGCTTCGCCGTCAGCCGTCTGCCGCGCGACGCGGAGATCCACGTGCTTCACGTGGTTCCCCCGATCCACACCATGGAGCCGCTCCTGATCCCCATCGAGCCGGACAGGGAAACCGCCGAGGCGGACCTGGCGAAGATCCTCGCCAAGGCCGTCCAGGGGCGCGAGGTCGAGTCAGAGGTCGCGTTCCTCGGCGACCCGGCGGCGACGATCCTGGATCGGGCCGAAAAGCTGGGAGTGGACCTGATCGTCATCTCGACGCACGGCCGGAGGGGCCTGGCGAGGGCCCTCGTGGGGAGCGTCGCCGAGAAGGTCGTGCGCTACTCGAAGGGTCCCGTGCTGGTGCTTCCGGGGCCCGACCACGGTACGTGGCAGACCGAGGAGGATCAGGCCGCGATCGCGGCCTGGCCGCCCGACGAGGTCGTGGTCTACGGTCAGGTGGTGCACGACGACTGACGGTTCGCGCGGCATTCTGCGACGGGCGCTACGGCTGCGCCTGTTCTGGAAGATCCTACTCGCCAACGCGACGCTGGTGGGGTTGGCGGGGGTGGGCGGGATGGTCGTGGGAGACTCCGACGGCGGGTCGGAGCTGGCGCTCCTTCTGGCCGCCATCCTGGCGACCCTGGGGGTCAACGCCGTCATCCTGCGTCTCGCTCTGAGCCCGCTGCGCGCGCTCCGCGAAGCCGTCGGGCGCGTGGAGGGCGGCGACCTGGAGGCGCGCGTCGCCGTGCCGCCCACGGCGGATCGAGACTTCGAGCAGGTGGCGGACTCGTTCAACGCGATGCTGGAGAGCGTCGCCCGGTACCGCTCGCGCCTGCAGCGAATCGCGGAGCGTGCCCGTCGGATCGAGGACGAGGAGCGCAGCGACGTGTCGCGGGCCCTCCAGGAGGAGGTGGCCCAGCGCCTTGCCTCCCTCCTGGTCCAACTGCGGCTGATCGGCTCCGGGGCCTCGGTGGCGGACGCCGAACGAGTCCTCGAAGAGGCGCGCGACGAGATCGCCCGGGCGATGGACGTGGTCCGCTCCTACGCCGCCGGCCGCCTGCCCGAGGGCCTCGAGGACCTCGGGCTGGCGGGGGCGGTCGAGGCCTATCTCTCGCGTCGCGCCGCCGGCCGGCCTGTGCGGGCGTGGGTAGAGGCGGACGGTGACTCACACGGGGTGACGGCCGTGTCCGACGTCGAGCACACCGCGTACCGCGTCCTCCAGGAAGCCATCGACAACGCGATCGAGCACGCCGAACCGGGCGAGATCCGCGTGTGGCTCGAGCGCACTCCCGGGAGGCTGGTCGCGGAAGTCTCCGACGACGGTCGGGGTTTCGCCGTCGACCCGGCCCTGGCCGGAGAGGCGGTCGGGCTGTTCGAGATGCAGGAGATCGCCGCCGTGGCCGGCGGGACCCTCGAGATCGACAGCCGGGCCGGTCGTGGGACCAGGGTCCGCGTCAGCCTTCCGACTTCAGGATTTCCCCTACAGGGTTCCCGGCCAGGTCCCGGCAGACCGACGCCTCTCGAAAGTGCAGAATGAGCACAGTGACAGGCGTCGACGGGTCCGCCGCCCGGCGACCGTCGGACGCGAAACGAACCGAGGAGGAATCATGAAGCTGTGCCGCGACATCATGACCCCGGATCCCGCCCGTTGCATCCCTTCGGATACCGTCGATCGAGTGGCGCGGGCAATGGACATCCTCGACATCGGCGCGGTTCCCGTGATCGACGACGAGCGCAGCGCCCGCGTGATAGGGATGATCACCGATCGCGACATGGTCCTGCGAGTCGTCGGACGCGGCCTCGATCCGCGAACCGTCCGTGTGGCGGACGTGATGAGCGACGAGATCGCGACCTGCGAGCTCGACGAGGACCTCTCGACGGCGATCGACCGGATGCTGGACGCCCGCGTGCGCCGGATCCCCGTCGTGGACGAGGATGGCGTCCTGTGGGGCATGATCTCGCAGGCCGACCTCGCTACTCGCTTGGACGACCCGTTCCGACTGGCGGACTTCATGGAGGGGATCTCGCACGGGCTCGTCCCGACGCTGGTCTGAGGAGTTCGCGTTTACGCGACCTGAGGAGGTGAGCGAAATGTTGGTCCAAGACTTGGTGCGTCGCTCGACCGTATCGATCGGGCATCGCGATCGCATGTCCGACGCGTGCCGTTTGATGGAGAGCAACGACGTCGGTTCGGTCGTCGTGCTGGGTGACGACGGCGAGCCGGTCGGGGTGCTCACCGATCGGGACGTGGCGCTGTACATGTCGCAGGGCTTCGATGATCCGAGCGTGCGCGAGGTGATGACCTGGGAGCCGATCACGATCGAGGCCGACCAGGACATCGAGGCATGCCTGAAGCGGATGGAGGAGAGCCGGGTCCGGCGTATCCTGGTCGTCGAGCCGGGCGGCGACAAGCGTCTCGTGGGGGTCGTGTCGCTGGACGACATCCTGGTGCACCTCGGCGAGGTGATGAGTCGGGCCGCGGCCCTCATCCAGGCGGAGATCGCCTACCGCTGAAGCGTCGCCCTCGGCGTCTGGCGCCGGCTCTCGCAGCGGTTAGAGTCTATGGCCGGATGCCAGACTCACGAGGGCAGTGGAGAACCGAGGTCCAGCGGCTGGCGGAGTTCGTCGTCCGGGCCCGCTTCGACGCCCTGTCGGACCTGGCCCGGGAGCAGCTCCGGATCCGCGTGTTGGACTCCCTCGGGTGCGCGCTCGGCGCCCTGGCTGGACCGCCGGTGCGGCTTGTTCGGGAGCAGATCGACGAGTTCGGCGGGGCTCCGCTGTGCTCGCTGATCGGCGGCGGGCACAGCGCGCCGGACCGCGCCGCGCTGTGGAACGCCGTTCTGATCCGCTACCTCGACTACAACGACAGCTATCTCGCTCCGGGCGAGACGTGCCACCCGAGCGACAACCTGGGCGGGGTGCTGGCGGGGATCGAGCGCGCCGGCGGCTCGGGCCGGGACTTGCTGACGGCCCTTGCCGTCGCCTACCAGGTCCAGTGCCGGCTGTCGGACGAGGCGCCGGTCCGGGCGCGCGGCTTCGACCACACAACCCAGGGCTCCTATGCGGTGGCGGCCGGCGTGTCCCGCGCCCTGGGGCTCGACGCCGGGGCCACGGCCAACGCCGTGGCGATCGCCGGGACCGCGCTCAACGCCCTCCGCGTCACCCGCACGGGACCGCTGTCCCACTGGAAGGGACTGGCCTACCCGAACACCGTGTTCGGCGCGACCCACGCGACGTTCCTCGCCGCGCGCGGGATCACCGGGCCCCCCGAGGTCTTCGAGGGGAACAAGGGCTTCAAGGAAACCATCGCCGGTCCGTTCGAGATCGACTGGGAGGCCGAGGATCTGGAGCGGGTCACGCGAACGATCCTCAAGCGGTACAACGCCGAGATCCACTCGCAGGCCACGTTGGAGGGCGTCCTCGAGCTGGCTTCCCGCGAGACTTTCGATGCGGCCGCGATCGCGCGCGTCGACGTGGAGACGTTCGACGTGGCGTACCACATCATCGGCGGAGGCGAGGAGGGCGACAAGACGATCGTCCGCACCAAGGAGGAGGCCGATCACAGCCTGAACTACATGGTCGCCGTGGCGCTCCTCGACGGCCAGGTCCTGCCGGCGCAGTACGAGCCCGAGCGCATCCTGCGGCCGGACGTCCAGACGCTCCTGCGCCGGGTCCACGTCCGGCCCGACCAGGATTTCAGCCGCCGATTCCCGGACGAGATGCCGTGCCGTGTGGCGATCACCCTGCTCGACGGGCGGCGGCTGTCGATCGAGAAGCGCGACTATGAGGGGTTTTACACCCGTCCCATGCGCTGGGAGACCGTGGCCGACAAGTTCCACCGTCTGTCGGAGCCCTTCGTCGACGAGCGCCTGCGCGCGCGCGTCGTCGAGATCGTGGACGGCATCGAAGAGCTGGATTCCGTCGCGCCGCTGCTCGACGCTCTGCGGGCCGTCGAGATGCCCGCCGCGACGGGGGATAGCGCGAGGGAGTGACATCCAATCATGGAGCGGGAGGAGACGCATGCCGAAGAAGACGGCTGTCGCGAAGGACGAACAGCGGGGGTTCCGATTCCTGCCCGCCAACGCGCGCGAGGGGAAGCCCCGCTCGCGCGGGATCACCGAGATCCGGGGGCCGTACTACTCGGTCATGGGCAAGCGCACCCTGGCCGACGTGCTCGAGACGATGGGCCCGTACGTCGACGCGCTGAAGTTCGCTGGCGGCTCGTTCAGCCTGATGCCCCGCCGCGCCGTCGAGGAGCTCCTCGACGTGGCCCATCAGCACGACGTCCTCGTCTCGACGGGGGGCTTCATCGAATACGTCCTGACGCAGGGGCCGGACGCGGTGAAGAAGTACATCGCCGAGTGCCGGAGCGTGGGGTTCGACATCATCGAGATTTCGGCCGGGTTCATCACCCTGCCGACCGACGACTGGTTGCGGCTGATCGAGGCCGTGCAGGACGCCGGTCTGAAGGCCAAGCCCGAGGTCGGGATCCAGTTCGGCGCCGGCGGAGGCGCGACGAGCGTCGCCGAGCTCGAGGCCGAGGGCCAGCAGGACCCGGCCCATGCCATCGCCCAGGCGCGGCGCTTCATCGAGGCCGGCGCGTACATGATCATGATCGAGTCCGAGGGGATCACCGAGAACGTGCCGCGCATGCGGACCGAGGTCCCGGCGCGCTTCATCCAGGAGCTGGGCCTCGACAAGCTGATGTTCGAGGCGTCGGATCCCGAGGTGTTCACCTGGTACGTCAAGAACTACGGCCCGGAGGTCAACCTGTTCGTCGACCACAGCCAGATCGTCCAGCTGGAGTGCCTGCGAGCAGGGATCTGGGGCGCCAAGAGCGTATGGGGGCGCGTCCGGAGCTACAAGGGCTGAAGCGCGCCGCCGGCGTCACCGCCGGAGCAGGTCTCCGCTCGAGACGAGGCGCACGCCACGCCGCTCCAGGTCGGCGCGCACGACGGGGTCGCTGTCCGGATCGACGGGACGGGTGAGATCCCACAGGACGATCGTCTCCCACCCCCCGTCGACCAGGTCCTCGGCGCTCCACTTGACGCAGTAGTCGCGCGCCAGGCCGGCCACGAACACCTGCCGCACGCCGCGCTCCCGGAGGTAGCCGCCGAGGCCCGTCGGCGGGCGCTCGCCGACCGGGTTCCAGTTGTTGCGCAGGGCGCTGTACGAGTCGACGGCCGGATCGGTGGCCTTGCGGACGACGGCCTCGACGCGGGTCCACAGGATCTCCGGATGGAGCTCGGCGCCGGGCGTCCCGGCGATGCAGTGATCCGGCCACAGGACCTGCTCGTGGCCATACAGCTCGATCACGTCCATCGACCGGCGCCCGGGGTGGTTGCTGGCGAACGACACGTGGTTCCGCGGGTGCCAGTCCTGGGTCGCCACGCACAGCCCGAACGGGTTCGCCTCCAGGAGCCGCGCGACGGGCTCCAGGATCTCGTCTCCGCGGTGCGTGGGCAGCGCCCCGCCGGGCAGAAAGTCGGGCTGCACGTCGACCAGGATCAGGGCCGACGCGCCGCGTTCGATGGCGATCGTGGTCTGGCTCATGCGCGCTCCTCCTGGGCGGTCTCGATGACGTCCTCCTGATAGCTTCGCAGATCGCGCCCGATGCGCACCGGGTACGGTGGGTCGGCCGGCTCGAGCGCCCGGACGCGGTCCGGCAGCCGCTCGATCTCGCGCCGCGCGTGGTCACGGGCGGCCGCGAGGTCGACTCGCCCCTCGGGCGTACGCTTCCCGCCGGCCATGACCTTGCCGAGGAGCGGGCGGCCGGGCGCCGCCTCACCGGCGCGCGTCACCACGTCGTGCATGGCGCGGCCCTCCTCCTCCACCCGATGGACCTGCTTGCGGCCGGGCAGGATCGGCTTGCCCGGCGAGAGCTTGACGCGCCCGGTTCCGGCGTACGACGTCAGCTTGTACGCCAGGTCGACCGACGGGGCATCGGCCGAGACCCCCATCCGAGTTCCGACGCCGAACCCGTCGATCGGAGCGCCGGCCTCGACGAGCGCGGCGATCCGCCACTCGTCGAGTCCGCCGCTGGCGAAGATCTCGAGTCGCTCGAGCCCCGCCGCGTCGAGGATCCGGCGTGCCTCGCGCGCCAGCGCGCCCAGGTCGCCCGAGTCGAGGCGCACGCCGCGGACGCGGAACGCATCTCCGCGCTCGCGGGCCAGCTCGACGACCTTCTCGACCCCGGCCAGCGTGTCATAGGTGTCGACCAGCAGGATCGTGTCCGGGTACAGCTCGGAGAAGGCGCGGAAGGCCTCCATCTCGGTGTCGTGCGCCTGGACGTAGCTGTGGGCCATCGTGCCGGCAACGGTGATCCCGTACACCCGCCCCGCAAGGACGTCGCTCGTCGCGGACACCCCGGCCACGTGATACGCGCGGGCGCCCTTCAGCGCGGCGTCGGCGCCGTGCATCCGGCGCAGGCCGAAGTCCACGACGGCGCGCCCGGCGGCGGCGTGCACGACGCGCGCCGCCTTGGACGCCAGGACGGTCTGCGCGTGGACCTGGTTCAGGACGAAGCTCTCCGCGAGCTGGGCCGCGGGCAGCGGGGCGACGACCTCCAGCAGCGGCTCGTCGGGGAACACCGGGGTCCCCTCGGGGACGGCCCACACGTCCCCGGTGAAGCGCAGGCCGCCGAGCCACTCCAGGAACTCCGCGCCGAACTCGTCACGCGCGCCCAGCCACTCCATGGCGTCCGGCCCGAACGCGAGCCGCTCGAGGTAGCGCAGGACGTCGTCCAGCCCGCACGCAAGCAGGTAGTTGCGCGTCGGCGGCAGCTCGCGCGAGTACAGGCTGAATACGGCCTCCCCGACGAGCCCCTCGCGGAGGTAGGCCTGGGCCATCGTCAACTCGTAGAGATCGGTGAACAGGGCGGCGGTGTCGTCCGTCACCCATGGCGCCGGGCGATCCATCCGGGCCCCCTTTCGGATCCACGCCGGGGAGTGCGATCGCCCGACGTTACGTCGGGGGAGGCCCGCCGATCAACCGCCGCGCCACCGGGGCTGGAACCGGGCCCCGGCCGGCCGACATATTGGGGTCCCGTGAGAGGTCGAGGACGAGATCGGACCGTGCGCCGGGGGCCCGTCCGGGAAAGCTCCCGGACGCCAGCGGCAGTCGGGCTCCTGCTCCTGCTCCTGGCGGCGTGCGCCTCCGGGAGCCGGCGGTCCCCGCGCGCCGAAGCGCCGGGCGCCCGGCCCCCGCGCGTGGAGGCGGCGCCCCGTGCGGCGGCGTGGCCCGACTCGATCGGCTCGGTCGAGAGCCTGTACTCGACCCTCTGGATGCAGACCTCGGCCGAGCGGCGGGCGATCTCGCTCCAGACCTACGCCCTCGCCGCGGATCGGCTCGTCGAGGCGCTGGCCGACTCCGGCTGGACGGCGTACATCGAGCAGACCGGCGATTTCCGCGCCCTTCCCCCGGCCATCGTCCTCGACATCGACGAGACCGTGCTCGACAACTCTCCGTCCCAGGCGCGGCAGATCCTGTCCGGGCGGTCGTTCGACCCGGCAGAATGGGGCGCGTGGGTCGAGGAGGCGCGCGCCCGGCCGCTTCCCGGGGTCGCGCGATTCCTGCGGCGGGCCCGCGACCTGGGCGTAGAGGTGTTCTACGTCAGCAACCGCGACTCGGTGCTGGAGGCCGCCACGCGACGCAATCTGGAGGCCTTCGACCTGCCGCTCGATCCGGCGCGCGACGTGGTCCTGATGCGCGGCGAGCGACCCGGATGGACTGGCGAGAAGGCGCCCCGCCGCAGCCTGATCGCGCGTGACTACCGCATCCTGCTCCTGATCGGCGACGACCTGAACGACTTCGTCCCCGCGCGCACGACCTGGGCCGAGCGCGACTCCCTCGTCGAGCAGTACGCCGACTACTGGGGTCGGCGCTGGATCGTCCTGCCGAATCCGATCTACGGCTCGTGGGAGCGTGCCCTGACGGCCGGGGAGGACGACCTGCCCCGCGCGACCCGCGTCCTGCGGCGCCTCGAGACTCAGCCCGCCGACTGATCCTCGGTCAGCCCCAGCCGCCGAGCCAGGGCGAGGGCGTCCCGCGGGGCGTGCCCGCGCGCCGTGTTGTCGAAGTAGACGTAGACATCGCGCGACTCGCGCCGCGGCGGAGGACGATCGGTCACGCGCCGCGCGTCGTCGGGCTCCTCGGCCCGCGACCAGCGGCGGATGCGCTCGGCCCAGCGGTCGAGGGCGCGATCTCCGTACGCGCTGACATACGTCTCCCGGGCTCCATGGAGCCGTATATAGACCCAGCCCGCCGTGACCTCGTCGCAGCGATGCCAGTCCGCCGCGTCCGACACGACCAGGGCGACGCCGTGGTCGCGCAGGAGGCGCACGCACTCGGGCACGAAGAAGCTCGCGTGACGCGGCTCGAATGCGTGCCGCAGACGGTGGTTGGCGTCGCTGCTCGTCCAGGCGTCCTCGACGACGCCGGGATCGTGGTCGCGCGCCTGGCGCGCCGCGCCGCGCGTGTCGTGCGGCAGGATCTCGAGGAATCCCCGCAGCCGATCCGCGTCGAACCGCATCCGCTCGGGGAGCTGCCACAGGATGGGACCCAGCTTGGGGCCCAGGCGGAGGATCCCCGAGGCGAGGAAGTTGGCCACCCCCGCCCGAGGGTCCTTGAGGCGCTTCATGTGGGTGATGTAGCGGCTGGCCTTGATGGCGAAGACGAAGCGTGAAGGAGTGTCCTCGGCCCATCGGCGGCATGTCTCGGGATCGGGCAGGCCATAGAACGTGCGGTCGATTTCCAGCGTGTCGAAGCGTCGCGATATCCACGCCAGCTCGTCGTCCTTCGACAGCTCGTCCGGGAAGAAGCCGGCGTGCCACTCGTCGTAGCGCCATCCCGATGTCCCGATGCGGATCTTGCCCATCGCGTTCCCCTCTCGCCGCCGCCCGCGACAGGTTATCATCCTGCCGAGCCGGTGACCCGTCCCCCGAAGGAGATCCGTATGAACGCCCGCGCGGACGAACCCACGGAGCGGCCGATCCGCGATCTGCCGTCCGCCGCCGAGCGGGAGGACGAGATCATGCGGCGGATCGGGACGCGCCGCCCGGCGGTGTTCCTGGACTACGACGGCACCCTGACGCCGATCGTCGACGATCCCGACGCGGCACGGCTGCCCGCCGGGACGCGCGAGGTTCTGGCGCGTCTGGCCAGGCTTTGCCCGGTGGCCATCGTCAGCGGGCGCGACCTGGCCGACGTACGGGCCAGGGTGGGCCTCGACGAGCTGTGCTTCGCCGGCAGCCACGGCTTCGACATCGCCGGGCCCGGCCTCCGCGAGGAGCGCGGGCGCGAATACCTGCCGGCGCTCGACGCCGCCGAGCGCGCGCTCGAGGACGCGCTCGCCGCGATCCCCGGTGCGGCGGTCGAGCGTAAGCGCTTCGCCGTCGCGGCCCACTTCCGCCGCGCCGACCCGGCCGGCGCGGCCGGAGTCGAGGATCTGGTGAAGCGGGTCGCCGCCGACCATCCCGACCTGCGCGTGACGGCCGGCAAGAAGGTCCTCGAGCTGCGCCCGGCGCTGGCGTGGGACAAGGGCGCCGCGCTGGGCTGGCTCCTGGAGACGCTCGAGCTCGACGGGCCAGAAGTCGTCCCGCTCTACCTCGGCGACGACGTCACCGACGAGGACGCGTTCGCCACCCTGGCGGATCGCGGAATCGGCCTGGTCGTGCGCGGAGAGGACGACGAGCGGGTCACGCGCGCCGATTACGCCCTCGCCGACCCCGACGCGGCGCGCACGTCCCTGGCCCGGCTGGCGGAGCGGCTGGACGGGCGGCCCGCCGACCGGTAGGCCGCCGCCCCCGGACGGGGGACTCGCGACACACATCCTCAACATCTGCATCAAAGCCTCGCAACGTCCGCGTCCTACCATGGAGCGTCGAACGGTGGGTTCGGTTCGACCTCGTCTCGTCCAAAGCGACCGGGTATCGCGAAGGAGAAGCTCGATGCAACGCACATTCGTCCGCATCACCCTGCTGGCGTTCGTCCTCGTGATCGGGCTGCCGCCCGCCTGGGGGCTCGCCCAGCAGCAGACCATGCTTCAGGGCCGCGTCGTCGACTCGGCCAACGGCCAGCCCCTGATCGGCGCCCAGATATCGGTCCTGGGGACCGACCGCGGCTCGGTCACCGACGTCGACGGCAGGTACCGCGTCGACGTCTCCCCGGGGACCTACGACCTCGAGATCACCTACCTCGGCTACGCCACCAAGAAGGTGACCGGGGTGCAGGTCGCAAGGGACCGGCAGAACATCCAGAACGTCTCGCTGTCCTCGGAAGCCGTGCAGGCCGAGGGCATCACGGTCGTCATCTCGTCCCAGGAGGAGACCGGCTCGATCGCGGGAGCGCTCCAGTATCAGCGGAACGCCACCGCCGTCGTCAACGGGATCTCCTCCGAGGAGATCGGCCGCACACCCTCGTCGAACGCCGCGGACGCCGCCCGGCGGGTCGTCTCGACGTCGATCATGGATGGCAAGTACGTGTTCGTCCGGGGGCTCGGCGAGCGCTACTCCACGGCCCGGCTCGACGGCTCTACGCTGCCCTCGCCGGAGCCGGAGAAGCGCGTGCTGCCGCTGGACATCTTCCCGTCGAACCTGATCGAGAGCCTGTTCACGGTGAAGTCGTACACGGCCGACCTGCCGGGGGACTTCGCCGGCGGGCTGGTCGACATCCAGACGAAGGACATCCCGGACCAGGCGTTCTTCAAGGCCACCGTCGGGGGCGGGTACAATACGAATTTCGCCAACCAGAACTTCTACACCTATCCGGGCGGCGGCTCGGACTGGCTGGGCCGGGACGACGGGACGCGCTCGCTGCCCAGCCTGCCCGCGCAGATCGTCAGCACGACCCCGGCGAGCGAGGTGGCCGAGCTCCACAGCCGTTTCAAGGACGGCTTCTCGAGCCGCAGCGAGAACCCCACCTTCGGCGAGACCAACAAGTCGGTCGCCGTGAGCTTCGGGAACCGGGTCCACATGCTGGGTCGCGACGGCGGCTACCTGGCCGGCGTGACGTACTCGAACAGCGCCGACGCGCGCGAGCAGAAGGACGCCTACCCGAGCCAGGAGGCGGACCTCATCCAGTACGACTACGACAGCCAGGTCGGCGAGCGGAAGGTTTCGTTCGGCGCGATCACCGGCGTCAGCCTCGACGTGACGCCGACCGACCGGGTGTCGTGGAAGACGATCTTCACGCAGAACGCGACCGACGACGCGCGCCGGATCACCGGCCCGTTCGACCAGTCGACGAGCGGGTTCGGATTGCTGACCCGCCTGCAGTACGTCGAGCGCACGCTCGTCAGCACCAAGCTCTCGGGCAAGCACAAGATCGACCGCTGGGAGAACGCCAGCCTGTCGTGGGAGAGCTCCTACGCACTGGCCCGTCGGCACGAGCCCGACACCCGGCAGACGTCGTACGTGCGCCAGGGCGACGGTCCGTTCGTGTTCAACGAGGCGGGCAACAACACGCGCTTCTTCTCCGACCTCAACGACCACATGGTGCAGGGCGGCCTCTCATGGCGTCAGCAGCTCAGCCTGGTGGGCCTCCGTACGAGCCT
>CAZCZH010000007.1:0-22268 GCA_964502985.1 uncultured Gemmatimonadales bacterium
GCCCTTCTCGCGCAGCTCGAGGGCCGCCGCGTGGGCCAGGGCACGGGTCGCCGCGGCGCCGGCTGCCCATGCCGCCTTACCGGCCATCGCCCGGCGCGCGGAGCCCCCCGTCACCTGGACCAGCGTGCCGCCCCCGGCGTCGACCAGCGCCCCGCCGCACGCGCGCAGGAAGTGAAACGCGGCGGGGAGGAGTTCCTCGGCGTACGGCCGGAGGGCGTCCGGCGGGGCTCCGGTCACGTCGCCCGATCCCGGCGCCGCGCCGCGCGGGCTGACCGCGTTGACCGCCGCGTCGAGCCTGCCGAACCGCTCGCGCGTCGCCTCGATCGCCCCGCGGAGTGACTCCGGGTCGCGCGCGTCGGCGGTCAGGGCCAGAGCCCCCGGCAGGCGCTCCCGAACCCCGCGTGCGGTCTCTTCCGACAACGACACGGTGGCCACGCTCCACCCCGCGGCCGAGAACCGCTCGGCGACCGCGCCGCCCAGGTGGCGCGCACCGAGGACGAGCATCGTCGGCACGACTAGCGCACGACGGGCAGGTACGGGAGGACGGCGAGCGGTCGCCCGGGACCGGCCTCGAGCGCCGCCGCGAGCCCCGTCAGGACGCGCGCCGCCTCGCGGACGACGACCGATCTCACCGCGCCCTGCGCCAGGACGCCGCCCGGGTCGAGTGTCGTGGCGCCCGCCGAGCGCCGCGCGTCGATTCCCTGCAGGCGCAGGGCGTCCCGCAATTTGTCGATGAGGCCTTCCTTGCGGGGGTAGACGTGGAGCCGCACCTGGGCCGTGGGCTCCAGTCCGGCGGCCTTCTTGGCGGCGGCCATCGCGGCCTCCAGCCCCCCCAGCTCGTCGACCAGCCCCCGTTGGGCCGCGTCGGTGCCCGTCCAAACGCGCCCTCGGGCGACCCGGTCGACGTCCGCGACGGGCATGCCCCGGCCTTCCGCGACCCGCGTCAGAAAGCCCTGGTAGGTGGCCTGGATCAGCTCGCGGAACGTGGCCCGCTCCCCCTCGTCCAAGGCCCGGATGCTGGTCGGGAAGTCGGCGCCCGCGCTCGTCGACAGCGTGTCCCAACGGACGCCGACCTTGTCGTACAGCGGCCCCGCGTTGAACAGAACCCCGAATACACCGATCGAGCCGGTGATCGTCGACGGCGAGGCGACGATCCGTTCGCCCGCCGCGGCGAGGTAGTAGCCTCCCGAGGCGGCCACGTCGCCCATCGATACGACGACCGGCAGCCGGCGCGCCAGATCGCGGACGGCGCCCCACATCTCTTCCGACGCGAGGGCGTCGCCGCCGGGGCTGTCGATCCGCAGCACGACGGCATCCAGGGCGTCGTCCTGTCCCACCTCCTGCAGCAGATCGACCATCGTCCGTGACCCCATGGTTCGCCCGAATACGGGGTCGAACCCGCTTTCGCCGCGGGTCATCGCGCCGACCGCGTACACCAGCCCGATCGTTCCGCGGGGATGGGAAGACGGGCCCGGCAGGTCACGCGCGTAATCGCGGAGGTCGATGATGTGGGCCGCGACCTCGTCGGGCGGGATCGAATCCGGCGCGGCGCCGACCGCTCGGGCCACCGCCGCGCGATCGACGTCGCTCGGCTCGCGGTCCGCGTCCACCAGGTCGAGCGAGCGCAGGTCGCGGGCCAGGTACACGCCACGATCGAACGCCGCCTCGAACCGATCGCGCGGGACCTTGCGGTCCGTCGTCACCGCATCGAGGAATCGCATGTAGCGCTGCTCGAGAATCGCTCCCGTCGCCTCGCGATCCGCGGGGCTCATGTCGCGACGGCGGAAGATGTCGGCCGCGCTCTTGTAGACGCCCTCCGCCTCGACCTGCGCCTGCACTCCCAGCTTGTCGAGGAGATCCTTGATGAACGGCGCCTCGACGCGGAAACCGTTGAGCTCCATTCCGCCGTTCGGCAGCAGGAAGATCGAATCCGCCGGCAACGCGGCATAGTATCCCAGCTCGTCGGTCACGTCGACGAACGCGTAGACGAACTTGCCGGACTCGCGGAAGCGCCTCAGCCGGTCGCGAATCTCCTCGGCCATGGCCCAGCCGAACCGCGGCGGCCCGACGCGCAGCACGACCCCCGCGATGCGGTCGTCGCTGCGGGCGCGGTCGAGGGACAACGCCACGTCGAGCAGCTCGACCGCCGAGCCCTCGAGCTGGGCGGTCAGCAGATCGGTGGGCGCGCGCTCGACGACCGGACCCGTGAGGTCGATCGCCAGGACGCCGGGCGCGTCGAACCGGACGGCGCGCTCGTGCGGAAGGTACGAGATCGCGATCCACGTCCCGATGGCGGCCAGGGTGACCAACGCCAGGACGACGCCGACCAGGGTCAGGAGAATGCCGGTAGCGCGCTTCATCGCTCGAACAGTCGCCCCGCGGGTTCCGGCGCGTCAAGCGAAGCCGGCAAAAAGAACCCCGGCACCGCGCGAAGGCGGCACCGGGGTCGGGACGGACCGGGGAGCGGCGCCTCCCCGGATCCCGTCACTCACTCTTCGAGGCGCGTCACTTCGACTTCACTCCACCGCACGCCACGATCGTCTGCATCTCGCTCGGCGACTTGTGGATGTTGATGTAGTACTCGTCGCCGGCGGCCAGGCTCTTGGAGATCGTCGCCTCGGCATGGGCCGAGCCGTCGGCGCCCACGGTCATCACCGGATAGGCCGACGGGTCCCCGTACACAGAGCCGCCCGAGCCGCACGTCCCGACATGGACGTGCCACGGCAACTGGTCCCCCGGATTGCCGTCCGAGAGCTCCACCGAGACGAACGTCCGGTTCCCGGGCAGGGCCCGCAGCGCGGCCTCGCCGTTGACGCCGTAGCCCTGGGTGGGCTCGATCGTCGACTCCCATTCGGGGAGGATCGAGTCCCGCACGGCCATCTGTTCCTGATCCTGTGCGGCGGGCCGAGCCGCCATGCGACTCGTGTCCGGAACCCGGCCGGCGGAGCCCATCTCCGTCGTCTGGGCGGTCTCGCTCTCGCCGCCCGACGCGCAGGCCGTCACGAGCGCCGCCATGGCGACCAGCGTCAGACTCGTCATCCAGCTCTTCATTTTCGGTCAGCCTCCATGCGGAAATCGATTCACCGCGAGCGTCCTGGTCGAACTGTATCTCGATTCAGAGTATCACGCGATCGGCACGGCGACTCAATAAGATGGCTTACAACCCGGGGCGCCCGCGGAATGGCGTGTTAAGTTGCGTGGAGTGGCCCTGTTCCGGCTCCTCTCGCTGTGCCTGGCGGCGACCATCCTCGGCTCCGCTCCGCCGACGTTCGACCTGCTGATCCGGGGCGGTCGCGTCGTCGACGGGACGGGCTCGCCGTGGGTCCGCGCCGACGTGGCGATCCGCGGCGATCGCATCGCCGCGATCGGCCGCGACCTCGGTCCGGCCCGTGACACGCTCGACGCCACCGGCATGATCGTCGCGCCGGGGTTCATCGACATGCTGGGCCACTCCGAGTTCCGCCTCCTCGCCGACCGCCGCGCCGTCTCCAAGATCACGCAGGGCGTGACGTCCGAGATCACCGGCGAGGTGACGAGCGTCGTCCCGGTCAGCGCGGCGACGAAGGCCGAGCACGCCTGGGAGATCGCCACCTGGGGGGTCGAGTTCACGTGGAGCGACCTGGAGGGCTATTTCGCCCGCCTCGAGGAGTCCGGCACGGCGATCAATCTCGGCACGTGGGTCGGGCTGTCGAGCCTCCGAGACTACGCGGTCGGCGACGAGAACCGCCCCGCCACGCCGGCCGAGATGGACACCATGCGAGCCGCGCTGGCGCGGGCCATGGGACAGGGGGCGCTCGGCCTGAGTTCGGGCCTGATCTACGCCCCCGGGCGCTACGCCTCCACCGACGAGATCGTCGAGCTGGCGCGCGTCGTGGCCGACTCGGGCGGCTTCTACGCGACCCACATGCGGAGCGAGGGCGACCACCTGCTCGAGGCCATCGACGAGGCGGTGTCGATCGGTGAGCGGGCCGGCGTCCCGGTCCTGATCCACCACCTCAAGGCGTCCGGCAAGCGCAACTGGGGGAAGATGACCGAGGCGGCGGCCCGGATCCGGGCCGCGCGCGAGCGCGGCGTCGACGTGATGGCCAGCGTGTACCCGTACGTCGCGTCGTCGACGGGCCTCGACCAGGTGCTCCCCGACTGGGCCTCCGAGGGCGGCGCCGAGGCGGTCCTGGCGCGGCTGGCCGACCCCGCGCTGCGCGACTCGCTGGAGCGCGAGCTGTCCGGCCACACGCAGGGCGGCGACTGGACGCTTGGGACGAGCGCCGGCGGACCCGCGGGGATCCAGATCTCGGACGTCGTGGCGGACTCGCTGACGCGCTACGAGGGGATGCGGCTGGACGCCATCGCCGAGGAACGCGGCCAGACTCCCGCCGCGGCCGCACTCGATCTCCTGGTCGGAGACTCGCTGCGCACGTCGGCGATCTACTTCTCGATGAGCGAGGACGACCTGATCGAGGCCCTGCGCCAGCCGTGGGTCATGCTCGGCGGCGACGCCGGCGCCCGCGCGCTCGACGGACCGCTGTCGACCGACCAGCCCCACCCGCGGGCGTTCGGAACGTTCCCCCGCCTCGTGTGCCGCTACGTCCGCGAGAAGGGCGTCCTCGGGTTGGAGGAGGCCGTCCGCCGGATGACCGCCCTGCCCGCCTCGCGGGCGGGGCTCGCCGAGCGCGGGGTGCTCAAGGCGGGGCTCTACGCCGACGTCGTCGTGTTCGATCCGCGGACGTTCTGCGACACGGCGACGTTCGCCGATCCCAAGCAGATCGCCGTCGGCGTACGGCACGTGCTGGTCAACGGCGTGCCGGTCGTGCGCGACGGAAAGATGACCGGAGCCCTGCCCGGGCGGGCGCTGCGCCGGCGCGGCGCCCGCTCGACCGACTAGATTCGGTCCATGCCCCTCGACACGTTCCATCCCGCCGTCCGGCGCTGGTTCGAGCGCACGTTCCCGGCCGGCCCCTCGGCGCCCCAGACCCACGGCTGGCCGGAGATCCGCGCCGGCCGGCCGACCTTGATCGCGGCACCCACCGGATCGGGCAAGACGCTGGCCGCGTTCCTGTCGGCAATCGACGAGCTCGTGCGGCTCGGGCTGTCGGACGACGCCGACGGGCCAGGCGCGCTCCCCCACGAGACCCGCGTCGTGTACGTCTCGCCGCTCAAGGCCCTGGGCAACGACATCGCGACCAACCTCGACGTCCCGCTGGCCGGGATCCGCGAGGAGCTGGCCGCGATGGGGCTCCCCGACGTCGAGATCCGGACCGCCGTCCGCTCCGGCGACACGCCGTCCTCCGAGCGCCAGCGGCAACTCGACCGGCCGCCACACCTGTTCGTGACGACGCCCGAGTCGCTGTACATCCTGCTGACCACGCGGCGCGGACGCGAGATGCTCCAGACCGTGCGCACGGTGATCGTCGACGAGATACACGCCGTGGCCGACGACAAGCGCGGCTCGCACCTCGCCCTGACGCTCGAGCGGCTGGACCACCTGGCGATCCACGGGACAGCCGGGGACGTGTGGCGCAAGAAGGGCAAGCGGCAATACGTCGAGCCCGATCCGGGCGGCTCCCGGCCCGCCGGCCGAACGCCGCTCAGGATCGGTCTGTCGGCGACGGTGAAGCCGATCGCGGACGTGGCCGCGTTTTTGATGGGCCGGTCCGGCGAGTGCGCGGTCGTCGACGAGGGCCACGCGAGAGAGACCGAGCTGGCGATCGAGATTCCCGGCTCGCCGCTCGAGGCGCTGCTGTCCAACGAGGCGTGGGACGAGGTGTACGACCGCCTCGCGGCACTGATCCTGGAGAACCGGACGACGCTCGTGTTCGTCAACACGCGGCGCCTCGCGGAGCGCGTCACCCGGCACCTCGCGGATCGTCTCGGCGCGGAGCTGGTCGCCTCGCACCACGGGTCGATGGCCCGCGAGCGCCGGCTCGACGCCGAGCGCCGGCTGAAGGCCGGAGAGCTGCGTGCGATCGTCGCCACGGCGTCCCTCGAGCTGGGCATCGACATCGGCACGATCGACCTGGTGTGTCAGATCGGGTCGCCGCACACGATCGCCGCGTTCCTCCAGCGCGTGGGACGCTCGGGCCGGCTGCGCGGGGCCGTCGCGCGGGGCTGCCTGTTCGCCCTGACGCGCGACGAGCTGATCGAGTGCGCGGCGCTCGTCCGGGCCGCGCGCGCCGAGGAGCTCGATCGGCTGCAGATCCCCGAGCGCCCGCTGGACGTCCTGGCGCAGCAGATCGTCGCCGCGGCGGCGACCCGCGACTGGGACGCCGACGAACTGTTCGATCTGGCGCGCGGGGCGGCGCCGTACCGCGACCTTCCGCGAAAGGACTTCGACGCCGTCGTGCGCATGTTGGCCGACGGCTACGCCACCTCGCGCGGTCGCCGCGCGGCCCGCATCCACTTCGACGAGGTCAACGGCGTGATCCGCGGTCGGCGGGGAGCTCGCCTCGTATCGGTCACCTCGGGCGGAGCGATCCCCGACACGTCCGATTACCAGGTCGTGCTCGACCCCGAGGGGCAGGTCGTGGGATCGATCAACGAGGACTTCGCCATCGAGTCGATGCCCGGCGACGTGTTCCAACTGGGAAACGCGGCGTGGCGCATCCACAAGATCGAGACCGGGCGCGTGCGGGTCACCGACGCCACCGGCACGCCGCCCACGATCCCGTTCTGGCTCGGCGAGGCGCCGGCCCGCACGACGGAGCTGTCGCGGGAGGTGAGCCGCCTGCGAGCCGACGTCGCGGCGCGCCTCGACGGAGGCGTCGCGAACGCCGCCCGCTGGCTGGTCGAGGCGATTCCCGGACTGCCCGAAGCGGGAGCCCGGCAGATCGTCGAGTACCTGGACGCGACCCGTCGCGTGCTGGGAGTCGTGCCGACTCAGGAGACCCTCGTCCTGGAGCGATTCTTCGACGAGGCGGGCGGGATGCAGCTCGTGCTCCACGCGCCGTTCGGCGGGCGCATGAACCGGGCCTGGGGCCTGGCGCTTCGCAAGCGCTTCTGTCGCTCGTTCAACTTCGAGCTCCAGGCGGCGGCGAACGAGGACGCGATCGTGCTGTCGCTGGGCCCGCAGCACTCGTTCCCCTTGAGCGACGTGTTCGGATACCTGTCGCCGGAGACGGCGCGCGAGGTGCTCGTCCAGGCGCTGTTGCCGGCGCCCATGTTCCAGACCCGCTGGCGGTGGAACGTCGAGCGTTCGCTGGCCGCCCCGCGCCGGAGCGCCGGGCGCAGGGTTCCGGCCCAGCTCCAGCGGATGCGCGCCGAGGATCTCCTCGCGGCCGCCTTTCCGCAGGCCGCGGCGTGCTTCGAGCACATCGTCGGCGACATCCAGGTGCCATGGGAGCATCCCATCGTGCGCCAGACCGTCGAGGATTGCCTGGTCGAGGCGATGGACGTCGACGGGCTGGAGTCCCTGCTGACGCGGATCCGGACCGGCGAGCTGACGCTTCACGCGCGCGACGTGCCGGAGCCGTCGCCCATGGCGCACGAGATCCTGACTGCCCGGCCGTGGGCATTCCTCGACGACGCGCCGGCCGAGGAGCGCCGGACGCTCGCCGTCCAGACCCGGCGCGGGCTCGACTTCCGCACGGCCGACGACCTGGGCGCGCTCGACGCCAAGGCGATCGAGCGCGTGCGCGCCGAGGCGTGGCCGGAGCCGGAGGACGCCGACGAGGCGCACGACGCGCTGGCCTGGCTGGGGCTGGTGACGGCGACCGAGACCGGGCCGTGGACCGGGTGGCTCGCGACTCTCGCCGCGGAGGGGCGGGCGGCACGGGCCGTGGCGCCCGGCGCCGACGGGCGCCCGCGCGAGCTGTGGCTCGCCGCCGAGCGATTGCCCGAGATCGGCGCCGCGTACGGCGAAGCCCTCGCGCTGGAGCCCGCCATCCGGGCCCCGGCGCGGTTGCGCGAGCGGGACCTGGACGGGCGCGAGGCGCTGGCCGCCCTCCTGCGTGGGCGGCTCGAAGGCAGCGGGCCCGTGACGGCGGGCGATCTGTCCGCGACATTCGGCCTCGAGCGCCCCCTCGTCGAGCAGGCGCTGATCGCCCTCGAGGCGGAGGGCACGATCCTGCGCGGGCGCTTCACCCCCGGGGTGGGGGAGACCGTCGTCGAGTGGTGCCATCGCCGGCTCCTGGCGCGTATCCACCGCGCCACGGTCGACCGGCTGCGCTCGGAGATCGAGCCCGTCTCCCCGGCCGACTACACGCGCTTCCTCCTGGCGTGGCACGGGATCGGGGCTCGCGCCGCGGCGGACGGGCCGCGCGGCCTGCTGGCCGTCCTCGACCGGCTGCAGGCGTTCGACGCGCCGGCCGTGGCGTGGGAGCGGGACCTCCTGCCGGCGCGCCTGCCGGACTACGACCCGGCGTGGCTCGACGTCGTGTGTCTCGGCGGGCACTACGCGTGGGGCCGACTCGTGCCGCCGCCCGCGTCGAACGGGGTCGATTCGCATCCGCGCACGGGACCCGTGCGGAATACGCCGCTGGCGTTCTTCGACCGCGAGGCGCTGCCCGACTGGATGGCCCTGGCGCCGACCCCCGAGGTGACGGACGACGCCCTGTCCCACGAGGCCCGGACCGTCCTCGGGACGCTCCGCGACGGCGGCCCGGCGTTCCTCCAGGATCTGGTTGCACGGACCGGCCTCCTGCCGGCGATGGCCGAGCGCGGACTGGGCGAGCTCGTCTCGTGGGGGCTGGTGACGGCCGACGGCGTGGAGGCGCTCCGAACGCTCCTCCAGCCCGAAGGCCGCCGCCGCCGGAGGCCGCTCCGCCGGGCGGGGCGGCAACCACGCTACACGGGGGCTGCCGTCGCCGGGCGCTGGTCGCTCCTGCGCCCGGGCTCTCCCGAGGCGGACGACGAGTCTCGCGAGGAGCGGGTCGAGGCGTTCGCGCGCCAGCTCCTCGAGCGCTACGGAGTCGTCGCCCGGAAGCTCCTCGCGCGCGAAGCCCCGCTCGCACCGTGGCGTGACGTCCTGCGGGTCCTGCGACGGCTCGAGATGCGTGGCGAGATCCGCGGCGGCCGCTTCGTCCAGGGCCTGGCCGGCGAGCAGTACGCGTTGCCCGAGGCCGTCGAGGCGCTGCGCGCCGCGCGTCGCCGGCCGCTCGAGGGGGCGCTGGTCGCCGTCAGCGGTGGCGACCCGCTCAACCTGGTCGGGATCCTGACTCCAGGCGAACGGGTCGCGGCGCTGCCCGGGAACCGCGTCGTGTATCGCGACGGGGTGCCCGTGGCGGTCAAGGAGGGGCGCGAGACGCGCCTGTTGCGCGACTCGCGGTCGGACGCCGAAAGGCGCGAGGTCGAGACGCTCCTCGTCCGCCAGTCCGCGCACCGCGGGGCATGAGGCGCGTCGTCCTCGGTCTGGCGATCGCGCTGACGGCCCTCGCCGCGGCCTGCGACGAGGACGCCTCCGGCCCGCGCGCATGCACGCTGATCGGTTGCCAGAGCGGACTGACGCTGGACCTGTCTGGCGATCTGCCCGCCGACTTCACGATCCGGCTGAGCGCCGACTCCGACTCGACCCGCACCATCGAATGCGATCCGGCCCACCCGTGCGAACCGACGGTCTTCGTGTCGGACTTCACTCCGCCGCGAGTCTTCATCGAGATCGACGGGGCGGATCTCGGGTTCCGCCAGGAGTTCGTCCCCGAATACGTCACGTCCCGACCGAACGGCCCGGACTGCCCGCCGGAGTGTCGCCAGGCGCGTCTCGACGTCGTCCTGCCGGTCGTCCGCTGACGTTCCCGACCGTCGGTCGCTAGAACAGGTCCAGCTGCGGTCCCCGCAGGACGGGCGTCGCCTCGCACCGCGTCGTCCATCCCCCCGCCAATCCATGTCTTCGCCGCATCCCGCCGACGAGGTCGTCCAGGCCTTCCCGCACGTCGTCCGGAACGAGCGCCGAGCGCGCGTAGCGTCTCCGGTGGCGGTCGAACAGGTCGGGGAACTCGCGCTCGAGGCACGGGAAGCGCCGTGCGAGATCCGACGGCGCGAGGCACGCGGCCACGGCGCGCAGCTCCACCGCCCCCGCCGCGACCGCCGCAGCGGCGAGCGCGTCGAGCGCCCCCGGGTCGTCGCCGATCCCGGGGAGGATCGGCGCCAGGACCAGGCCCGCCGGCACGCCCTCCGCCGCCAGCTCGCTGATCGCCTTGAGCCGCAGGTCGGGGCGCGGGGCGGCCGGATCGAGCGCTGACGCCAGGCGCCGGTCGGGGGTCGGGATCTCCATGTCGACGCGCAGCACGTGGTGCCGGGCGACCTCCCGTAGCAGCTCGAGGTCGCGGATCACGAGATCCGAGCGCGTCGTCAGCCGCAGGGTGTGGCCTTCCGTCTCGAGCAACGCGCGCAGGACGCTCCGCGTCCGGACGTGCCGCTTCTCGGTCTGCGGGTATGGCTCCGCTCGATGTCCCAGCGCGACGATCTCCCCCGGCCCCACACGCGTCAGATCCCGGCGCAGGGTGGACCCCAACCGCCCGGTGAAGAACGCCCGCTCGGCACCACCCGGATCCCCGGCCCCGAACGCGTGACCCCGATCGGCGAAGGCGTGGAGCCGGGCCGCCCCGGGGTACGGGTCGACGGCCCACGCGGGATCGTTCCCCGCACCTTCGAGCGGCCGCAGGACGGGTGCCGGGGAGAGGCCCGGCTCCGCCCGCGGCCCATCCGCCCGCGGTGCATCGGCACGCGAGCGGGCCGGCCGCGCGAGCACGACGCCCGCGCTCACGTCCCGGCCTCGAACAGGGGCAGCTGCGACCCGCTCGCCGGCCGCCGGAAGGCGGCCGTCGAGAGCTCGAGCGGGACCCGGTTCAGCCCCGCCTGGCGGCACGCCACGTCGAACATCGCCCGCACCTGATCGGCGAACGGACCCGCGCCGCGCATGCGGGCGCCGAATCGCGGGTCGTTGAGCCGTCCCCCGCGCAACGACCGCAGCCGGTTCAGCACCTTCCCGCGCCGCTCGGGGAAGTGGCGCTCCAGCCACTCGGCGAACAGCTCCTTCACGCCGTGCGGCAGGCGCAGCATGATCCACCCGGCGCGGACGGCCCCCGCATTGGCGGCCGCCTCGAGGATCGCCGGCATCTCGTGGTCGGTGAGCCCCGGGATCACGGGCCCCACCATCACGCCGCACGGCACGCCGGCGTCGGTCAGGCGACGGATCGCCTCCAGCCGCCGGGTCGGCGTCGCGGCGCGTGGCTCCATCACCCGCTGGACCTCGTTGCGAAGCGTCGTGATCGACAGGCTGACGACCGCCGCGCGGTGGCCCGCCAGCTCCGCCAGCAGATCCGCGTCGCGCGTGACGAGGCCGCTCTTGGTGACGATGGCCACCGGGTTGCGGAACTCGGCCAGGACCTCCAGGCAGCCCCGCGTGACGCCGAGCCGGCGCTCGACCGGCTGGTACGGATCGGTCACCCCGCTCATGGCGAGGACGCGCGGCTCCCAGCGCGGCGACTCGAGCTTCCTGCGCAACAGCTTTGGCGCGTCCCGCTTGACGAAGATCCGCGTCTCGAAGTCGATCCCCGCCGACAGGCCGAAGTACTCGTGAGTCGGGCGGGCGTAGCAGTTGTGACTCACGGTCCCGTCGGAGATGTAGTCGCCCGTCGTCGTGGTGATGTCGAACAGGGTCCGGACTCCCAGGGGCTCGATCGAGACGACCCGCAGGGCAGGCCCCCCCTTGAGCGCTCGACCCGCGATCTTGCGCTTGCGGGCGATCGCCGGATCGGTCGTGTGGAAGAAGCGCAGGGACTCGGACAGGCCACCCGCTATGCTGACCGACGAAATCGGCTTCGCGCGATTTTTCGCCTGCGACGTCACGTCCACGCGGAAACCGAACCGCCCCGCGGATGCGACGAATTCCTCGATCACGCTCCAGTCGGTGTTCGATACCCGCAGGCTTCCGCCGCTGAAGCTCCCCTCGGCGTCGAACGTCCCTGCCAAGAAACCGCGACACCATTCATCCGAAGGGAGCCCGGGCCATCGAACGAGCTCGGTGATTCGCTCGAACGACTCCCTCGATGCCGTTCGGATCGCGCGGATCTCGCGGCGTCCCTCCCTCGCCGGGCTGAAACGGAAGGGCCTCGTCTCCACGGCCGAGAGCCGCAGGTAATGGGCTGTGCGGTCGAGGGCCTCGCGGTCGATGAGCGCGAGGCGGAACTGGTACAGTCGACCTCGGCTTCCCGTCGAGCGCGTATGGTCGTGGATCGCCAGATGCCCGTCGCCGCGAATCATCCCGCACAGATATCCGTGCCGATACTCCGTCGAAGAGGGCCTCGTGCGCGCCAGGCGTCCGACTCCGAGGAGTACGTCGTTGGTCGTGAGATGAGGTCGCCGATCGGCTCCCTGCTCGGTCCCGGTCACGAACTTCCAGCCGCGCAGGGTCAGGAACCGGTGGTCCGCCCCGACGACCAGGCGTGTGTCCTCCTGCAGGGTCACGGCGTAGGCCGGGCGCCGCGTCTCCCAGTGGTCGAGGATCAGGCTCTCGGCATATCGGCGGTAACGCCCTGCACGCCGGGTCCCATAGACCCGGTCTCCGGGGCGGACCTCGGCCAGGACGCGTGTCTTCCCGTCGCAGAGGAGGATCGGAGTCTCTCCATCCGCGCAGTAGACGCACCCGTGCTCGCATCCCCGGTACGGGTTCACGCTGGCGTCGAAGCCGACGTCCGGGCTGTCGTTCGTGGCGACGATCGAGCGCGAGGCGTCGCGGAAGAAGCGCGTCTCGGGACCGGGATCCTCGGCCTCGACCCGCGCGTCCAGCTCGACCTCGATCGGCTCGAACCGGTTGGGTGGGTTGTGGGCCGCTCCGCGGCCGCGGATCGTGGGATGCGCCATCCACCTAGTTTCGGTCTTTGTTCGGGTCCTGTCAAGAGGCCTCCCCGACCGCCGTCCGGGTCTCACTTTCGCCCGTGACGCGCCCCGGTCATATTGGAACTTTTCCGCCCATTCGATCCCCGTCACGAGGACGCGAGAGGAGACGCGTGGAGAGCGGTCGCACGATCGCCACCGTTCTGTTCACCGACATCGTCGGCTCGACCGAGCGCGCCATGGAGCTCGGGGATCGCCGCTGGCGCGAGGTCCTGCGCGCCCACCACGAGGCCGTCCGCGACGAGCTCCGGCGCCACGCGGGCCACGAGATCGGCACGGCGGGCGACGGCTTCCTGGCCGTGTTCGACAGCCCGGGCATGGCGCTCGTGTGCGCGGCGGCCATCCGCGACGCGGTCGGCGAGCTCGACCTCGCCGTGCGCTGCGGTCTCCACATGGGCGAGGTCCAGCGTGAGGACGGCGACGTGGGCGGAATCGCCGTCCACATCGGCGCCCGCGTCGCGGCCCTCGCCGGAGCCGGAGAGATCCTCGTGTCGGGCACGCTGCGCGACGCCGAGGCCGGCTCGGACTTCGAGTTCGAGGATCGCGGTCGGCACCCGCTCAAGGGGATCGCGGGCGAATGGAGGATCTACGCGCTGACGGGGATCCCGGAGGACGCCGCCGAGCTGGCGGCGGCCCACGAGGCGTCGCTCGCCGAGCGCGTGCGCGCCACCCGGCCGCTGCGCGTGGCCGCGATCTACGCCGCGGGCGGGGTGGCCGCGTTCCTCGTGACGCTCGTCCTGCGCGCGGCGCTCGACCTGCCGGGCTGGATCCCCGGGGTCGCCCTGGTGCTGCTCGTCGTCGGGCTGTTCGTCGTCGCCGCGACGGCCTGGGTCCAGGCCCGGCCGCAGACCCTCGCCCGGACGGCGCGCGGCGAGCTCCCCGGCTCGCGCGAGGTCGACCTGAAGGGCGCGGCCCGCTCGCTGACGCGAGGCGAGCTCCCCCACCTCACGTGGGGCCGGGCGATCGCCGGCGGGGCGTTCGCCTTCGCCATGCTGTTCGGCGCGGCCGGGCTGTACGTCGTCGTCAAGGACCGTGGCCGGAGCTTCGCGCCGGAGGAGGCGCGGGCCGACGCCGCGCCGGGGATCGCCGTGCTGCCGTTCTCCGTCCAGGGGCCGGGCCTCGACACGTGGCGCGAGGGCGCCGTCGACCTGATCGGCTCGAACCTGGATGGCGCGGCGGGGCTGCGCGCCATCGACAGCCGGACCGTGCTCGCGCGATGGCACGAGACGGTGAAGGGCGAGGAGCCGGATCTCGAGACGTCGCTCGACGTCGCCCGCCGGACGGGGGCGCGCTACGCCCTCGTCGGATCGGCGGTGGCCCTGGGCCGCGACCTGCGGCTCAACGCCGACATCTACGACCTGGGCACCGGCCGGAGCATCGGCCAGGCCCAGGTCCAGGGAGCGCCGGACTCGGTGTACATGCTCGTCGACCGGCTGTCGATCGAGTCCCTGCAGGCGATCCTCGGCGGCGACGCGGCCGACCTCCCGCGGATCGACCTGGCGCGCGTCACGACCGCTTCGCTGCCGGCCCTCAAATCGTACCTCGACGGGGAGCTCCTGTACCGCAAGGCGGACTGGACGGGGGCCCTGGCGGACTATCGCGAGGCCATCGCCGCCGACTCGACGTTCGCCCTCGCGTGGGGCCGCATCGCGGAGGCCATCGGCTGGCTCCACGGCGGCGATCCGGCCGCGCTGAACGAGGCCATCGGGCGGGCCGCGCGCTACTCCGATCGCCTCCCGGAGAGGGAGCGGATCCGGGTCCTGGCCCTGCGCGCCCTGGATTCGGGCTCGATGACCATGCTCGGGCCCCTGCGCTCGGCCGTCCAGCGCTATCCGGACGACCCGGAGCTCGTGTATCTGCTGGGCGAACACTACGTCCACTTCGGCGACCAGCTCCTCGTCCAGCCGGACGAGACCGAGCGCACCCTGGCCCGGGCCATCGAGCTCGACCCGACCTTCGCCCCGTACTACCAGCACGCCATCGAGTACGCGTTCTACGACGCCGACAGCGCGCGGGCCCTCGACCTCGTGTCGCGGTTCGAGCGGCTGGCTCCCGGGACCCGCGAGGCGCATCGCTACCGGCTGGGGGCGACGCTCGCCTGGGGCTCCCCGTCCCAGCGGGCTTCGGCCCTCGCCGCGCTGGACACGCTCCCGCCCCCGGTGCAGCCGGCCTACCTCCTCACCGCCCCGCGATTCCTCCCGCTGGGCCTGGCCAGCGCGAAGGCGATCGTCGAGAACGGCGGTCCGGTCGTGCAGCTCGCCCTGTTCTCGTGGTACGGCGGCCGCGTCGAGACGATCGAGCGCGTCCTGCGGAAGGGCGGGGACCTGCCGGCACCGAGCTTCAGGACGGCGTTCCTGTTCATCCTCGACCAGCGGGGGGTGAAAGTCGATCCGGCCGAGCTGCGAGCGGCGGCGACCGCCGACAGCCTGTTCCCCGACTCGTGGTTCGCCGCCGTCCTGGCGGCCCGGGACGGCCGCTCGGATGCCGTGCGTGCGGCCGTGACGCGCGAGGAGGTCCGGCGCGAAACGCTCCTGGCGAGCGGGGACACGCTCGCGGCCGGCCAGGTCGAGGGGCGGATGCGGGCCCTCGAAGGCTACGCCGCCCTCCAGCGGGGCGACCGGCAGCGCGCCCTGGCCCTGCTCCAGGAGGGTCAGCGGAAGGCTACCGGCTGGCCCCCCTGGATCCCCGTCAACTTCGCCCTCCGCTGGACGATCGCCGGGCTCCTCGTCGACCTCGGGCGTCCGGAAGAGGCCATCCCGTACTACCAGTCCGAGCGGTTCGATCCCTTCGCCGCCGTCGAGCTGGGTAAGGTCTACGAGCGCCTGGGCCGGGTCGACGAGGCCAAGGAGCAGTACGAGACCGCGCTCGCGTACTGGCGCGACGCGGATCCCGCGCTCCAGCGGCGGATCGCCGAGGTGCGCCAGCGGCTCACCGGGTTGGGCTTCAAGCCGCGCGGCTGAAGCCCCTTCCGAGCGAGCATCTTACAAATTTCTTTGTGGAGCCCCTCGTTCGAGACCCGCCACCCGGGCGTCGAAGTGGACGCGCTCGCCGCGGAACAGCCGGCGCTCGGCGTCCCACGGGAAGAAGATCACCACCGGGAAGTCGACCTTCCGCCCGCTGGCCGGAAACTCGAGCCAGTCGCCGGCATGCGTTCCCGTCAGCCGCGCCTCCTCGCACACGCCCTGCGGCCCGATGACGATGTCCGTCAGATCGAACCGGACGTCGGGGAAGGCGCCCAGGAGCCCGCGGTAGAACTCCCGCGCCCCCGCGTGCCCCTCCCAGCGGTGATCCGTCGGGACGATCTCGTACACGCAGTCCGGCGTCAGGGTGGCGATCAGGCCGTCCAGGTCGCGCCCATCCTCGGCGATCGAGTGCGCCTTCCACAGGGCGCGGATCGCGGCGTGCGCCCCGGGCGTCGGCTCGAGGGCCAGTAGCTCACGGACGTCGCGTGTCATGGCGTCACGCTATATTGCCGGCCATGGCGCGCAAGCACTGGCTGATCAAGTCCGAGCCCGGCGTGTACTCGATCCAGGACCTCGAGCGGGACGGGGAGACGGAGTGGTGGGGGATCCGCAACTACAAGGCGCGGAACTATATGCGCGACGAGATGCGGCCCGGCGACCCGATACTGTACTATCACTCGAACGCCGACGTCCTGGGGATCTACGGGCTGGCCGAGGTCGCCGGCGAGGCGCACCCGGACTCGAAGCAGTTCGACAAGGGGCACCGCTACCACGACCCGAAGTCGAGCCCGGACGATCCGCGTTGGTGGTGCGTCGACGTGCGCCACGTGGAGACGTTCCCCGAGCCCGTCACGCGCGACCGGCTCAAGGCCGAGCCGTCGCTCGCCGAGATGGGCGTCCTGCGCCGTGGCAATCGCCTCTCGATCCAGCCCGTGACGCGCGCCGAGTTCGACACCGTTCGACGGCTGGCGCGCTGACGACCGAGCGGATGCAGACGGTCAGTCTTTCGGCAGGGGCGTCTGCTCCGTCGTCTCCGCGGGCCCCAGCAGGATCGCGATCCAGCGCGTCCGCGGCGATGCCTCCAGCGCGAACTTGATGGTCATCGTCAGCGGCACCGACAGGATCGCCCCGACCGGCCCCAGCATCCACGCCCAGAACAGAAGCGAGACGAACACGACGAGCGGCGAGAGTCCGAAGCCACGCCCCGTCAGGCGCGGCTCGAGCAATCCGCCGATGACCAGGTTGATGATCGCGTAGCCGACGGCCGCGGTCACCGCCGTCCCGAGACCGAGCTGGATGAACGCCAGCAGCACCGCGGGGATCGCCGCCACGAACGAGCCGAGCGTCGGCACGTAGTTCAGCAGGAAGGCGAGGAGTCCCCACAGGAGGGCGAAATCGATCCCCAGGTAGGCGACCCACAATCCGACGGCGATGCCCGTGGCGAGACAGATCGCCGTCTTCAGGTTCAGGTAGCGCTGGAGGTCGCTGGCGAAGCGCGAGAAGTCTCGCAGCGTCCGCAGCGAGCCCCCTGGAATGACGCGCGCCTTGCCGGGGAAGCTGCCGATCTCGAGAAGGATGAACAGCACCGTCAGGAGGATCAGCAGGGCGTTGGCGAAGACGTCCTTGACCGAGTCCAGCACGGTCGCCGTGAGGCGCATGGCCGAGCCGGGCTCGATCTGTGCCACCCAGTCCTCGACCCGCACCGGCGTATGGTGGCCGAATCGCGCGACGATGTCCGTCAGCGCCTCTCCAAGGCTCCTCTGATAGGCCGGCAGGCGCGCGGTGAAGTCGCTGATCGACGAGCCGACGAAGATCGAGACCAGGGCGAGGACGGCCACGATCCCGATCATGACCACCGACACCGACAGGACGTGTGGCAGGCCGTGCGCGTCGAGCCAGCGAACAGGTCGCGCGGCCAGTACCGCAATGAAGAACGACATCAGGATCGGGACCAGGATTCCCTGTGCGGCCTGGATGCCGTAGACGAGCGCGACCGCCGCCGCGGCCGCGAGCAGGATCGCGAGCCACGACGGCAGCACGGGCTGGCCGGAGTCGGCTCGGACCTCGTTCATGCGCGCCTCGCTGAAGGAGGGAGCGGAAAGCGTACCGCAGACTGGGCGCGCCACGGCCCCTTGTCAAGCAGCGGTCCGGGTTCTTGCCGCCTCCGGAGCCTGTCTCTACGTTGGGGCGGGGCTTCGTGGACGACGAGATCTTCCTTCTACGGAGGTGCGTGATGGCAGGACAGCGGTGGTTCCCGGTGGTGGCGCTCCTCTTTCTCGGTCTCGTGGCGGTCCCGGCACGGGCCCAGCAGGTCGATCCGGTGGAGTCGGCCGAGCCGGCGCTGGCGATGCGTCAGGGCGACGCCCACGAGGAAGCCCAGCGCGAGATGATCCGCGATCTGCTGGAGCGGGCCCCGGTCCAGCACGCCGCACGCGTGGCGGGTCTCGACATCGACAGGGCGGAGGCGAGCCTGATCGCGCTGCACGGAGCCGAGCTCGAGCGGGCGGCGACCCAGGCCCGGTTGGTGAACGAGAAGCTCGGCACCGATCGCGGCAACGCCGACGTCATCACGATCTCCACGACGACGATCATCATCGTGCTCCTCCTGATCATCCTGATCGTCGTGCTGGCGAACTGAGCTCCGGCCCCCGGCGACGCCACGCGTGACCGCGGTTGCGGTCGGGCGCCGCGCGTCCTAATCTCGCCCGCCATGCGAGCGCGTGGCCTCGCCGCGATCCTCCTGATCCCGCTGGCCGCGGCCTGCGGGGGGCGCGAGGCGGGTGGGCCGATCGTCACAACGTTTCCCGGCAGCGCGGTAGGCGTCGAGGCGCAGGTGCTCCAGCGCCAGGCCGCCGACTTCATGCGCCTGAACCCGGACATCCGGATCGAGTTCCAGCGCGTCCCCGATGACGCCACCCAGCGCCACCAGCTCTACGTCCAGCGGCTGAACGCCCGCGCCAAGGACCCTGACATCCTCCAGCTCGACGTCGTCTGGACACCGGAGTTCGCGGCGGCCGGATGGATCCTGCCGCTGGATCGGCTGGGGGCCGACACGACGGCTTTCTTCCCGGCCACGGTCCAGGCCAACACATGGGGCGGACGGCTGTACGCCGTGCCGTGGTTCGTCGACGTGGGGATGCTGTACTGGCGAACCGACCTGATGGACTCGCCCCCGGCCACGCTCGACGGCCTCGTCGAGCGGGCCCGCGCCGCCATGGATCGGCCGGAGGGTCCGCCGCGGGGGATCGTCTGGCAGGGCGCGCGCTACGAGGGGTTGGTGACGACGTTCATCGAGATCCTGGGCGGCTTCGGCGGGCGGATCATGACGCCGGACGGGCAGGTCGTCGTCGACTCCCCGGCCGGAGTTCGCGCTTTGACGTTCCTCGTCGACGAGATCCGGCGCTGGAAGGTGGCCCCGGTCGACGTCCTGACGTGGCACGAGGAGGAGACGCGCTTCGCCTTCCAGAACGGGACCAGCGCGTTCATGCGCAACTGGCCGTACGCCTACCCGCTGATGAACGGGCCCGACTCGAAGGTCGCCGGGCGCTTCTCGGTGGCTCCCATGCCGGCCGCGCCCGGCGGACACCCCTCGGCCGCGCTGGGCGGGTCGCAGCTGGCCGTCAACGCTCACAGCGACCACCCCGAGGCCGCGTGGCGCGTGATCGAGTACCTGACCTCGCCCGAGCGCATGCTCGAGCGGGCTCGCGCGGCGGGCCAGTTCCCGACCCGTCCGGCGCTGTACGACGATCCTCGGCTGGCCGCCGACCTGCCGATCCCGCCCGACCGGGCGCGGGCCATCATCGCGGCGGCCGTGCCGCGCCCGGTGACTCCGATCTGGACGCAGCTCTCCGAGATCCTGCAGATCCACCTGCATCGCGCGCTGGTCGGCCAGTCGACGCCCGAGGACGCGCTGCGCGACGCCGCGCGGCAGATGAACCGGACGATCCGCGAGACCGGAGTAGACGAACTCCAACGCCGCGCGGCGGCGGCCCGGTGAGCGGCTCGGCGCCCGCGGGGCCGCCGGTCCCCGGCGTCCCGATGCGCGGCGTGGAGGCCGCCGAGCGGCGCCTCGGCTGGAAGCTCGTCGCCCCCGCGCTGGCCGTGATCCTGCTGATCGCGCTGTTCCCGCTGGGCTGGACGGCGTGGGAGTCGCTGCACCTCCACGACCTGCGCATGCCGTGGCGCGGCCGGCCATTCGTCGGGCTCGGCAACTACGCCCAGATCGCCGGCGACGCGCGGTTCTGGTTCGCGCTGCTCCACACGACGTTCTTCACCATCGCGTCGATCGCCCTCGAGCTCGTGCTGGGTCTGTTCCTGGCGCTGGCCATGAACCGCGCGTTCCGCGGCCGTGGCCTGGTGCGCGCCGCGGTCCTCGTCCCGTGGGCCATCCCGACCGTCGTGTCGGCGCTCTTGTGGCGCTTCCTGTTCGACGCCCAGGCCGGGATCGCCAACGCGGTCCTCGTGTCGGTCGGCGTCCTGGATCACCCGCTGGTATGGTTCGTCCACGCCTGGTCGGCGTGGATTCCCGTCATCCTGGCCGACGTCTGGAAGACGACCCCGTTCGTGGCCCTGCTCCTGCTGGCGGGCCTGCAGAACATCGACGCGTCGCTGTACGAGGCGGCCGCCGTCGACGGCGCCGACGCATGGTGGCAACTGCGGCGGATCACGCTGCCGCTCCTCAAGCCGGCGCTCCTGGTGGTCCTCATCTTCCGCACGCTGGACGCGTTCCGCGTGTTCGACCTGATCTACGTGCTGACGGGCGGCGGGCCCGGCACGTCGACCGAGCCGCTCGCCCTGTACACGTTCACCGCGCTTCTCCAGAACCTCGAGTTCGGCTATGGCTCGGCGCTGTCGATCGTCGTGTTCGCGATCACGTTCGGCCTGGCGCTGTTCTACCTGAAGGTGCTGAACGTCGACCTGACCGGGGACGTCCGATGACCCGCGGCTTGACGCGCTGGGCGGCGATCGTCCTGCTGGCGGTCCTCGTGGCGGCGATCGCGTTCCCGTTCTACTGGGCGGTGGTGGCCTCGCTGACCCCCGAGGCGACCTTGTTCCAGCGCCCGTCGCTGTGGCCGACGACCCTCGTCCTGGACCACTACCGGGCCCTGTTCGCCGAGCGCCGGTTCTGGATCCCGATCCGCAACTCGATCGTCGTCGCGTCGGCGACGACGTTGTTCTGCGTCGTCGTGGGGTCGTTCGCGGCGTACGCCATCGCCCGGCTGCGGTTCCGCGGCAAGCGCGCCATCCTGGGGTTCATCCTGGCGGTCACGATGTTCCCCCAGATCTCGATCGTCAGCCCGCTGTACATGCTGCTTCGGGCGCTGGGTCTGATCGATACGTACCCGGGTCTGATCCTGCCGTACCTGACGTTCGCCATGCCGCTCACGGTGTGGCTCCTGGTGGGGTTCTTCCGCCAGCTCCCGGCCGACCTCGAGGAGGCCGCGCTGGTCGACGGGGCGAGCCGCTGGCAGAGCTTCACCCGCGTCATGCTGCCGCTGGCCGTGCCGGGGCTCGCCACGACGGGCATCCTGACGTTCATCTACTGCTGGAACGAGTTCCTGTTCGCCCTCTCGTTCACCCTCGGGCCCGAGCGCCAGACGGTGCCCGTGGCGATCGCCCTGTTCCGCGGCCAGTACCAGGTCCCGTGGGGCCAGATCCTGGCCGCGGCGATCGTCGCCACGGCCCCCGTCGCGGCGCTGGTGCTGGCTTTCCAGCGGCGCATCGTGCAGGGCCTGACGGCGGGCGCGGTCAAAGGATGAGCGGATTCCCGGGAAGGAGGCGCTGATGGCGCGAGTCGCGCTCGAGCACGTCGACAAGGTGTACCCCAACGGCCACGTCGCCTCGCGCGACCTTTCGCTGGACGTCGCCGACGGCGAGTTCCTCGTCCTGGTGGGCCCGTCGGGGTGCGGCAAGTCGACGGCCCTGCGCCTGGTGGCCGGGCTCGAGACGCCGACCGGTGGCACGATCCGGATCGGCGAGCGCGACGTGACGAACCTGCCGCCGCAGGAGCGCGACATCGCGATGGTGTTCCAGAGCTACGCCCTGTACCCGCACATGACGGTCGCCGAGAACCTGAGCTTCGGGCTGCGCATCCGGAAGGCGGCCCACGAGGAGATCGAGCGCCGCGTCCAGCACGCCGCCGAGGCGCTGGGGATCGCCGCGTTTCTCGACCGCAAGCCGGCCCAGCTCTCGGGCGGACAGCGCCAGCGCGTCGCCCTCGGGCGGGCGCTCGTGCGCGAGCCGCAGGCGTTCCTCTTGGACGAGCCGTTGTCCAACCTCGATGCGAAGCTGCGCATCGAGACGCGGGCCGAGCTGTCGCGGCTCCACCGCCGGCTCGCGGCGACGATGATCTACGTGACGCACGACCAGGAGGAGGCCATGACGTTGGGCGACCGGGTGGCCGTCCTGAAGGACGGCGTCCTGCAGCAGGTCGCCCCGCCGATGGAGCTCTACCGCCGCCCCGTCAACCGTTTCGTG
>CAZCZH010000007.1:22278-30703 GCA_964502985.1 uncultured Gemmatimonadales bacterium
GGCCGGATTCATCGGCAGCCCGGCGATGAACTTCCTGGCCGGCGAGCTGACGACGGACGGCGACGGGTGGGCATTCCACGCCGACGCAGGTCCGGTGGTCCGCGTCGAGCCGTCGGACGGGGCACGCCCCGGTCGGGTGACCCTCGGCATCCGCCCCCCCGACGCGATCCTCTCCGATGAGGACCGGCCGGACGCCGTCGACGTCGTGGTCAGCGTCGTCGAGCCGATCGGCAGCGTCCAGATCGTGCACTGCCTCGCGCCGGGCGACGAGCGCCTCGTCGTCGTGGCGCCGATCGACGTCTCCGTCGCCGCCGAGGACAAGGCCCGGGTCCGCTTCCCGCCCGAGGCCGTCCACCTGTTCGACGAGGCCGGCGGTCAGCGGCTGTAACGAAGAGGGGCCCGGCTCTCGGCCGGGCCCCTCTCTACTCTCGCGGCGTCGCGTTGCTCGACAGCCGGATCAGAAGTCGTACGAGATCCCGCCTTCCAGCCGCCGTGGCAGGATGGGCCGCGCCAGGAACAGCTGCGACTGCGCGGGGCGGCTCTCGTCAAGCCGCGGGTTGCCCTCGGTCAGCGCGTCGGGCCCGGCATCGGCCACGTTCTTGAGCGCCAGGCTGAGCGTCACGCCGAAGTCCACGAGACGGTACTCCGCGCCCAGGTCGATGACGTTGTAGCTGTCCAGCGTGATCGTGTTCTCGTTGTTCGAGAACCGCTCGCCGATGAACGACCAATCGCCGTTGACGCTCGCGTTGCCGATGTCCACCGTCGCCCCCACGTCGAGCAGGACCTGCGGGATGCGCCGCACGCGGTTACCCGCCAGGTCGCACTTCTCGCCGACCGGGTTGGCGCACGTCGAGCTGGACTGGACGATGAACTCCTGGTACTCGGGATTCTGGAACGTCGCCGTTCCGTTCAGCCGCAAATTCGGCACGGGCGCGGTCACGACCTCGAGCTCGGTGCCGATCGTGCGCGCCTCGCCGGCGAAGTTCGTGACGAACTCCGTAGCCCCCGTGTCGGGGTCGATGACCACGTCCCCGCTCGGGAAGTTCTTGATCCGCAGCCAGTAGGCGACGGCCGACAGCCCCAGCTTGGGTGAGCCGACCTTCAGGCCGCCCTCGACCTGGGCTACCTTCTCGACCTCGAGGGCTCCTTCGTCGCCGGCACTGCGGACGTTGTCCAGGATCGGCATCTTGTAGCCGCTCGTCCCGCGGCCGTAGATCGACACGTAGTCGTTGACCCGATAGTTGCCGCCGGCCGAGTACGCCCACTCGGTGAAGTCGCGATTGGTCTGCGTGAACTCGCCGGTACCGAAGTTCAGCCCCGTTGTGGCGTCGGTCGTGCCGCCCTGGACGTCGAACGAGCCGGTATCCTCGTTCTTGATATCGAAGGCGTCGTGCTCGACCCGGACGCCGAGGTCGAGGTCGAAGCGGTCCGTCACGTCGATGTCGTCGCCCAGGAAGAATGCCGCCAGGTTCACGCTCTGTTCGGCGTTGAGGTATAGCGACAGATACTGGCGGAAACCTTCGTCGGTTACCTGCCTGATGACGTCGCCGGCGGCGTTGCGGACGGCCAGGTCGAGGAACCGCGGCGCGTTCTGGACGTTGGTCACGACGTCGTTGAAGTGCCACGTCGGATCGGCCGTGTAGTGGCTGAGGTACGTACCGACCGTGAAGTCGTGCCGGCCCGCCACCTTCTTGAGCTGCACCTGGTCCGATACGCTCGTCATGGGGAGCTTGATGAACCACTCGCCGGCCAGGTTGACGAGGCCGTTCGCCGTGTCGAACGCCTGCCCGTTGTCGGTGTACGTGAGGCTGTAGCTCGCGCCGTTCGGTGTGTCGTCGACGAACCCTTGGGCCCACGTGTCGGCGTCCTGCAGGTCGAAGGGCAGCATGGCGTTCCAGTGGTGGTCGATGTTCATGTAGCGGAACGCGTTCTGCACCGACCAGTCGTTGCCGAGGTCGAAGCCGAGGTCGACGAGGAACGACCCGCCGTTCTGGTACTGTCCGTCGTCCAGGTTCAGCGTCAGGGTCGAGCCGTCCGGAAACGGCACCTGTTTGCCCACGCCCTCCTCGCTGGTCAACGTCCCGTCGTCGGGGAACCCCTCCACGAACGATGGATCGGTCGGATTCTCGAGCGGTAGCGGCAGGTAGAAGATGTTGCGGTCGTTGAGGTACTTGCCGTACACGCGGACATATCCACCGTTGAAGGCCTTCGTGACGTTGGCCTTGATCTGGCCGCCCTTCGACGCGGCGAATCCCGGGTCGCGGATGCCGTCGTCATAGCGGTAGAAACCGCCCAGGCTGTAGCGCCAGCCGCTCTCGGACAGGGGGCCGTTCACGTTGCCGTCCAGTCGGACGAGACCCGCCTGGGCGGCCTTGACGTCGAACGTGCCGGTCGTCGCGGGTCCGCCCGTCTTGCTGATGAAGTTGATCAGCCCGCCCGGCGCATTCGAGCCGAACAGGGCCGCGCTGCCGCCGCGCACGGCCTCCACGCTCTGGATGTTGTCGTCGACGCGGACGAAGATGTCGGCGTTGACGAACGACAGCTCGGTCGAGTCGTACACCGGCATGCCGTCCTCGAGGAGCGCCACGTAGCGGAACGACCCGTCGGCCGGCAGGCCGCGGGCAAACAGGTTCCCGCCCACTTCGCCCCCCGAGCTTTCGACGTAGAAGCCGGGTACGACCTTGAGCAGGTCGGCGGTCGAACGCGGCGCGTCGCGCTGGATGTCGCGTGGCGTCAGCGTCGTGACCGCCGTGCTGGTCTCGAGCTTGAGCCGCGGCGTGCGCTGGGCCGTGGCGACGATGGCCTCCATCCCCAAGTAATCCTGGCCCAGCGCGAAGTCCTGGGTCGCGCTGCCTCCGTCCGGCACCTGCACCGTCGCCGTCTGGGTGCGGTAGCCCAGCACGGTTGTCTGGACGACGTGCGAGCCGGCCGGCACGCCGCGGATGGTGTACGCGCCGGACTGGTCGGCGACGGTTCCCAGGTCCGTCCCCTGGATCGAGACCTGGGCGAATCCGATGGGCGCACCGTCCTGGTCGGTCACGGAGCCCGAGATCGTGCCCTGCGCGAGCGTCGCCGTCGGAAGCGCGAGGCCTCCCGCGACGACGACGGTCAGGACGAGGAATGGGACGAACGTGCGTCGAAGCATGTGGTGCTCCTTTCTGCCCTGGGTTCCCACCATACACAGTGTACCATGTGACTGAGCGCGATTCCAACCGCTGGAATCCATACGGGGCACGGCGCAGGGAGGTTGCAGGACCGAGTCGGGGGAGTTGCGTCGCGGGCCGAGGCGGCTACGTTGGACGCTCCATGTCGCGCCGCGCCCCGTTCGACGACCTGGACCGGCTCTGCGTCAACGCCCTCCGGGCCCTGTCCATCGACCAGCCGCAGAAGGCGAACTCGGGTCATCCCGGGCTGCCGCTCGACGCGGCGCCGATGGCCTACGTCCTGTGGCAGCGCTGGCTGGAGCACGACCCCGCCGATCCGGCGTGGCCCGACCGCGATCGGTTCGTCCTGTCCGGCGGGCACGGCTCGGCGCTGTTGTATTCGCTCCTCAACCTGACCGGCTACGACCTGCCGATGAAGGAGCTCGAGCGCTTCCGCCAGTGGGGCTCGAAGACGCCCGGCCATCCGGAGTACGGCCTGACCCCCGGCGTCGAGGCGACGACCGGGCCGCTCGGTCAGGGCATCTCGAACGCCGTCGGCATGGCCATCGCCGAGCGCTGGCTGGCACACCGCTACAACCGCCCGGGCGGGACGATCGTCGACCACTGGACGTACACCATCGCCTCGGACGGGGACCTGATGGAGGGCGTCGCCGCCGAGGCCAGCGCGATCGCCGGCTTCCTGCGCCTCGGCAAGCTGATCGCCCTGTACGACTCCAACCACGTGACTCTCGACGGGCCGCTGGCCCAGTCGACGCGCGAGGACACGGCGGAGCGCTACGAGGCGTACGGCTGGCAGGTGCTCGAGGTCGAGGATGGCAACACGGACCTGGCGGCCATCGACGACGCCATCGAGGCGGCCCGCGCCGACACCACCCGCCCGAGCCTGATCGTCGTCGAGACGACGATCGGCTACGGCTCGCCGAACAAGGCCGGCAGCCACGAAGCGCACGGCTCGCCGCTCGGCGAAGAGGAAGTCGTGTCGACCAAGAAGGCCCTCGGCTGGGAGTGGCCGAACCACACGTTCTACGTTCCGGCCGAGGTTCGCGAGCGAATGGACGCGACGCATCGTGGACGCGAGGCGCGGCGCGAATGGGACGAGACGTTCGCCGCGTGGGCCGGGAAGAATTCCGATCTGGCCGAGGAGTGGCGCCTGGCGCTGGCCGGCGAGCTCCCCGAGGGATGGGACGCCGACCTGCCGAGCTGGGAGCCGGGACAGAAGGTCGCCACGCGGAACGCGGCCGGAAAGACGCTCAACGCGATCGCCCGCCGGGTGCCGTGGGTCATCGGAGGCGACGCCGACCTGGCCGAGTCGACCAAGACGTCGCTCGACGGCGCGGAGGCGTTCGACGGACAGTCCGGCGCGGGACGCAACTTCCATTACGGCGTCCGCGAGCACGGCATGGGATCGATCACCAACGGGCTGGCGTACCACGGCGGCGTGCGCCCGTTCTGCGCCACGTTCTTCGTGTTCAGCGACTACATGCGACCGGCCGTGCGCCTGGCCGCGATCTCGAAGCTGCCCGTCATCTATCAGTGGACCCACGACTCGGTGGGCCTCGGCGAGGACGGCCCGACCCACCAGCCGATCGAGCATCTGATGTCGTTGCGCGCGATGCCCGACCTGGTCGTGATCCGGCCCGCCGACGCGGCCGAGGCGACCGAGGCGTGGCGCTGGGCGATGACCCACGACGAGGGGCCGGTGGCGATCGTCTGCTCCCGGCAGGGCCTGCCCGTGCTGGACCGCGCCGAGCTGGCTCCGGCGGACGGGCTTCGCCGGGGGGCCTACGTCCTGGCCGACGCCGACGGGACGCCGGACGCGATCCTGATCGCCACCGGCTCCGAGGTGTGGAAGGCGCTCGAGGCGCGCCGTCTGCTGGCCGACTCCGACTCCGGCATACGGGCGCGCGTCGTCTCGATGCCCTCGTGGGAGATCTTCGAAGCCCAGGACGCGGCGTATCGCGACGCCGTGCTGCCGCCCCACGTCCGGGCCCGGGTCTCGGTCGAGGCCGGGGCGACGCTGGGCTGGGAGCGCTGGATCGGCGACTCCGGGACAGCCATCGGAATCGATCGCTTCGGCGCCTCCGCTCCGGGCGAGACGAACCTGGAGAAGTTCGGCTTTTCCGCCGAAGCGATCGCCCATGCCGTCCGACAGCTCCTCGGCGCGCCATCCGGAGTCGGCTGACGCCCCACCGCGCGAACGACGCCGCCGGCCGCCTCCTCCCGCTGCCGGTGCGGATCGAGCGCGTCGAGCTCGAGGCCCTGTCCCGCGAGTTCCCGGGAGACTTCGAGCGCACGACGACCCTGGTCCATCTGATCGGCTGGGGCGAGCGCGGCGTCGGCGAGGACGTCACCTACGAGATCGACGCGCAGCGCGCCTTCCGGGCGGGTCCGCCGCCCGACGTAGCAGGGGATCACACCGTCGACTCGTTCTCCCGCGCCCTGCCCGCGGACCTGCCGGACTACCGCCGGTGGGCGTTCGAGAGCAGCGCCCTGGACCTCGCCCTGCGGCAGGCTGGCCGCTCCCTGGCCGAGGCCGTCGGCCACGCGCCGCGACCGGTCGAGTTCGTCGTCTCGCGGAACGAGCGCATCGAGGACTGGCGTCGGCTGTTCCCGGGTCTGCGCTTCAAGCTCGACGCGCGGTCGGAATGGACCGACGAGACGGTCGCCCGGTTGGCCGCGACGGGGGCCGTCGCGACCGTCGACCTCAAGGGCCACTACGGCGACGTCGAAGGCGTCGGGCTCGATCCCGATCCCGCGCTCTACCGCCGAGTCTGCGAGGGGTTCCCCGACGCGTGGATCGAGGACCCGTGGGTCGACGCGCGCACCTGGCCGGTCCTCGAGCCGTACGCCGCGCGGCTGACGTTCGACGCGCCGGTACACTCCGTCGCCGACGCCGAGGCCCTGCCGTTCGAGCCACGCTGCCTGAACGTCAAGCCGTCGCGCTTCGGGTCGCTGGCGCGGCTGCTGGAGTTCTACGCCTGGTGCTACGAGCGCTCGGTGGCGATGTACGGCGGCGGTCAGTTCGAGCTCGGGCCGGGAAGGGGTCAGATCCAGCTCCTCGCCGCGCTGTTCCACCCGGACGGCCCGAACGACGTCGCCCCGCGGGCCTTCAACGAGGGCGGTCCCCGAGCGGGCCTGCCGACCAGTCCGCTGAAGGTGCGACCGCGGGCCACGGGGTTCCTCGCCGACTGACGCCACGTCTCGCGCTTGGTCGCCGGGCGGGGCGCCTGCTATCGTGACCGGATGATCGTCGCCGTCGGTTGCGACCACGCCGGGTTCGCCCTCAAGCCGCGGATCGTGCGCGCGATCGAGGACGTCGGGCACGAGCCGCTCGACTGCGGTGCGACCAGCCTGGAGCCCGGCGACGACTACCCGGACTACGCCCGCGCCGTGGGACGCGCCATCCTGACGGGCAATGCCGAGCGCGGCATCCTCGTGTGCGGCAGCGGGGTGGGCGTCGCCGTGGCGGCGTGTAAGATGCCTTCTGTCCGGGCGGCAATGGCTCACGATACGTTCTCCGCCAGACAGGGAGTCGAGGACGACGACATGAACGTCCTCGCGCTCGGCGCGCGCGTGATCGGCCCCGAGCTGGCGGCCGAGCTCGTGGCGGTGTTCCTGGCGGCGCGCTTCTCCGGGGCCGAGCGCCACGTGCGCCGCCGCGAGAAGGTCGCCGAGATCGAACGCGACGCGCGAGCCGGCATCTTCGACGCGCACTGATCGAGGAGGTTCCACGATGAACCGCGACAATCCGATCCGGACCCTGGCCGAGAACGGCCAGAGCCTGTGGCTCGACTACATCCGCCGCGACCTGCTCGAGGAAGGAGGCCTGCGAAAGCTGATCGACGAGGACGGGATCGCCGGCATGACGTCCAACCCGACGATCTTCGACAATGCGATCGGCGACAGCGACATGTACGACGACGACATCCGCGAGGCGGGCGCCGACCTGGACCCCGACGAGGTGTTCGAGCGCATCGCGGTCGCCGACATCCGGCGCGCCTGCGACCTGTTCGCCGACACGTACGAGGAGAGCCAGGGCCGCCACGGATTCGTCTCGATCGAGGTTCGCCCCAGCCTGGCCCGCGACACGGACGCCACGATCGACGAGGTGCGCCGGCTGTGGAAGGAGGTCGACCGCCCCAACGTCATGATCAAGATCCCCGGCACGGAGGAGGGTCTGCCGGCCATTCGCACCTGCCTCTCCGAGGGAATCAACGTCAACATCACGCTGCTGTTCGCCGTGCCGCGCTACCACCAGGTGATCGACGCCTGGTTCTCGGCGTTCGAGGAGCGGCTGGACGCGGGCGAGCCGATCGACCGCCTGGCTTCGGTGGCGAGCTTCTTCGTCAGCCGGGTCGACAGCAAGGTCGACGGCCGGCTCGACGCCCTGCTCGAGAAGGTCTCGAGCGAACAGGAGAAGGAGCGCATCCGGTCGCTGAAGGGCAGGATCGGGATCGACAACGCGCGTCTGGCCTACCACGCGTTCGAGGAGCGGTTCCGCGAGACCGCGCGCTTCGCCCGTCTGGCCGACGCCGGAGCCCGGGTCCAGCGCCCGCTGTGGGCCTCGACCTCGACCAAGAACCCGGACTACCGGGACACCCTGTACGTCGACGAGCTGGTGGCCCCCGACTCGGTGAACACGGTGCCACCGGAGACGCTCGAGGCGTTCCGCGACCACGGCGATCCGTCGATCTCGATCTACGACGAGCTGGACGGAGCGCGGAGGCGGATGGAGCTGCTGGCCGAGGTCGGGATCGACCTCGCCGAGGTCACGCGCGAGCTGGAGGAGGAAGGGGTCGAAAAGTTCGCCGACTCGTACGAGGCGCTGATGAAGACGATCGCCAAGGAGCAATCCGAGGTCGCGGCCGCGTGACCCGCGCCGGGCGATGACGGGCGGCGCGACCTTCGGAATCGTGGGTCTCGGTACGATGGGGTCCAACCTCGCTCTCAACGTCGAGGAGCACGGTTTTCCCGTCGCCGTCCGGGATCTGGATCCTGAGCGCGGAAAGGCGCTCGCCGGGAAGCACCCCGAGCGCGCCATCACGCCGGCCGCCACCCAGCGCGAGCTCGTGTCCGCCCTCGGGCGCCCGCGGCGGATCCTGCTCATGGTCCCGGCCGGCGACCCCGTCGACCGCGCGCTCGCCGACCTCACGCCGCTGCTGGACGAGGGCGACGTCGTGATCGACGGCGGGAACTCGCATTACGCCGACACCCGGCGCCGGGGCGCGGAGCTGGCGGCCGCGGGCCTGGGCTTGGTCGGC
>CAZCZH010000008.1:0-28440 GCA_964502985.1 uncultured Gemmatimonadales bacterium
GTAAGATCCGAGATGCGGCGTTCTGGAGGTATCCCGCAGCAGGGTATCGTGCTGGAAGGGGCAGGTCGCGCGACACCTACTGCCCGCGCAGGCGGCGCCGTACCCGGTTGAGTGCGCCTGAGGCACTGATCTGGACCTGCTGTCGTGGCACGATCGAAAGAGGTTCCGTTGGAGCGGGATGAATGTGCCAAGAACTTTGGAGCCCGTGTTTGGAGGCGTACTTTTCCCACTGTCTTCCTGGTTCTCTTCATTTGTGATCCCGCGCTTGGTCAGGGGTCGACTGCCGGCCTCATGACCTTCCAACAGGCTCAAGCCCAGCTCGACGCTGGCAGCCCCTGGCAGGCGAGCCACCTCTTCGAGCGCGCGATCCACGAAGGGTTCTCGAAGGCCTCGGGCTACCGCGCCCTCGCCGAAGCGTATCTGGCGCTCAATAACAGGCTCTTTGACGCGCGCAAAGCGCTGGAGCGGTCGCTGGCTGCTGATTCGACCGACGCCGCGACCTGGTACCGACTGGCCGAGGTGAATCTTCGTCTCGAGGGGATGGATGCCGAGAATCGTGCCCGCCGCGCCCTGCGGGAAGTTCTGCGTCTGGACCCCGAGTATCCGGGCGCCTTCGACCGCTGGCACCGGCTCTATCTCGATCGCGAGGACGCTCGCGAGCTGTCGGAGATCCTGGGATCCCATCTGGATGAGAACTACCAACCGGACATTGCGCTCAGGAGGATCGCCGTCCTCCACGACGTGGGCGCCTACGAGGAAGCCCTTCGGGAGTTGGAGCGCTTCGAGCGGCAGCTGGGGAAAGACGGCGAGCATGCCGCAGCCTGGTCGTACTACATGGGCGTGACGCTGGCCGCCCTCGGGCGCGATGCGGAAGGCTGGCAGCACTATCTCCGTGGTATCCAGGCGGCCCGAGGGGTGGCCGACCTCGATCCTTACTTCGCCGACATCGAGCCTCTCCTGCCGGAGGATGACCGCCGGGCCTGGCCCGACTGGTCTCCTTCGAAGGATAGGGAATACTTGATGGGCTGGTGGAACCAGCGCGATCCCTTGCCCTTGAGCGACGTCAACGAACGCTGGATCGAGCAGCAGCGCCGCATTCGCCATGCACGGGAGACGTTCCAGTACCGCAAGCCCATCAGCATCGAGCGTCTGACTTCCCTCAAGGGAAACGGCACGGGCCTTCCCACCCTCGCCATCCGTCTCGACGAGCGGCCGATGGATGACCGGACGGAGATCTACCTCCGCCACGGCGAGCCGGACATGAAGGACGGGGTGGGCGATGACGAGTGCGGATTCTGGTACTACCACCGCCAGAGGCTACCAGAAGGGAAGTCGTTTGCGGTCAACTTCCGCCGCGGAGCTGACTTCGACTCGCTGGGGCAGTTCTTTGGCAATGACTGTATCTACAGCGAACTTCCCACGACCGACATGGGCCGCGCCCGTTTCGCGCCCGGAGGCATCGAGTACTGGGACAGGCCCCGGATCATGGAGGAGACCGCTGCGCAGCTCGCCGTGGCGCTGGGTTCCGACTCCTATCCCTACGAGATCACGAAGCGGATCCCGATAGCTGTGGCCCCGGCCAACTTCTCGTATCTGCCGGGCACGACGGATCTGACGATCTACTTCAGCGTGCCCACCCGAACGATCACCGCGGGGACTGAGGGAGCCCGCTACCGGAAGGGGCTGATCCTCTACGATCACGACTGGAACGAGGTCGCCCGTCGCACCGAGGAGGTGGCCTACACTCTCGGGTCTCAGGACGAAGCAAAGCGAGGGGAAACGTTCCTCGTCGACCTCTTCCGACTCCAGATCCCGCCCGGGGACTACCACGTCGCGATCCAGCTCGACGACCGGAACGGCGAGGGGATCGGCGTCTGGGAGGGACCGGTCACGGTTCGTGGTTTTGCCTCCGGCCGTCTCGAGCTCTCGGACGTCGTGCTCGCAGGGAATGTCGAGAGCGGAGAACCGGGGCACTTCACACGCCACGGGCGCAAGGTGCTGCCGCTTCCATCGCGGACCCTTCTGCGCGGCCAGACGTTCTTCCTGTATTACGAAATCTACGACCTGCTGGCGGGGCCGGACCGTCGGTCGCGGTTCCGGGTCGAGTATGCGATCCGCTCGGAGAGGCTCGACCGGGGGGCTGTGCGTCGCTTGTTCAAGGGTCTGGCCGGACTGGTTGGCGTCCGCGAGGAGCCGGAGGCGATCGTCCTCGCCTTCGAGCGGGAGGAGAAGGTCGATGGCGGCCTGTGGTCCGAGGCCCTCTCCATCGATACGGGAGAGCTCGCACCGGGGACCTACCGCGTGGATGTCACCGTGATCGACCAGCTGGCTGGGAACGCCGAGACCCGGCAGGCGGTGGATTTCACGATTATCGAGTGAGGCTTTGACGCCTCCCGAGCGGCCATGTGCGGATTGTTGCCGACATGACCTTCGCAGCCACCGTTCGGACCTCTTGCGACGAGGAGAATCACAGAAGGCTGGCGTCCAGCTCCTCGCGCTCTTCGTGCGGCGCTCGGCGCTCCAGCGCACAACAGCGGATCCCGTCGCCGATCGGCACGTGGCGGAAGGCGCCGCCGGCCAGCCGCTCGAGGAGCGCGACGAAGAGCGTCCCGCACACCGCCGGGTGCTCCACCGAGATCCCGCGAAACGGGCACCGGTGGAGGACGATCCGCCGGCCGTCGCCCGGCGCGGCCTCGACGTCCGCCTCCCAGTCGAACTCCTCCTCGAGCCACGCCAGGAGGGCCTCCCAGCGGGCCTCCCCGCCGAGCCCGCCGAGCTCCTCGCGGGCCCGTTCCGCGAGGCGCCGGCCGGCGTCAGCGACGAGGGCCAGCGTGGCCTCGCGGCCCTCGCGCTCGAGGAGTCCCTCGACCAGCTCCCGCGCCAGGACGTCGTAGCGCTTGGGATACGCCCGCCGCCCGGCGTCGCTCAACCGGTACAGGAACGCCGGTCGGCCGGGACCTGTGTCGGCTACCCTGCGCTCCACGAGCCCCGCCGCATAGAGCGATCCCAGGTGCTGGCGGACGGCGGCCGGGGTCACCTCGAGGTCGCGGGCCAGGGCTTCCGCCGTGCGTTCGCCCCGGACGAGGTGGTCGAGGAGGAGCCGCTTGGTGCCCGTCGGCAGGCGCTCGGGCGTCATGGACGGGAGTATATGTAAGTTTCGACTTGCATAATTATCACAACTCCCCTAAGATAGTCCCGAAACGTCGATCCCGAAACCCCTCATGAAAGGAGCGTTCCGATGCAACGCACGTTCCGCGCACTTTCGCTCGCCGCCTTCCTGATCCTGCTGGCCGGCACGGCCCGGGCCCAGGAAGCCAACCCCATGACCGCCCCGCCCGGCGGAAGCTTCCAGAAGGTCTCCGAGCTCGTCGAGCTGCCCGACTTCCTACCCGGGATCGGCACCCTGTACGTCGATCCGGCCACGCTGCCCGCGGGACCGTTCCTGGCCTACGACCGGGACGGCAACCTGGTCAGCAGCGTGTACATGATCCCGCTGTCGGCGATGAACGACCAGAAGAACTTCAACGGCCTGGCCGCCGCCCCGGGGAAGGTCGATCACGTCGATATCTATTACAACGCCGGCCATCCGGGCGTCGCCGAGCCGCATTACCACTTCGTGGTGTGGTACGTCTCGCCCGAGAAGGCGGCGGCGCTGCAGTAGCGGCGCATGACCACGCGACGTGAGTTTCTGGGGGCCGGCGGGCGGGCGCTCGCCTGCCTCGCCACCCTGCGACTGGGTCGCTTCCTCGACCCTCGACCAGATCCGTTTGCCGGCCCGGCGCGTGAAGTTTCCGTCGTCCACATGCGCAGCGACCGTCTGGGCTCGCGCGTCTGGTTCGACCCGATCGGGCTCCTCGTGCGGCCCGGCGCGACCGTGCGCTGGGTCGTCGAGTCGAACGCCCACTCCACGACCGCCTATCACCCGGTCAACGACGACCACGCCCTGCGCATTCCGCCCGAGGCCCGGCCGTGGAACTCGGGCGTCCTGACCCGCCCCGGCCAGTTGTTCGAATGGACGTTCACCGTGCCGGGGGTCTACGACTACTACTGCATCCCCCACGAGCTGGCCGGGATGGTCGGGCGGATCGTGGTCGCGCTCCCGGGGACGACGGCCGACGAGGTCTCCGCGCCGGGTCCCGCGACGCCGAACGCCCGTCCCGTGCCACCGGCCGCCCTGGCCGCCTTCCCGTCCGTCGGCGCGATCCTGCGAGAGGGCTCGATCCGCCTCCCCGAACCATCGGAGGCGTGACCGCGACGTAGCCGGCGGCGGCTCCAGGCCCCACCTCGCCGGCCCGTTCCGCAACGCTCCGTTTGTCGCCTCTCCGGCCACGCTTCAGATTGCGCTCCGTGGTCCACGCGACGACATGAGCCTGCTGCGTCACCTCAAGGCGCACGCCCGACTGTGGCACGCGCGGAAGCACCCGCTGCGCCTGGCGGCCGTACGGCTGTTCTTCCGCTACGCGCCGAGCGAGCGCCAGCGGGTGTTCGTCCTGATGCTGGTCCTGGGCGCCGTGGGCGGCGTGGCGGCCGTCGCGTTCCACCTCGCGCTGCGGGCCGCCGAGGTGAACCTCATCGACCGCGCGCTCGACATGTCCGGGATGCGCGGGGTGATCCTCGTCCTGTTCGTTCCCACCGCGGGGGCCCTCCTGGGCGGCGTCCTCCTGCAGTACTTCTTTCCCGACTCGCGTGGCTCGGGCATCCCGCAGGTCAAGGTGGCGTATGCCATCCGCGGCGGCCGCATGCCGCTGCGCGTCGTATTCGGGAAGTTCCTGACGTCCGTCCTCCAGATCGGGACCGGAACCTCGCTGGGCCGCGAGGGCCCGACGGTCCAGATCGTGGCCGGCATCGGGAGCCAGCTCGGCCGCTGGGCGGCCCTCTCCCGCAAGAGCATGGCGAGCCTCCTGCCGGTCGGCGCCGCGGCCGGCATCGCGGCCGCGTTCAACGCGCCCATCGCGGCGGTGACGTTCGCCTTCGAGGAGATCGTCGGGGACATCGACCAGACGGTGCTCGGCGGGGTCGTCGTCGCGGCGGCCATCGCGGCGGCCGTCGAGCGCGGCATCCTCGGGGCGCACCCGATCCTCGAGACGTCGGTGACGTTCGGCTCGCAGTCGATGGCCTCGCTCGCGATGTATGCCCTCCTGGGGGTCGCCGCGGCGCTGGTCTCGGTCCTGTTCACCGACGGGCTCCTCGGCCTGCGCGGGCGCTTCCAGCGGATGGACGGCATCCCTCCGTGGGCCCGCCCGGCCGTCGGCGGGCTCGTCACCGGCATCCTGGCCGTCCTCGCGCTGCGCTTTCTGCATCAGCGCGGCGTCACCGGGATCGGCTACGACACGCTGTCGCTGGCGCTCGCCGGCCAGCTCGCGTTCCACGTGCTGCTGGCCCTGAGCTTCATGAAGCTCGGGGCGACCGTGTTCTCGTACGCCAGCGGCGGGGCGGGCGGCATCTTCGCCCCGGCGCTGTTCATCGGCGGCATGCTGGGGGGCGCCGTGGGCCACGTCGACGCCAGCCTGTTCGGCCATCCGACGAGCCAGTTCGCGGCGTTCGCGCTGGTCGGGATGGGGGCCGTGTTCGCGGGCATCATCCGGGCCCCGATCACTTCCGTGCTGATCATCTTCGAGATGACCGACGGCTACGCCCTGATCCTGCCCTTGATGATCGCCAACATGACGGCCTACGGCCTGGCCCGGCGCTGGCGCCCGACGCCGGTCTACGACGCGCTCCTCGAGCAGGACGGGATCCACCTGCCGCACCACACGGGCCTCGGGCGAGCGATCGAGAGCCTGCGCGTCGACTCGGCGATGACGCGTAACGTCGTCAAGCTGGCCGCAGACTGGACGGTCCGCGAGGCCGCCGAGCACGTCTCGATCTACGACTTCGCCTCGTTCCCGGTGGTCGACGACGACGACCGGTTCGTGGGGATGATCGGCGAGGCGCGCCTGCGGCGCTCGCTGGCCCGCGACCAGGGGGACCTGCGGATCGGCGACCTCGTCGGCGAGGGGGAGGTCGTGTACGCCGACCAGCCGCTGGTCCACGCCGTCGTGCTGATGAACCGCCTCGGCGTGCGCCAGCTTCCGGTCGTCGATCGGGCCGATCGCCAGCGCCTGGTGGGCATCGTGACGATGGGCGACGTGGTCCGCGCCCAGGCCCAGGCGGCGCTCGAGGTCGACGCCTCGCTGGCGCCCGACTTCGGCGAGGCGCGGGAGGTCCTGGAGAGGAAACAGGAGTGAGCTGCTCGGAACGGGCGGGCCTCTGGCTCAGCCCCGGTAGAGGGCCGACAGGACGGCGTCGTGCAGCCGCCCGTTCGTCGACACCTCGCTCCGGCCGCGCGCGTAGCTCAGCCCGCTGCGCCGGCCGTCACAAGCTGGTGAACACGGCGCGGTCGACGCTGTCCGGATCCCCCAGCACGACGAAGCGCAGGTCCTTCAGGTACTCGGCCGCCACGCGCTTCACGTCCGCCGGGGTCACCCGACGGACGCGCTCGACGAAAGCCTCGGCGTTCTTCCAGCCGCCACCCGTCATCTCGAACGTTCCCAGCATGGCCGCCTGTCCCATGTTCGACTCCTGCCCCAGCCAGTACTGGGTCAGGAACACGTTGACCTGCTCGGCCAGACGCTGCGCGTCGAGCGGCTCGGTCGCCAGACGTCGCATCTCGTGCTGCATGACCTGGAGCGCCGAGTCGGGCTGGACGGCCGTCACGTACACCAGGCCGTAGTTGGCGCTCCTCTGCGACAGGCCGGCGAACACGGCGTACGTCAGGTTGCGCTTGGTGCGCACCTCCTCGAAGAAACGGTCCGACAGGACGTCGACGGCGACCCGCAGCGGCGCGTAGTCCGGGTCGCCGATGGCGGGCGCCGCGAACTCGCCCCGCACGTAGTTCGTCGGAAGCTCGCGCTCGACCACCTGGACATCCGGCTCGCGGGGCTCGAGCCCCGGCGCCTGGACGGCCGCCCCACCCGTCGCCGGCAGGTCGCCGAAGGCGACCTCGACCTTCCGCGCCAGGTCGTCCCGCGAGACATTCCCCACGACGACGAACACCAGGTTCTCCTTCGTCATCCGGCGCGCCCGCCAGCGAGCCAGGTCCTCGCGCTCGATCCCTTCGACCGACTCGACGGTCCCTTCAGGGGGCTGCGCGTATGGATGGCCGGCGTAGAGCTCCTCGTTGGCCAGCCGGGCCAGATAGGCGTCCGGGTCGTCCTCGACCGCCTTGAGCTGGTTGACGGCCTGCTGTCGTACGAGCGCGACCTCGTCCTCGGGGAACGTGGGATGCAGCACGGCCTGGGTGAACAGGTCCCACGCCGCGTCCCAGTCCTCGCCCACGGCCTGCATCGAGAACACGGTGTAGTCGTAAAGCGCGGTGGCGCCGATCAGGGTTCCGGTCGACGCCGCCCGGGAGGCGAACGCGTCCTTGTCGTAGGCCTCGGTGCCGCGCGTCATCGCGGCGCCGATCAGGCGCTCGATGCCGGCCGTCTCGGGGGTCAGGTTGGGGCTGCCCCCGCGCAGGTAGAGCTGGACGGCGATCACCTGGTTGCCTTCCACCGGCTTGTAGATCACCGGGATGCCCGCGACCTCGAATTCCCTCGGCGCGCTCGGCACGGCGTCCTGTCCCCGCGCGAGAGTGGGGGCGGCGAGGAACGCGGCCGCGAGGAACGTCAGGGCGCGGGTCACTGGACCACCTCCTGGGCGAGGAACTCGTCCGCCGTCAACTGCGCCGCGCGGGCCGCCTCCGGCGAGATCAGGACTCCCGTCACGTTCGGCTTGCCGGCCATGTACGTCTTCGCGAAGCGCGCGATGTCGTCAGGCTCGACGGCCTGCATGCCGTCGACGTAGTGCCGGTAGTAGTCGACGTCCTTGACGGCCCACCAGAAACCGACCGTGTGGGCCAGCTGGCTGGCCTCCTCGCGGGAGTACGTCTGGTCGACCTCGACCTTGGACTTGGCGGCCTCGATCTCTGCCGTCGTCACGGCTCCCGGCTCGGTCAGCCGCGCGACCTGCTCGAGGATCGCCCGATGCGCGGCGAGCGCGTTCTCGGGCGTCGTCTGGGCCGTGATCTCGATCGGTCCCACGTGCGCTTCGGTGGAGTACGAGAAGCCGGCGTTGAACGCCAGCCCGCTGTCGACCAGCGCCTTCTGGAAGGCGCTCGTCGGGTTGGCCAGGATCTGGGCCAGGAGGTCGGCGGTGTACGTGGCGTCGGTGTCACGGGTCACGCTGGGGCCCTGCCAGCGGATCGTGACGGTCACCGTCTTCACCGGCTGCTCGACGACCAGCGCCTGGTCCTCCTCAAGAGGTGGGGGATCGGGGACCGGCTGGGGGAACGGATCGGCGCCCCGCGGCCAGTCGCCGAACACCTTCTCGGCCAGGGCGAACCCGCGCTCCGGGGTAACGTCGCCGGCCAGGATGAGGGCCGTGTTGTTGGGCACGTAGAAGCGATTCTGGATGATCTGCATCTTCTGACGCGTGGCCGTCGAGATCACCTGGCGGTCGCCGATGGCGTTCTTGCGCGAGTAGAACCCGGGCGACCACAACAGCGAGTCGACGCCGCGCGACAGATGGAACGCCGGGTCGGCCTCGTTGCGATCGAACTCGCCGAGCACGACGGGCCGCTCGCGCTCGAGCTCGGCCTGCTGGAACAGGGGGAAGCGGATGGCGTCCTCCATGAACCGCATGCCCGGCTCCAGGCTGTCGACTCCGAGCGTGATGAAGTAGTTGACCCGCTCGTCGCCCGTCGTGCCGTTCCACACCGCGCCCAGCTCGTTCAGCCGCTCGACGTAGCGCTCCTGGTTGGGGATCGTCCGGTTGGCCTTGAAGAACATGTGCTCGTAGAGGTGCGACAGGCCGTCGTACGCGGGGGGCTCGGTGTAGGCCCCGTTCTTGACGTCGAGCTCGATCGTCACCAGCGGCACGGAGTGGTTCTCGATGACGATGACGGTCAGGCCGTTGTCCAGCGTGCGCATCTCGACCGGGAGCGCGTCCTGCGCCGCCAGCGGTCCCGCGAGCGCCGCGACGAGCCCCACCGCGATCGCCGGACGGACGAGGACTGGATGCATGTCTCCTCCTGGGATGAGTGGGACGCCTGCCGCGAGGACGCCGCTACGGGGCGCGTCCGTTCAATCGAAGTTCTCGCCGCCACGCGAAAACCGGGACCGGCGAGCCGGTCCCGGTCCGGAAACTCCACCCGCGTGGCGCCCCGCGCCACGACGGGATCGCGTGCGAATCGTGCTACAAGGCGACCGGCGCCTGGATCGTGATCGTCAGGCCGCTGCCCGAGTTCAACGCGACCTCCTGATCGTTCCGCGCCTTGCCCATGGCGGCGCCACCCGCTCCGCCGGCCGCGGCGCCGATCGCCGCGCCCTTCTTGCCACCGATCACTCCGCCGAGCACCGCGCCGGCGCCGGCGCCGATGGCCGTCTCCTTTGTTGGGAATCCCTTGTCGCCGTACGAGTGCCCTCCCGACACCGGAGCCGCGGCGATCGAGCGCGTGCCGTTGACGGTCTCGACCGACCGGGCGTCGAGCGTCACGTAGCCACGCCCGCCGTTGCGGTCGCCCTCGTTCATCGCCGTCACCACGCCGCTGATCGCTGCCCCGGCTGGAATCACGACATGCCCAGCGACGACGATGTCGTGCGAGACGCGGCCGGTCCACGTGTCGCCGACCTGATTGTGCTCGGAATCGATCTGCGCCAGGATGGTGAACGGGATCGCCGTCCCGGCCGGGATGGCCGTCGGCCTCGACGGGGTCACGTTCTCGCGCGGGGTCTCGCTCGGCGTCTCGGCCGCGGGAGCCTGGTTGCGGGGCCCCCGCTCGCGGATCACGACCGTGCGGGTTGGCTGCGGCTTTGGCTGCTCGACGACGCTGACCTCCTCCGCCGACGGAGTGGACTCCGGCAGGGAGTCCCCGAGCTCGATGGGCCCGTTCTGCTCGACCACGATCGGCTTCTCCTCATCCGACGGTCCGCTGCCCTTGCAGGCGGACAGGGCGAGCCCCGTGACGCCGGCCAGGACGATCGCCCACGTCGCGCTTCTCACGGATCGCATTGGGATCTCCTCCTCTCGAGATCGAACCAGTTCGCGCCTCCCGGGCCCCTTCGAAGGAGCGGAGCCTCCGGTGGGCACGTTTCATAGCCTCGTCGGGGGCGAAAAGTTCCCTCGGGTGACAGGCTCCCGGAGCCTCCTTAGGTTGATCGCCCATGCGGCGCCACATCGGGGTCTTGACGAGCGGCGGGGACGCTCCCGGCATGAACGCCGCCGTGCGGGCCGTCGTCCGGACGGCGGTCAACGCCGACTGCCGGACGACCGGGTTCATGCGCGGGTACAGCGGGTTGATCGACGACGTCTCGCGCCCGCTCGGCCCGCGCGACGTGGCGAACATCATCCAGCGCGGCGGGTCGATCCTCGAGACCAGCCGCGAGCGTCGCTTCCGCGAGCCCGAGTGGCGCGACAAGGCGATCGACACGCTGCGCCGGCACGCTCTCGACGCGCTCGTCGTGATCGGCGGCGAGGGCAGCCAGACCGGCGCCTCGATCGTGCAGTCGGAATGGGACGGGGCCGTCCTCGGCGTCGCCTCGACGATCGACAACGACCTTGGCGGCACGGACTTCTCGATCGGCTTCGACACGGCGTGCAACACGGCCCTCGACGCGATCGACAGGATCCGCGATACGGCGCACACGCTGGACCGCCTGTTCTTCATCGAGGTGATGGGACGACGGCGCGGATTCATCGCGCTCGACGTCGCGCTGGGCGGCGGCGCCGAAGCCGTTCTCCTCCCCGAGATCCCGCTCGACACGTCGGCGCTGGTGGAGATCGTTCGACGCAACTTCGGCCGCGGCAAGCTGGCGTGCATCATCGTCGTCGCCGAGGGCGCGCATCCGGGAGGCGCGCGAGGTCTGTTGCAGGAGCTCGACGAGCGCATGGACTCGCTCGATCTGGCCGGAGTCGACGCTCGCGTGACGATCCTCGGCCACATCCAACGCGGCGGAAATCCCACCGTGCGCGACCGCGTTCTCGCCAGCAGGCTCGGACGCGCCGCGGCGCTCGCCGCGATCGAAGGACGCCGCGATCGACTCTTCGGCGTGCGCGGCGCCGATGTCTGCGAGACGCCGATCGCCGAGGCGGTGACCGAAGTCAAGCGCATCGATCGATCGTTGCTCGACGCGGTCAATTCCCTGGCTTGAATGAAAAACTGTTGCGTCTTTTCGCACGGTTGTGATAGAATTTGACCGTCGTGTGGTCTTCGTGAGTCGAGCGGTTCAGACCAGGAGGAAACGCGATGGCTGCTATGGCCAAGAAGTCGACCAAGAAGAAGGCCTCGAAGAAGAAGGCCAAGAAGAAGGCTTCGAAGAAGGCTGGAAAGAAGTCTGCGAAGAGGAGAAGCAAGAAGGCCTCGAAAAAGAAGTCTCGCCGGTAAACGGACGAACGCCGTCTCGTAGCGCGAGACCACATCGACGAGCAACAAGCGAGAGCCCGCACAAGCGGGCTCTCGTCGTTTCCGTCCTGGGAGCGCTCGCGTTCCTGGTCGCGCTCGCGGGATGCGCGCCGCGCGCCACCCGCGGAGGCCGCGACGCGCGAGCCCGGCTGCGGGCCGACATCGAGCGCGCGCTGGGCGATCCGGCGCTGGCGCACTCCGGCGCCGGCGTCCTCGTCGTCTCGCTCGATCGCGGCGACACGCTGTTCTCCCGCGATCCCGATCGACTGTTCACGCCCGCCTCGAACCTCAAGCTGTTCACGACCGCCAGCGCGCTCGGGCTGCTCGGACCCGACCACCGCTTCCGCACCCCGCTCCTGGCGACGGGGGCGCTGCGCGGTGACACGCTGCGCGGCGACCTGGTCCTCGTCGGCCACGGCGATCCCGACCTGGTGACGGCCGACCTGGCCACCCTCGCCGACACCGTCGTGGCGCGCGGGGTACGCGTCGTGGACGGTGACGTCCGCGCCGACGCGTCGTGGTTCGACGACGTGGAATGGGGCACCGGCTGGATGTGGGACGACGGTCCGTACTGGTACTGGCCGTATGTCAGCGCGCTGACGCTCAACGACAACACGGTGACGCTCGTCGTGCGGCCCGGCGCCGCGCCGGGACGTCCCGTCGCGATCGAGCTCGACCCGCCCACGGCGTACGTGCGGGTCGACTCGCGGGCCACGACCGTCTCCGGCGGGGACGCGGCGGGGCTCACCGTGACGCGACACTGGACGCCGGTCAAGGAGAACGTCGTCGACGTGACGGGGACGCTTCCCGCCGGCGCCGATTCGGTCGTCGAGGTACGCACGGTCGAGGATCCGGCGCTGTACGCGGCGACCGTCTTCGCCGAGCTTCTGCAGGCGCGCGGCGTCGACGTCCTGGGCTCCGCGCGTCGGGCGCCGCTGACTCCCGGCGAAGCCGTTGACACGCTCGCCGTCCACACGTCGGACTCGCTCGCCGTCAGCGTCCGGAACTTCCTCAAGGTCAGCGACAACCTGACGGGCGAGCAGCTCGTCAAGACGATCGGCGCGGAGACGGCGGGACCGCCGGGCAGCTACCCCGCGGGCATCGCCGCGGAGCGCGCGTTCCTGGCTCGCGAGGCGGGGATCGACACGACGGCGTTCGTCCTGGCGGATGGGTCCGGCGTGTCGCGCTACAACCTGGTCACGCCGGGGCAGATCGTGCGCGTGCTGAGGTTTTTGGCGGGGCGTGACGATCTAGCCCCCGCGTTCCTCCCCGCCTTGCCCGTGGCGGGCGTCGACGGGACCCTGGGGGACCGCATGAAGGGCACGCCGGCCGAAGGACGCGCGCGCGCCAAGACGGGAACCCTGTCCGGCGTGACCGCGCTATCGGGCTACGTGCCGAGCGCCGACGGCGAGCGGATCGCGTTCAGCCTGCTGTTCGAGTTCTTCGACGGGTCGAGCGCGCCGCGGCGCGCGGTGCAGGACTCGATCGTCGCCGCGCTGGCCCGCTTCCGTCGCTGACCGCCCCGCTAGCGCGTGGCGAAGATCGACGGCGGCACCCGCGCCACCCCGACCCCCGTCGCCTGCAACCCCACGGGGATCGAGCGCACCGTCTCGAGCGTGCGCGGATCGATGACGTCGATCGCGCCCGGCACCACCGCGTGGCTCTCCATCGACAGGAACACGAGCCCATCCGGACCGAAGGCGAACGTGTGCGGATGGCTCGCGCTCGACGGCTTCGTGGCGATCGTCTTCTCGTCCGCGAGGTCGACCACCGAGAACGACTGGTCGTTGCGGTTGGGGACGTACAGCCGGTCGCCGCCGGGATTCGCCTGGATCAGGTACGGGCCGTCGCCGACCGGGACCCTGTTCAGGATCTCGCCGAATCGCTCGGTCGAGACGACGCGGATCTCGCCGTGCTTGTGGCACGCGACGTACAGCTTGCGGTCGTCGTTCGACAGCGCCAGGCCGGCCGGATAGCACACCTCGCCCTGGGCCCGATCCTCGTCGGTCAGCATGCTCGTCGAGTCGACCGTCGAGAGGGTCGCCACGTCGATCGCGCGCACGACGTTGTCGCGCGTGCACGACACGTAGACCGTTCGGCCGTCGTGCGAGATGACCATCCCGTGCGGCTTGGTGCACACGGGGATCTGCTCGACCTCGGTCATCGTCGGGGTATGGACGACAGATACCGTATCCAGCCGCGGATCGCCATGCAGGTCGTAGTTCGCCACGAACAGCCACGTGCCGTCCGGCGTCACCACGCTCGTCGCCGGGAACAGGCCGACGTTCGCGCGCGCCACCAGAGAGTCCTTCCCGGTGGTCATCTTCCACGCCGAGCCGTAGGGCCAGCCGTGGGCGATCGACAGATAGTAGTACTGGCCGTCGGGGGACATCGTCAGCGCATGGACCCCTTCGATGTCCTCGGTCGAGATCCCGACCGGGATCTTCTCCAGGACGGTCCCGGCGTGCGGATCGACGACGGCCACCGCGTCCTCCGACTCGAGCCCCACGAACAGGACGTAGTCGGTCGTCGGCCGCGCCTCGTCCGACGGGGCGCCGGACTGGGCATCGGCGGGGGTCGGCCCGGCGACGAGCCGGACGGCGAAGGCGACCGCGACGGGGACGATTCGGCGCATGGACGGGCCTCCGGTCAGAATCCTGTGTGGCGCGACGTCTCCTATAATACGGAACGGCGGAGGCGTCGGCCGCTTCCGCCCGCGGCCCGTCCTACGGAGAAACGATGGCGCGGGATTCGATCCGGCCGGGCGACGACTCCCCGGAGCGCCCGCGGCCGACTCGCGGCGCACCTGGCCGGGACGGGCGACGCGCCGCCCGCGGCGTGGCCCGACCCCGGACCGTGGAGCGCGGTCGGCGCGGCCTGAAACCCGCCTCCTCCGTGACCCGTAGGACCGACTCACGATGCGCCATTCGATCACCCCCGTCCCCCCGCTCGGGGCGAGCTGGATCCTGCTGTCCCTGGCGCTCGCCGCGCCCGCACACGGACAGGTCCAGGGCGCGCCCGGGAGCGGGCGAGTCGTGGCCGACACCGTCCACGCCCCGTCCCTTGCGGGGAACCTGTTCGGGGATCCCGTCGACCAGCCGGCGTGGGTCTACCTCCCGCCGGGCTACGACGCGGGGACCCGGCGCTACCCGGTCCTGTACCTGCTGCACGGGGTCCTCGACGAGCCCGGTACCTGGCTGCACGGCGCGTACCAGGGCCTCGAGCTCCCGGCGCTGATGGACAGCCTGATCGAGTCGGGGGCCGTTCAGCCCATGATCGTCGTCCTGCCGAACGGCGGCAACGCCCTCGGCGGGAGCTTCTACCGGAACTCACCCGTCACGGGCGGGTGGGGCGACTACGTCTCGGTGGACCTCGTGCGCCGCGTCGACGGCGCCTACCGCACCATCGCCCGGCCCGAGAGCCGGGCCCTCGCCGGACACTCGATGGGCGGCTACGGCGCGCTCCACATCGGGATACTTCATCCCGACGTGTTCTCGGTGGTGTACGCGATGAACCCGTGCTGCCTGTGCTGCTTGACCGACGAGCTCTCGGCCGAAGACCCGGTGTGGCGCCGGATGGAGAACGTCCGCGCGGTCGACGACCTGTGGTCCGCGCTCGAGCAGGACCATGACCCGTGGCCGTTGATCGCGGCCGCGGTGGACGCCGCCTTCTCCCCCGATCCGGGTGCTCCGCCGCTGTACGGCGACCCGCCGTTCGCCCTCGAGGACGGTCGGCTCGTGGCGACCGGCGCGGCCGATCGCTGGCGCGCCGGGCAGACCGTGGCCCACGCGCGCGAGCGCGCGCCGGACGCACGTCGGCTGCGGGGCCTCGCCTGGGACAGCGCCTTCGACGACGAATACGGCCACATCCCGAAAGGCGCCCAGGCCCTGTCCGACTCCCTGACCGCCCTCCACGTGCCCTACACCTATCAGGTGTACGCTGGCGACCACCGCGACCACATCCGCCAGCGGCTGACGACGATCGTCCTGCCGTGGATCTCCGAGCGGCTCGTCGGCGGGCCGGCCGGACCCTAGCGCGACCCCGATCCGGTTGCCGAATCCCCATTCCGGAGCGTGACATGCGCGACCTGTCGTTTCAACGGAAGAACGTGTTCCAGTTCCGTCCCTGGCTCACAGCGCCTCGCGCTCGACGGCCAGCAGGTCATCGAGCGTCTCGCGGCGGCGGATCGTCTCGACCGCTCCGTCCTCGGTGACCCACACCTCGGCGGCCCGCGGGTGCGAGTTGTAGTGGGACGCCATCGCCATGCCGTAGGCTCCCGCGTCGAGGACCGCCAGCAGGTCGCCCCGCGCGAGCGGCGGCAGCGGCCGGCCACGCCCCAGGAAGTCGGTCGACTCGCAGATCGGCCCGCCGACGTCGGTCGGGCGCTCGACGGCCGGGTCGGCCTCGACCAGCGGCCGGATGCGGTGCGCGGCCTCGTACAGCATCGGGCGCAGCAGGTCGGTCATGCCGGCGTCGACGATCGCCAGGGCGCGGCCGCCGCGCTCCTTGCGGTACAGGACCTCGGTCAGTAGACACCCCGCCGGCCCGACCAGGGCCCGCCCGAGCTCGAGCAGCAGCTCCGCGCCGAACGCCCGCACCGGCGGGATCAGGGCCCGGGCGTAGGCCTCGGGGGACGGCACGTCGCCCCCGTCGTAGGCGATGCCGAACCCGCCCCCGGCGTTGATCCAGCGCACCTCGAACCCGCGCTCGCGTGCCGCGCGCGCGCGCTCGATCAAGACTTCGATCCCGGCGGCGTACGGCGCGGGATCGGTGATCTGGCTCCCGAGGTGCATGTGGAGACCGACCAGCTCGAGCTCGGGCGACTGCGCCAGGCGATCGAGCAGCCCGGGCACCTCGGCGAGCGCGATGCCGAACTTGTCGACCCCGCGGCCGGTCGTGATGTGGCGATGGGTGCGCGCGTCGACGTCGGGGTTCAGCCGCACGCTGACGGGCACCGCCGTCCGGCCGCCGGCCCGCGACGCCTCGACCAGGGCCTCGGCCTCCTCGACCGATTCCAGGTTGATCATCCACAATCCCGCGCCGACCCCCGCCGCCAGCTCGGCGCGCGTCTTCCCCACTCCGGCGAACACGACCTCCTCCCCGGGGACGCCGGCGGCCGCCGTCCGCGCCAGCTCCCCCGCCGACACGACGTCGAATCCAACCCCCCGGCCGGCGAGCCACTTCAGCAGGCGCAGGTTGGAGTTGGCCTTGACCGAGTAGCAGATCCGGGTGGGATGCGCGGCGAATGCCGCGCTTACCGCCTCGAGCCGGGCGGCGATGGTCGGACGATGGTAGACGTACAGCGGAGTCCCGTACTCGGCGGCCAGGTCGGCCAGCGGCACGTCCCCCGCCGACAGGGCGCCGTCCCGGTAGGTGAACGCCTCGCGCATGCGACGCGAAAGTTACCGGACCCGCCGCGCCCCGCAATCGCCGCCCGGCGGTTGCCGTCACGGCGCGGCGCGGCCTACATTCCTGCAATCTTTATGACCTTCCGTTCGATCCTCCACCGTCGGGCGCGTCGGGCGGCGCTGGCCGCGTTGATCGCGTTCACCGCTGTGGCGCTGCCCGCCGGGCTGCGTGGACAGGAGCTGACACCCGTCACCCCGGCCGCGGAGACGCTCCTCGTCCGCCAGGCCGCCTTCACGCTGTGGTGGCCGGAGTACGAGCGGCTGACGCGGCAGTTCCTCAGCAACACGCCGGAGGACGCCGGGCGGATCGCCCTTCCCGAGCCGAGCCCCGACGCGTTCTATCGCGAGATCGTGATCGTGGGGCGCATCGTGCATCCGGCGATGCCCGACGTCTCGCTGTACAGCGTGACCACGGACGGCGACCTGTTCCAGGGCCTGTTCGTGCTGAACGCGAACGACCGTGCCTGGCCGCTCATCAACCGCGTCGACCCGGGCGCGTTCGGGCAGGAGATGGGCAACGCCTATATCGACGCGCTGAACGCGCTGCTCGAGCGCGAGGGCGTCGAGCCGAGGTCGGCCGAGGAGGCGCTGGCCCTGGCGCGCTTCGCCGTCCAGATCTTCTACAACTTCGACTACCGGTACACGCCCTCCAGCGTCGACTCGCTGACCTACGCCGAGCTCAACCTGGTGCGCGTCCTCAAGTCGACCGAGGAGATCCCGCAGGGGCTCCGCCGGTTCGATTCCGACCACGGCAACGCGCTGTTGTACGGCAAGATCCCCGAGCGCGTGCGGGGCACGGTGACGCCGCCCCGAGTCCAGAGCCTGGGCCCCGGCGACTATCAGATCAGCTTCTACAGCTGGCACCCCCAGGCCGGCGAGCTGAAGCGCTGGGAGATCCGACTGAAGGACGGCCAGTTCTCCTCGTTCAAGGACCAGACCGTCGAGAAATGGTCCTCGTTCTCGGTCGAGAACTTCTGATCCTCCGCTCGTCGTCGACCTCCCCGCGCGGGCCGCTCGGCGTGGCCTTGATCGGCCTCGTGGCCCTGGCCGCCTGCGCTCGCGACCGGGGCGGGGAGCTTCCGGCGCCCGTCGATTCCGCGCCGCGGGTCGCCGCGTCGGTCCCGGGCGCCGGCGGCCCACCGCTGCCCCAGACCGTGCCCAACGGCCAGCCCATGCCGGCGGCGGCCGAGGCCGGCGGCATCCCGCCCTATCCGGGGGCCACCGTTTACGTGCGCAAGCCCCGCCAGAGTCCCGTGATCCACTCGCTGCAGGCGTTCACCACCGATCCCTGGGACGACGTCGTGGCGTTCTACAAGGAGAGCCTGCCGGGCTGGAAGGTCACCGAGGCCCACGACATGACGATCTTCGAGATGGGGGACGACGAGTCGGTCACCGTCTCGCCGTGGGACGCCGAGCACGTGCCGGCGTCGGAGCCCGACGCCCTGAAGCGCGCCCGGACGGCGATCGGCATGGCGTGGAGGGCGGAGCGGCGTTGACTCAGCGCACGGTGAACGGCACCGGCGGCGTCTCGCCGCCGTTCGCCGCCGGGACGATTCCCACCGCCAGGTAGCGACCCGACGCCACCGGCCGGCCGCGGTCGTCGACCCCGCGCCAGACCTCCTCGAAGCGCCGGCTCTCGCCGGGCCCCAGCGTGACCTTCGTATCGACGTCGAGGAACGCCCGGTCCCGCGACAGGGACCACACGAGACGGCCGCCCAGGGTCTCGACGCGGAAGTCGAACAGCCGGCTCGTCGCGTAGTCCAGGCTTGCCGGACGGTCGCCGACGTTGGTCGCCACGAGCTGCAGGTAGAGCGGCTCTCCCGGCTCGACCCGGGCGGCGCCGACGGCCAGGACGAGATCGATCCCGTTCCCCAGCCGGACCAGTGACGTTCCGCCGGAGCCGCTCGCCGCGGCGCGCGCCGCCATAGCGCGGAGCTGGAGCCCCTCGAGCCGCTCGACCAGCCGCCGGACCCCCGGCGGGAGCCCGGCCGGGTCGCCCTCGAGGACGACCGTCCGCTGGGCCGACCCGACCCCGCGCGTGACGCTCCGCTCGGGGCAGTCCGCGCAGGCGGCCCCGCGCAGGGTGTCGGGGAGCGAGCGGAATCCTGCCTCGTCCAGTGCCCGCAGGAGTTCCAGCCGCTCGTCGACCGTGAGGCCCGTCTCGGCCAGCCGGCCGCGAGCCATGTCGCGAACCGTCACCCGGCCGCCCGCGTCGACGGTCAGGACGTCGTCGATCCGGGCGTCATCGGAAGGGGACCCGCCAGCGCGCTCGAACCGCACGACGACGGGCTCGCCCGCCGAGGGCGTGGGCGCCAGCGGCTCGGCCCCGTCTCCACCGCACGCGGCGACGGCGACGAGGACCGCCAGGGCCAGCGCGGGAAGCGCCGCGGAAACGGGGAACGTCGAGCGGGTCACGGGACGTCGTACCCCCCGCGTCCCCAAATGCTCCGACTTGACGCCTTCCGTGGGGACACGCGAGGATGACCGGTGTCGAGCCGGGACGTATACGAGCCCGTCCGGCGGGAGTACTCCGGGATCGCCTCCCGCTACGATCGCCGCTGGCGGTTCTACCTGGAGGCGTCGATCGGGGAGACTCTCCGGCGGATCGAGGTCGCGCCCGCGGATCTCGTCCTGGACGTCGGATGCGGAACGGGATTGCTGCTGGCGTCGCTGTCGCGCGCCGCGCCGCGCGCTCGTCTTACGGGCGTCGACCTCTCGGCGGAGATGCTCGAGGTCGCGCGACGTCGCCTTCCTCCCGGAGTCGACTTGAGCCGGGCCATGGCCGAGTGCCTGCCCTTCGAGGACGCGGCATTCGACGTCGTCGTCTCGACGAACGTCCTGCACTTCGTACGCCGGCCAGCCGCCGCCCTCCAGGAGATGCGACGGGTGCTGCGCACCTCGGGGCGAGTCGTCATCACCGACTGGTGCGACGACTATCTCCCGTGTCGCGTCTGCGACCTTCTCCTGCGCGTCTTCGATCGCGCGCATTTCCGGACCTACGGATCGGACCGCCTCCGCGAGCTTCTCGCGGAGGCGGGGTTCACCACCTTCGACGTCGAGCGCTACCGGATCGACTGGCTGTGGGGGTTGATGACGGCCACGGCCTGCAAGGACGCCGCGATCGGGACCGCCGGGTCTTTGCCCCGCGGCGAACCCTAGGAGAGGTCGAGCAGAGGCAGGTCGAAGCGCGAATCGGTGCGCCGCTCGAGCGAACCGTCGAACGGGAACAGCGTGACCTCGCACGTCACGCCCACCGTCCCGCCGACGAGGTGCCCGGCGTGGGCCTCGAGGTCCGGGCCGGCGATCGTGGCGTGGCAGTGGATCCGGGGCTCGCCGTCCATGCGCGCCAGGTTGCCGGTCAGGTTGGCGATCTCGAACACGCCGCCGAAGGTCCACTCACGGTATTCCTTGACGTCGCGGTCGAACCACGCCAGGCGCGGCGACTCGATCGCGCCGAGGCCGACGAAGGCGGCGCTGGCGACGCCCGCCTCGCCGGCCGCGGCCACGATCCCGTCCAGGACCTCCGTCCCGACCGGCAGGACGATCTGGATGCGCTCCCCGAGGCGCTTCCACGGGCTCACGGCACGACCTCCGACGCATCGACGATCGGCGCGCCCGTCAGGCTGCTGTGCCCCGTCCTGAGCCGGCCCGTGACGCGAATCGGCTGGAAGGCGGAGAGCCCCTGCACGACCGGCACGAGGGACGGCGGCAGGACGACGTACACGGTGGCGCCGCCACCATCCGGCACTCGCGCCAGGGCGAAGCGCTCGCCGGGGTCGAAGTCGCTGCGGTAGGGCCCGGCCTCCTGGAGGGCGACGAGCTCCAGCGACCACTCGACGGGCCGGCCGGCGAAGCGGTCGTCGGGCGCGGCGGCGACGTCGGCCGGGGTCGGGGTCCCGCCGGACGTCAGCCGCACGGCGGCGCTCGGCACCCAGCCCTCGACCGTGACGCGAGTCCAGCCGCCGCGCGCCTCGTGGCTCTCGACGACGGCTCCCGCCGGCAGGCGGGTCACGACGCTCCCCTCGGGCGCCGACCGGAGCTCGACGCCGTCGGCGGTGCGGGCCATCCCGGCACGGGCGGTGGGCGGGGCGAAGGAGCGGGCGACGCTCGAGTCGGCCCGTGCCGGGGCCGGCGTCGAATCGACCGGGGCCGCCGAGGGCGCGTGCTCGGCGACCGTGCTGTCCGGCAGCCAGCCAATAAGTTCGATCTCGTACCATTCGCCCCGATCGCCGACGCGGGTCACCTCCACGCCCCGCACGAGGCTTCCCATGGCCGGCCCCGCGGCGCTCCGCGCCAGCTCGCCGCGCTCGACGGCGACGGCCCACTTCTCCCCGGCCCGAACCAGGTCGGCGGCGCGCATCCAGCCGTGGACCCCTGCCCGCGTCCAGCCGCCGCGGCCGCCCAGCCTGTCGAGCGGGGCTCCCTGGCGCAGCGTGCCCAGGAGCCGGCCGGTGCTGCTCCAGCGCAGCTCGACGGACGGGACGACGACCTCCAGGTCGGGGGGCGGGGCGCCCCGTCGGGCGGTCACGCCCGCGGCGAGCGCGGGACCGGCAAGGAGCCACGCGGCGACGATCGACGTCGTGCGGAGGCACATGCGTGTAGGGTGGCTTCGCGCCCGCCGCCCGTCAAGCGCGCGGACCGACCGGCGCTAGATTCCGGTCCATGCCCGCGGCCTCCGCCCCGACCCTGCACGTGGTCCTCGTCGAGCCCCTGATCCCGCAGAACACGGGCGCCATCGGGCGGCTGTGCGTGGCCGCCGGCGCGCGCCTGCACCTCGTCGGTCCGCTGGGCTTCGACCTCGACGATCGGCGGCGGCGGCGGGCCGGGCTGGACTACTGGCAGCACCTCGACTGGTCGGCGTACGACGACCTGGCGCACTTCCTGCGCGCCGCCGAGCCGCCCGAGGACCGCTCGTGGTACGCCGCGGCGCGCCGCGGCCGGCGGTACGACGAGGTCCGCTACCGGCCCGGGGACTGGCTGTTCTTCGGCTCCGAGACCGTCGGCCTGCCGGACGACCTCGTCGACTCGCGTCCGGCACGACGGATCGCCATCCCGATGCGCCCCGAGGCGCGCTCGATCAATCTGGCGATCGCCGTCGGAATCGTGTCCTACGAGGCCCTGCGCCAGACCGGCTGGCCCACCGGTGGCGAGGCCACGGCGACATTTTCGTGACCGCCCGTCGGGGCGCCGGGCGACGCCGGCGCCGGTTTGGTCGGCGCGGCCGGTCCCGTTATCTTGGGTTCCTTGACGCGCTCGACCCTTCACCGCGCCCGACCCGCTCGATCCCGCCGATGACCGAGCCCCGCATCCGCCGCCTCGCGGCGCCCGTGGTCGCGCTAGTTCTGGGCCTCGCTGCGGGCTGTTCGAAGCCCATCGCCTACGGCTCCGACAACGCGGTCATCGCCGTCGTCGATTCGACCCTCGCGGACAGCCTCGCGCCCGTCCTGCGGCGGGCCCTGGAGCGCGAGATGTTCACCGTGCACCCCGAGCGCGTGTTCGAGATCACGTTCACCACTCCGGGCAGGATCGGCGAGTTCAAGAAGTGGCGCCGGATCGTGCTCGTCGAGCCGCTCGACGACGCCGTCCTCGTGCCCGATCTGGTCGACACGGGCGACGACGACCGTCCGATCTTCACCGTTGTCCACGACGCGTGGGCGCGTGAGCAGACGATCTGGGTCCTGGCCGCCCCCACCGCCGACGCGACGCTGGGGCTCGTGACCGCGCGCGCCGACTCGCTGTATCACGCGATCTACGCCGCGTGGGCCGACCACCAGGCGGCGCGCATGTGGGCCAGCGGGCGCGACTCGGCGCTCGCCACTCGCATGCTGGACGAGCGCCGGTTCTCGATCCTGTTGCCGAAGGTCTACCGGCCGGCGCCGGGATCCACCCCCGACAGCTCGCTCGTGTTCTTCAGCCCGGATCCGCGACGGGTCGTCTCGCTGCACTGGGTCGCGCGGCCCGACACGCTGGCGGCGGACACGGTCCTGGCGATCCGGCGGTCGTGGGCCCGGCAGGTGTTCGACGGCGACTCGATGGTCGCGATCCTGCCCGACTCCGCGGCAGCGGCTTCCGACTCGACCAACCCCTTCCCCCCGATCCAGGCCAGCGCTACGACGCTCGGCGGCCAGCCGGCGATCCGACTCCAGGGGGTATGGCAGAACGCGGCCGACCACACCGGGGGGCTGTTCCTGACGTACGGCGTGGGATGCGGCGACCGGCTGGTCCTGCTGGACGGCGACCTGTACGCCCCGTCCAGCCCCAAGATCCCGTACGTGCTCCAGTTCGAGAGCATCTTCGCCACGTTCCGCTGCGCGCCGGCGCGGACCGGCGGGATGGCGGCGGGAGGCGCCGAATGAGCTTCGTCCATCTCCACACGCACTCGGAGTACTCGCTGCTCGACGGCGCCAACCGGCTCGATCGGCTCGCCGAGCGCGCGCGCTCGATGGGAATGGGCGCCGTGGCCCTCACCGACCACGGCAACCTGTTCGGCGCGATCGACTTCTACAGCGCCGCGCGGGCCGCTGGCGTCAAGCCGATCCTCGGCATGGAGGCATATCTCGCTCCCGGCGATCGGCGCGAGAGGGGTGGACGCGGCGGGCAGTACTACCACCTCGTCCTGCTGGCCGAGAACGCGACGGGCTGGAAGAACCTCATGCGCCTGTCCTCGATCGGATACCTGGAGGGGTTCTACTACAAGCCGCGCATCGACCACGCCGTCCTGGCCGAGCATCAGGAGGGATTGATCTGCACGTCGGCGTGCCTCAAGGGCGAGGTGGCCACGCACCTCGGCATGGAGAACTACGCCAAGGCGCGCGAGTCCGCCGAGCGCATGGCGCGCGTGTTCGGCCCGGATCGCTTCTTCCTCGAGATACAGGATCACGGCATCCCGGCCCAGGCGCGTGTCAACGACGGGATCCGGGAGCTCGCCGCCGAGCTCGGCCTGCCGCTCGTGGCGACCAACGACGTGCATTACGAGCAGCGCGCCGACGCCTCGGCGCACGATGTCCTGCTGTGCATCCAGACCGGCAAGCTCGTCGACCAGGAGGACCGCCTGCGCTTCTGGTCGGACGAGTTCTACTTCAAGAGCGAAGACGAGATGCGGACGACGTTGCCCGGCGAGGACGAGGCGTTCGCCAACACGGCCTGGATCGCCGAGCGCTGCTCGGTCGAGCTGGACTTCGACAAGACGCACCTGCCGGCGTTTCCCCTGCCCGACGCGTTCGACTCGCTCGAGGATCTGCTCGAAGAGAAGGCCCGCGCGGGACTCGAGCGGCGCTTCGACCCCGTGCCCGACGAGGCTCGCGAGCGACTCGACTACGAGCTCGACGTCATCAAGAAGACGGGCTACGCCGGGTACTTCCTGATCGTCGCCGATTTCATCGAGCACGCCCGCGAGCGGGGCATCGCCGTGGGGCCGGGCCGCGGCTCGGCGGCGGGCAGCCTGGTGGCCTACAGCCTGGGCATCACCAACCTCGACCCGCTGCGCTACGGCCTGTTGTTCGAGCGTTTCCTGAACCCGGATCGGGTCTCGATGCCGGACATCGACATCGACTTCCGCGACGACCGGCGCGGCGAGATCATCGAATACGTCAAGGAGAAGTACGGCGCCGAATCGGTGGCCCAGATCATCACCTTCGGGACGATGAAATCGAAGGCCGCCGTGCGCGACGTGGGGCGCGTCCTGCAGGTGCCGCTGTCGGAGTCCGACCGACTGGCGAAGCTGATCCCCAACGCGCCCGGGTCGCCCCAGCCGGTGCGCGTGGAAGAGGCCGTCGAGCAGGTTCCCGAGATCGGCGAGGTGTACCGCTCCAACGACCGCATCCGGCGCCTGCTGGACGACGCCCGGGCGCTGCAGGGCCTGGCGCGCCACGCCTCGGTCCACGCGGCGGGCGTCGTCATCGCTCCCGACCGGCTCGTAGACCACGTGCCCCTGTACCGATCCGAGCGGGGCGAGCTGACCACCCAGTGGGACATGAACGCCGTCGAGAAGGTCGGGCTCCTGAAGATCGACTTCCTGGGCCTCAAGACGCTGACCGTCATCGACGACGCCCTGGCCACGATCGCCGAGCGGACCGGCGAGCGGATCGACATCGACGACGTGCCGCTCGACGATCCCGAGCCGTATCGCCTGCTGGGGCGCGGAGAAACGGACGGCATCTTCCAGTTCGAGTCGTCGCTGGCGACCGACATCTGCGTGCGCATGCAGCCCGACCGGTTCGAGGACCTGATCGCGATCAACGCCCTGATCCGCCCGGGGCCACTCGACACCGGGATGACCGAGCGCTACATGCGGCGCAAGAAGGGCGAGGAGCGGATCGATTCCTACCACGCCGACCTCGAGGGCCTGCTGGCCGAGACGTACGGCGTGATCACGTACCAGGAGCAGGTCATGCAGATCGCCGCCCGGATGGCGGGGTTCACGCTGGCCCAGGCCGACGTCCTGCGCAAGGCTATGGGCAAGAAGATCCAGTCCTTGATCGACGAAGAGCTGGATCGCTTCCGCTCGGGCGCGCTCGAGCGCGGCTATCCGCCCAAGGTCGTCGAGCGGCTGGTCACCGACATCGCGACGTTCGGGCGCTACGGGTTCAACAAGAGCCACTCGGCGGCGTACGCGCTGTTGTCGTACCACACGGCGTGGCTCAAGGCGCGCCACCCCGAGGCCTTCATGGCGGCCATGCTGACCGCCGAAATGGGCAACAGCGACAAGGTCGTGCGTTACATCGACGCCTGCCGGCGCTCGGGGATCGAGATCCTGTCGCCCGACGTCAACGAGTCGGGCTACGCGTTCACCGTCGTCGACGGGGGGATCCGCTTCGGCCTGGGGGCGGTGAAGAACGTCGGCCGCGGGGCGATCGAGGCCGTGCTGGAGGCGCGCGAGCGGCACGGCCGGTTCGAGAACCTGTTCCAGCTCGCCGAGCGAGTCGACCTGCGGCACGTCAACAAGCGCGTGCTGGAGAGCCTGATTCTGGCCGGCGCGTGCGACGGGCTGGAGGGCCACCGGGCCCAGCAGATCGCCGTCCTCGACCTGGCCGTGGCGTACGGCCAGCGCAAGGCGGACGAGCGCCTGCGCGGGCAGTTCACCCTGTTCGCCGGGGCGCCCGAGAACAGCGGGACCAACCTGCCGCCGCTCCCCGAGATCGAGCCCTGGACGGGGGCCGACCGGCTGCGCCGCGAGAAGGAGGTCCTCGGATTCTATATCTCGGGCCACCCGCTGGACCGAGTGCGCGCGCAACTGGCGGCGTTCGCCCGGCACACCGTGGCCGGGCTGGCCGACGTCGCCGCGAGCGCGGACGTCGGCCTGGGCGGCGTGGTGACGGCCGTCCGCGGGACCCGCGACCGGCGCGGCAACGACATGGCGTTCTTCACGCTCGAGGACTACACGGGCTCCGTCGAGGTGATCGCCTTCAGCTCCGTCTACGAGACGGCCCGCGCCCTGATCCACAGCGACACGCCGCTCCTCGTCACGGGGCGGCTCGATCGGCAGGAGGAGGAAGTGGGCAAGATCCTGGCCGACTCCGTCGTGCCGCTCGGCGAGGCGGCCCTGACGGGGGACCACCGGCTCGAGGTGCGCGTGCCGCCGGAGCGCTGCGATCCCGATTCGCTGGCCGAGCTGCGGGCCCTCCTCGTGCGGCACTCGGGCTCGCTGCCGGTGCGTCTCGTGATCGACACGGGCGAATCCCGCGCCGAGCTCTCGACCTCGTTCTGCGTGGCCGTGACCAACGCGCTCCTGGAGCCGCTGAGCGGGCTCCTCGGCGCCTCCAACGTGCGGCTGGAGCGCAGGGACGCCGGCGCCCGCCGCCCGAATGGCGCGTCCGGCGGCAACGGGGCCCCCGCCCCGCGCGGCAGCCGGGCCCCGGCCCGCGCCGGTGTCGGCGGGGGGAGGCCCGCGTGAGCTCGGGGGTGTACCTCGACTTCGAGCGGCCGATCGTCGAGCTCGAGGAGAAGATCGCCGAGATGGAGACGCTGGCCGAGGAGCGCGGCATCGACGTCTCGACCGAGCTGGCCACCCTGCAGGCCAAGCTGGCGCGGCTCAAGGAGCAGATCTTCAGCCACCTGACGCCGATCCAGCGCGTCCAGCTGGCGCGGCACCCGCGCCGGCCGTACCCGCTGGACTTCGTCGAGCGCTGCTTCACCGACTGGATCGAGCTGCACGGAGACCGGGCTTTCGCCGACGACCAGGCGATGATCGGCGGCCTGGCGCGGTTCGACGGCCGGCCGGTGGTCGTCGTCGGCCAGCAGAAGGGCCGCGACACCAAGGAGAACCTGCGTCGCAACTTCGGCATGCCGAATCCGGAAGGGTACCGCAAGGCGATGCGCCTGATGCGCCTGGCCGAGAAGTTCCACCACCCGGTGATCTCGCTGATCGACACGCCGGGCGCGTACCCGGGGATCGGCGCCGAGGAGCGCGGCCAGGCCGAGGCCATCGCGCGGAACCTGCGCGAGATGGCCGGTTTGGGCATCCCGACCCTGTCCGTCGTGACCGGCGAGGGGGCCTCCGGCGGGGCGCTGGGGATCGGGGTCACGGACCGGATCCTGATCCTGGAGAACGCGTTCTATTCGGTCATCAGCCCGGAAGGGTGCGCCGCGATCCTGTGGAAGGACGGCGAGAAGCGCGACGTCGCCGCGCGCGCCATGCGCATCACGGCCGGCGATCTGTACGAGCTGGGCGTCGTCGACGAGATCGTCCCCGAGCCGATGGGCGGCGCGCACACGGATTATGCGGGGACCGCCCGCGCCGTGGCCGACGCCATCCGGCGCCACCTGGGCGACGTCGAGACCCTGCGGCCCGATGAGCGGATCCGGCTCCGCCGCGAGAAGTACCGCGAGATCGGCGCGTGGCGAAGCGCCTCCGGCCTGCACCCCGCGGGGCGGCGGGTGGAGCGCCACCCGGACGACGGCGGCGAGGCCCACGAGGAGACGGCCCAGGACGCGGCCGGCGCGCCGTGAGCGACGACCGGCGGGGGACCTCTTCCCATCTCGACGAGCGTGGCCAGGCCCGGATGGTCGACGTGTCGTCCAAGCCCGTCACGCGACGCGTGGCGCGGGCCAGCGGTCGGCTGACGACGAGCGCCGACGCGTTCGAGGCGCTGGTCGGAGGGCGGCTGCCCAAGGGCGACGCCCTGGCCGTCGCCCGCTTGGCCGGCATCCAGGCCGCCAAGCGGACGCCGGACCTGATCCCGCTGTGCCATATGCTGCCGCTGGACCACGTCGCCGTCGAGATCGAGCCCGATCCCGGGCTCCCCGGAGTGCGCGTCACCAGCGAGGTCGTCGTCACGGCCCGCACGGGCGCGGAGATGGAGGCGTTGACGGCCGTATCGGCGGCCCTCCTGGCGCTGTACGACATGGCCAAGTCGCTCGATCGCGGGATGGCTATCGAGGCCGTCCGGCTGGAGCGGAAGTCGGGCGGGTCGAGCGGCGAGTGGGAGCGGCCCGCGTCGTGACGCGAGCGGTCCGAATGCCGGCCGCGGCGGCTCTCGTCGCGCTCGTCGGCGCGGCGTGCGGCGGCGGCGAGCGTCCAGAGGCTGCCGCGCGGGGCGCCGACTCCGCCCCCCGCCGGCGCTTCGGCGCCGACACGCAGGTCGTCTGCGCCACGCTCGGCGGACACGTCCA
>CAZCZH010000009.1:0-13704 GCA_964502985.1 uncultured Gemmatimonadales bacterium
CGCCGGTTCTTATCGAAGCCCCCGCCCGATAGGCGGGGGCTTCTTTCGTTCCGGTCCGATTGGTCTTGCCCCCCTCCGGGCTGATAATCTTCCCATCATGGTCGATACGCCCGCAGGTGGCATCGTCGGGACCGAGAACGGGGAGTCGGGGCCACTCATGGCGATTCGCCATCCGGCGGCCTATCTCCTCATCATCGTAGCCCTGACGGCGAGCTATTTCGTCGCCGGCAAGCTGGGGCTGAGCCTGGCGTTCTTCAACTCCAGCGCCAGCGCGGTCTGGGCACCCACGGGGATCGCCATCGCGGCCGTGCTGCTCCTGGGCCCGCGGGTCTGGCCGGCCATCCTCGCCGGCGCGTTCCTGGTCAACGTCACGACGGCCGGGTCGGTCGCGACCTCGAGCGAGATCGCCATCGGCAATACCCTGGAAGCGCTTCTCGCTGCCTCGCTCGTTCGGCGCTTCGCCGGCGGAGCGTACGTCTTTCACCATCCCGCCCGCATCTTCCGTTTCGTCGTCCTGGCGGGCCTGATCAGCACGACGGTCAGCCCGACGATCGGCGTGCTGAGCCTGTGGAGCGGAGGCTACGCGGAGCGCGCCGACGTTCCCCTGACCTGGCTCACCTGGTGGCTCGGCGACCTCGTCGGCGCGCTGGTCTTCACCCCGCTGATCCTTCTGTGGGTCGTCCCCGAAGGATCAGGCTTCCCCCGCCGGAGCTGGCTGGAGGTGTCAGGTCTGGCCGGTGCCACGACGTTCATCGGTTGGGTCGTCTTCGGCCATCACGCGCCGAACGCGTACGCGTTCCTGATCCCGCTCCTCTGGGCCGCCCTTCGATTCGGCCGCCGAGTGACGGTCACGACCGCTTTCGCGCTGTCGGCGATCGCGTTGTGGGGCTCGCTGCATGGCTATGGACCCTTCCAGCGGCCGACCCCCAACGAGTCCCTGCTCTTCCTCCAGGCGTTCGTCGGGGTGATGACTCTCTCCGCGCTCGTGCTCGCGGCCGTGGTCCGCGAGCGCGAGTGGAGCGAAGTCGAGCTGCGGCAAGCACACCGGGATCTGGAGGACAGGATCCGGGAACGCACGGCCTCCCTGCGCCAGGCGATCGGCGATCTGGAGAAGAGCCGCTCCGTTCTGAGCGATGCTCAGAGGCTCGCCCGGATGGGGAGCTGGGAGTGGGATGCCGGAGAGGACCGCATGATCTGGTCCGACGAGATGTATCGGATTCACGGCCTGGAGCCCGGGTCCGGGCGGATCGATTACGCCGGTTTCCTCGCGCGGATTCACCCCGAGGACCGGGAACGCGTCGCCGGCACGCTTCGGGAGGCGCTGGAATCGGGCGAAGCCTTCGACTTCGAGCACCGCATCCTGCGATCGGATGGAGCCGTGAGGACCATCCAGTCTCGCGGGCGGGCGATTCGTCCAGGGGGCGAAACGATCGGGATGCTCGGGACCGGCCAGGACGTCACCGAGGAGCGCGAGGCTGAGCTGGTCCTGCGCGAGAACGCGCTCGTGCACGAGCTCCAGCACCGCGTCGCCGCGGCCGCGAATCTCGCCGGAAGCGCCGAGGAGGCGCTCGGGGCGGCCCTGGCCGAGATCTGTCGGTTCAAGGGCTGGCCCTTGGGCCACGTGTACCTCCCCGCGGAGGATGGATCGGGGGAACTCGTTCCGACGTCGATCTGGTATCCGGTGCAGCCAGCTGGCCACGAAGAGTTCCGGAAAGTGACCGAGGCGACCCGGTTCCGGCCCGGTATTCCGCTTCCGGGTCGCGTGCTGTCGAGCGGCGAGCCGGTCTGGATCCCGGACGTGACCCGGCCGCAGGACTTCGAGCGCGCGGGCCCGATGGCCGACCTGGGCCTGGGGGCGGCGTTCGGCTTCCCGGCCCGGGTCGGCGACGAGATCGTCGCCGTGCTCGAGTTCTTCACGACCGCCGTTCTGCCCCCCGATCCAAACTTCCTGCAGGGGCTCGGCGAGATCGGCGATCAGCTGGGCCAGGTCATCCGACGCCAGGCAGCCGAGTCGAGGCTCCGGCGCAGCGAGGGCCAACTCGCCGAGGCCCAGGCCGTCGCGCACCTCGGGAGCTGGGAATGGGACGTCGTCGCCGACCGGATCATGTGGTCGCGGGAGATGTTCCGCGTGTACGGAGTGGAGTGGGACCCGGGATCGGACCAGTCGGTGGCGGAGGTATCCTTCGACACGTACCTCGGCCGCATCCATCCCGACGACCGGCCGCGCATCCGGGAGCGGATCCAGCGCGCGCTCGAAGTGGGAAGCCTGACCGACGCGGAGTATCGGGTCGTGCTGCCGGACGGCAGCCAGCGGCAGGTGGTCGGGCGTGGGATCGTCGAGCGGGATTCCGAGGGGCGGGTGACCCGCATGCACGGGACCGTTCAGGACGTCACCGAGCTCCGGCGCAGCGAGGAGGCCCTCCGCCAGAGCGAGGAGAATTACCGCATGCTGGCCGAGCATTCCAGCGACCTGACCGCCCGCCATACGACCGCGGGAGTCTGTACCTACGCCTCCCCCGCCGCGGAGCGCCTGCTGGGCCTCCAGCCGTCCGAGCTCGTCGGGCGGCACACCGCGGAACTGATTCATCCCGAGGACCTGGACCGGGTCGCGCGCGCCCACCGCGAGCTGTTCGAGTCGAACGAGGTGGGCCCGGTCGTGTGTCGCCTGATGCGGCGATCGGGAGAGCCGGTGTGGGTCGAGACGACCGCTCGCGCGGTCCGCGGACCCGAGGGTCGCGTGACGAGCATCGTGACCGTCTCGCGGGACGTGACCGAGAGCCTGCGCATCGCCGAGGAGATCCGGCTCATGCAGCGCGTCGCCACGGTGGCCAACGAGGCGTCGACGATGCGCGAGGCGATGCAGTCGTCGCTGCGCCTCGTCTGCGAGTCGATGGGCTGGCCGGCGGGGCACGTCTACGTCCCGGTGTCGGACGGGCTGGGTGGCCTGGCCCCCACCGACGTGTGGCACCTCGCGGCGGACGTCGGGCTGGACGCCTTGCGGCAACTGACCTCGACGACCCGCTTCCAGGCCGGCGAGGGTCTCCCTGGCCGGGTCCTGGAGTCCGGTCGCGCGGTGTGGATCGAGGACGTGCGGGCCGATCCGAACTTCCCCCGCGCCCATCGGGGAATCGACATCGGGATCCGCTCGGCGATGGCCTTCCCGGTGGTCGGCGGCGAGCGCACGCTGGCCGTCCTGGAGTTCTTCTCCCCCTGGGTGGGGCCCCCCGAGGAACGCGTCGTCGACCTGATGGGGAACATCGGCACACAGCTCGGCCAGGTCATCCTGCGGCAGCGCGCCCAGTCGGAGGTCCAGGCCAGCGAGCTGCGCTTCCGCGCGCTCGCCGAGAGCGCCCATGACGGCATCGTGATCGCCGACGAGCGCGGACGGATCGTGTTCTGCAACGACGGGCTGGAGCGGATCTTCGGCTACGCCCGCGGGGAGCTCGTGGGAGACTCGGTCGAGACATTGATGCCGTCCGAGATGCGGCCGGAACATAGCGCCGGCCTGAGCCGCTTCATCCGGACCGGGGAGACGCACATCATGGGACGTACCGTCGAACTGCCCGGACGGCGCAAGGACGGAAGCCGGGTCCCCGTCGAGCTGTCCCTCGGTTCATGGAAGACCGACGAGGGGACGTTCTTCGCGGGTGTCCTGCGTGACATCACGGAGCGGAAGCAGACGGAGCGTGCGCTGAACGAGAACGTCGAAGAGCTGGCCCGCTCGAACGCCGAGCTGGCGCTGTTCAACTACGTGGCGTCGCACGACCTGAGGGAACCCTTGCGGACGGTGGCCAGCAACGTCCAGATCGTCCAGCGGCGGTTGGCCGGGGCCCTCGACGAGACGAGCGCCAAGGCGATGGGCTTCGCCGTCGACGGCGTGCATCGCATGCAGGGCCTGATCGACGCGCTCCTGGCGTACTCGCGGATCGGTACCGAGGCCCGGCCGCTGGAGCGGGTCGCCGCCGGGGACGTGGTGGCGCAGGCCGTCGACACGCTGGCCGTGGCGATCGAGGAGGCGAAGGCCGAGATCACGTGGGACGAGCTCCCCACGGTGACCGCCGACGAGATCCAACTCGGACAGGTGTTCCAGAACCTGTTCGCCAACGCGCTCAAGTATCGCGGCGAAGACCCGCCGCGGATCCACGTGTCGGCCGAGCGCGGCGACGGCGAAACCGTGTTCTCCGTGAAGGACAACGGGATCGGCGTGGCGGCCGAGCACGCCGAGCTGGTGTTCGCCATCTTCGAGCGGCTGGGCCCCAAGCAGACCGAGGTCCCGGGGACCGGCATCGGCCTGGCCCTGTGCCGGCGCATCGTCGAGCGCCACGGCGGCCGGATCTGGGTCGAGCCGGGCCACGGGCCGGGCAGCGTGTTCCGCTTCACGCTGCCGATCCGAGAGGAGGCCTAGCGGGGCGGCCCGCGGCCGCGTGAGCCCTACGGCGCGAGCTCGACCTCGGTCACGCGTCCGGACTCGACCCGTACCCGGCGGAACACGCGCGTCCCGCCGATCTCCGCTCCGATCACGTACTCGCCCGGCGGCACGTCGCCGATGGCGAAGTTCTCGCCGAAGACCGGATCGGGATGGGCCTTGTCCTCGTACGTCTCGGCGAACGAGAACGGGGTCTCGCGCGGCTCGAGCTTGGTCACCCCGTAGACCCGGACCCCGGGGACCGGCGCCCCGGCGCCGTCCACCACACGCCCGGCGATGGCCCCCGTCCCGGAGAGCGGCTCGATCCACAGCTGCGGATTGCGGGTGAACTTCGGGTAGCGCTGGTCGGGATCGATGACCTGGCTCACGTCGTCGGTCGGGGTGACGTGGATCTCGAGGTGCAGGTGGTCGTTGGTCGCCCGTCCGGTGTGCCCCACGTGGGCGATGACGTCGCCCTCCGCCACGCGGTCCCCGACCTTCGTCACGAGGTCGACGTTGTGGTAGTACGTAGACCACACGAACTGCCCGTCGAGCCGCCGGTCGTGCAGGACGGCGACCGTGTTCGAGCCGGCCTCGGCGGGGCCCGCCCAGGCCACGACTCCGTCACCGATGGCGTGCACGTCGGTCCCCTCGGGGTTGTTGAACTCGACTCCCTGATGCTGCTGGAAGTTGCCGCCCATCGTCGAGCCATAGAGGTACGTCTGGTCGAGATACGGATCGTCCTCGGCGGCGATCGGCCGCCGGAACCAGAAGTGGGCCCGATCGCCGGGCTCGGCGAGCGGCGCGTCGGGAGCCGAGTACTCGCGGAAGCGGCCCTCCCAGGAGAGGATCTCGCGGACCAGCGGCGAGGCGCCGGCCGCCTGTCGCAACGAGTCCGCCCGCCGCGCTTCGGCGCGCGGATCGGGCCCGCCGGCCGGAGAGTCGGCGGCCTGGGTGCGGGCGTTGACCCAGGCGTCCCCGCCGTTCCCCGTCCAGCTCACGCCGCGCAGGTGGTACACGGTGATCCGCGGCGCGCTGCACTTCGCGGCGCCACAGATCGACGGATCGATGGTCAGGGCGAGCAGGTACTTGTTGGGCAGGACGTCGGCTCCGAACTCGCGCCACGTCTCGCCGCCGTCGTGTGTCGCCCGCAGGCCGTCGGCGGTCGCCACGTAGACCGTGTCCCCCGCGACCGATATCCCGTGCGGGGCGACGTATTGCCACTGCGGGCCGAGGTCGGAGAGCGTCCAGTTGCGCCACGTCTTGCCGCCATCCGTCGAGCGGCCCCAGCCGTTGCCCACCGTGCCGTACCACACGGTGCGGCCGGCGAACGCGAACGCGTTGACGAAGTCCCACGAGATGGACGTCGAGTCGTTGGCCGCGATCCGCTCCCAGTCGTCCCCCGAGCCGTCGCGGCTGACGTAGATGCCCTGGCCATAGGTCCCGACCCATACCGCCCCGTCGGGGGCCTCGGCGACTGCCAGGACGTGGGTCCCCCAGCCCGTCGGGTCGGGGAGCGGGCCCTCCTGCGACGGCGCGCTCACCGACTGGCCGGCGAGCGGCGCGGGGAGGGACAGGACGAGCCAGGCGAGGACCGGCATCCACAGCCGGCCGGGTCGGTCGAGCGGCACCATCGCGGGCGACCTCCGTCGATTCGGGAAACGGCACGGATCACACGAGGGAATCTCTAGAAATCCTCCACGTAGCGCACGTCCCCGTACGGGCCGATCGCGGCCACGCGGATCCAGTTCGGCGGCGCCTCGAAGTCGAACCGCTCGAGCTCGGTCCGGGTGTGCTCCTCCATGAGGCGGAACGCGCGACCGGCCGCGGCTGTCTTCCAGAACTCCATCGTGTCGAGGAGCAGCGGCTCGTCGGGGGCCACGGCGAACACCTGGACCGGCCGGTGGACGCGGCGCGCGGCGCGCTGGACGATCGTCCGCTCGGCGGCCTCGTGGAGCGCCTGCTCGCTCCCGGCGGGAACGGCGGTCGCGTCCATCGGGGCCGTTCGCTCGGCGTCGGGGCGACCGTCCGGCGCGTCCAGGCGCTGGCGCAGGGCGGCCAGCTCGTTGTACAGGTAGACGTCCTTGAGCGCCTTCCGCTCGAGCGCGCCCTGGCGGATGGTCATCGTCCGCTCGAGGCGCTTCAGCACGCGATGTCCTTCGGCGGCGCCTGCGAACGAGGCATGGAGCGGCAGGACGAACAGCAGGTCGCATTTCTCGATCCCCGTTCCGAAGTAGATTGGCAGGTTGTCGATCACACCGCCGTCCTCGAACAGCTCGTCGCCGATCCGCACGTTCTGGAACAAGGGCGGGATGTCCATCGAGGCGAACACGGCGCGCTCGAGGTCCTCGAGGCCGGCGATCCGCGTCCAACGGTCGTCGGGAACCAGCGGTCGCTCGCGTCCGGTGGCGTTGTCGACGTCGATCAGGTCGGGGCGGTTGGTGCCGAACTCGAGCCGCGCCGTCTCGACGTTGGTGCGTGTAAGGTAGAAGCGCGCGTTGCCCGGCGCGTCGGGATCGGCGAGCTGCGCCAGGAGCCGCTCGCGGGCCGGGCGGTCGTCGGCGAACAGGGTGCGGAAGGCGGCGCGCCAGGGGGCCGCCGCCAGGAACCAGTCGCGTCCGGCCGGCAGGTAGAACGTCGGCGCCACGACCTCGGACAGGCGGATGCGGCTCCACCATCGCTCGCAGCAGCCGGGGTCGCCGTCGGCCAGACGGTCGGCGAGCCAGAAGCAGGCGTTCCACGCGCCGATCGACGTCGCCGCGACGCACGTCACGCGCTCGAGCGCCTCGCGCTCCACCAGGAAGCGGTGGATGGCGGCCATCGCTCCGGCCTGGTAGGCGCCCTTGGCGCCGCCGCCCGCGAGCACGAGCCCGATCCGCTCGTAGCGCCCGAGCGCCCGGCCGGGCGAGACGCGTCGGAGGGACTCGCCGCCCGCGCGTGGACGCTCCCAGGCGACGGGCCGGGGCGGCGCGAGGCGGTACGCGGCCGTGGCCGTCCACAGCGCCAGCAGCGGGCCCAACAGGAACAGCGCCACGACGACCAGCGCGCCGGCCAGGGCATCGAGCCCCGGCCCGAGCCACACGGCGGGCGGCAGTAGTCGGGCGGGCCCCGCCTGGACGAGGGGCGCGGCATGTCGGGCGAGCCACGGGAAGGCCCCGAACATCCACCCCGCGAGGGCCAGCGCGAACGGGATCGTGAACCGGCGCGACAGGCGGACGAAGAGCCACTGCACGAGAAGCGCCGAGTTCATCCGAGCCCCTGTTCCGGGTCGAGTCGCCGGCCTAGTTTCGACCGGCGTCGCGCGACGAGCGGGACGCGCGTGGGATCGAGGGGCGAGCGATCAATCCAACGAGGAGGCGACGATGGGAATTGTGGCGTGGATCGTTCTGGGTCTCGTGGCCGGCGCCCTCGCCAAGTTCGTGATGCCGGGGGACCAGCGCGGCGGGTGCTTGATGACGACCCTGCTCGGGATCGTGGGCGCCCTGGTCGGCGGGTTCGTCGGGCAGTCACTGGGCTACGGCGGCGTGCAGGGTTTCTCCTGGGCGAGTTTGGGGTGGGCGGTCCTGGGTTCGTTGCTGATCCTGCTGATCTTCGGGTTCGTGTTCAACAAGCGCTGAGCGCATCACGACCGGCCTCAAGATAACCGGCCGCCAGGGGGCGGCGGAACGGGAGGTGGCGGCATGGCGGACAGACGGAATCGCGAGTCCCGGCGGGAGGACGAGGAGGACCTCCCGCGCCCCGATCTGGGCAAGCTGCAGCGCTTCCTGAGCGGGCCGCTGGACGTCCGGTCGGTTTCGCTGACGGGGATCTTCGTTCTGCTGGTGTTCTACACGCTGTACTTCGCCAAGCCGTTCTTCCTGCCCGTCTTCCTGGCCGTGCTGCTGAACTTCCTGTTGTCCCCGATCGTGCGCGGCCTCAAGCGGATCCATGTCCCCGAGACGATCGGGGCGGGGATCGTGATCCTGTTCGTCCTCGGGCTGGTGGGCTATTCGGTGTACGCCCTCGGGGCGCCGGCCGGCCAGTGGCTCGACAAGGCTCCCCAGGGAATGCGCACGATCGAGCGTCGCATCCGGCCGATCCAGGGCCAGGTCAAGGACGTTCAGCGGACGGCCGAGCAGGTCCAGAAGGAGGTCGGCCGGATGACCGGCAAGGACTCGGCCACGCAGGAGGTCCGGGTGCAGGGCGCGTCCCTCAGCGGGACCGTCCTCAACCGGACCCAGTCGATTTTGGCGGGGACCGCCGTCGTCGTCATCCTGCTGTACTTCCTGCTCGCCTCGGGGGACCTGTTCCTGCGCAAGCTGGTGCGCGTGCTGCCCCGGCTGGAGGACAAGCGCCGGGCGGTCGAGATCGCGCGCCACACAGAGCGCCACATCTCGACCTACCTGGCGACGGTGACCCTGATCAACGTCGTGCTGGGCCTCGTCGTCGGTGGGGCGATGGCCCTGGTGGGTCTGCCCAACCCGATGCTGTGGGGCGTGGTGGCCGCCGTGCTGAACTACATTCCGTACCTCGGCCCGATCGTCACTCTGGGTGTCGTCACGATCGTCTCGCTGCTGACGTTCGACGAGATCGGCCGGGCCCTCGTCGCGCCCGTGGTGTACTTCGCGATCAACATGACGGAGGGCAACTTCGTGACTCCCATGATCCTCGGGCGACGGTTGACGCTCAACCCGGTGGCCGTGTTCTCGAGCCTGATCTTCTGGGGCTGGCTGTGGGGCGTGGCGGGGGCACTGCTGGCGGTCCCCATCCTGGCCACCTTCAAGATTTTCTGCGACCACATCGAGCCGCTGGCCCCGATCGGCGAATTCCTGGGACGCTGACCGACGTCTCGATGGCCCTGCGGTCCATCCGACGACGCGCGGGCTCGTGGGCCCGGGGCCTGACGGGCGACCTGCACGACCACGGTCGGCTGTGGATCCCGCTCGGTCTGACGGCCACCGGGCTGGCCGCGGCGGTGACCGTCCTTTCCGTGTTCCTGCCCGTCGTCCTGCACGAGTTCACCCGCTCCCAGACGCTCATCGGGTTTGCTCTCGGCGGCGAGGGGCTGTTCGCCACGACGCTCGCGCTGTACGTCGGCACCGTGTCGGATCGGGTCCAGACGCGGTGGGGCAAGCGCCGCCCGTTCATGGCGGTGGGGATCGTCGTCGGGGCGCTCGGGCTGGCGGCGTCGCCCGTCATGCCGTCCTACTGGTGGACGGTCGTCGCCGTGTTCGCGTTCTTCCTCGGGTATTACCTGGTCCTGACCCCGTACCGCGCGCTGTCGGCGGACGTCCTGCGGCGCGAGCACTACGGCCGGGCGCAGGGGTACCAGCAGCTTCTGCGCGGGCTGGGCTTCCTGCTCGGACTGGGCCTGGGCTCGGTGCTGTTCCCGATCTGGCGGCCGCTGCCGTTCTTCGCCGCGGCGCTGGTCCTCCTGGGGGGCGGGTTCTCCACCGTGCGCTGGGTCGACGAGCCGCCGTCCACCGGACCGACTCCGCGGGTGGCCTCGTTCCCCGAGCTGCTGCGCGCGTGGCGCGGCCACTCGACCCTCCACAAGGCGCTCGCCGCGGACTTCCTCGGGGAGTTCACGCTGGCCGCCCTGCGCACGTTCATCGTGCTGTACTTCGTGGCCGGTCTCGACGTCGGGCTCCGCTGGGCGCTCCTCGCCGTGGGGATCGTCGCCCTGGCCAACGTGCCGGCCGCGATCGGGGCCGGCTACCTGGCCGACCGGGTCGGGACGCGGCGCGTCATGATGTGGTCCAACCTGGTGTACGGGCTGTGCCTGGTGGTGCCGTTCTTCGACCAGAGCCTGTCCTTGATCTACACCGTCCTGCCGCTGGCCGCGCTCCTCGGCTCGTCGGTCATCACGCTGTCGTTCCCGCTCGTCATGGAGCTCATGCCGGAAGAGGACCGCGGCGGCTACAGCGGGCTGTTCGAGCTGGCTCGCGGGATGGGAGTCGTGTTGGGGCCGGTCCTGACGGGCGCCGCCATCGAGTCCTACGGCCGGGCCTTCCACGGGCCGTACGAGGGTTACCCGGTGATGTGGCTCGTGATGAGCGTGACGAGCCTCCTCGCGGCCGTGGTCCTGCGCTGGATGCCCGGGCGCGAGGAGCGCCCCGCGGTCGCCGAGATGGCCGCCGAGCGCTAGGTTGGAGCCTCGATGGAACGCTCGACCAATCGGCTGGGGGTCGCGGCGACGCTCACCGCTGGGCTCGCCATCGCCCTGGGGGCGTGCGCGTCGTCCGGCACGGAGGCCACGCCGGAGGCCATCCGCGGCCTGGACTTCCAGGCCCGCGTGGCGACCCGCGCGAGGGAACCGCTGCAACTGGGTGGATCCCTGCTGATCACCAACCACGGGCGTCGCGTGGCGACGCTGAAGTTCCCCAACCGCTGCGTGGCTCTGCTGCGGGCCTACGAGCCGGACGGGCCGCGCGTGGCTCCGGTGTGGGACCAGTCGTCGGTGATCGATTGCCCGCCGGCCGAGACGGCGCTGGGGATCGATCCCGGACAGACGCTGGAGGTGCCGATCCCGAACGTCGGGACGGACCGCATTCTCGGCGACAGCCTGCCGGCCGGCTCGTACCGCCTGACGGCCTACCTGGCGCCCAACGGACACGTCGTGGAGATCGAGGCGGGAGTGTTCTCGCTGGCCGTCACTCCGCGCTCGCGCTGAGGCCCGGTCCGCTCCCGCGGCGGCGGGTCAGTGGACGGCGTAGATCACCGTCACCTTGCTCTTCGTGTTCAGCAGCGCGTCGGCCTGGCCGTCCTGCCCGGCCTCGCGCAGGTCATGGATGAGCGGATCGTTGCGCTGCATCTTCCACGGCCCGACGACGACGACCGGCTCGCTGCGCTGGTCGAGCAGGCGCTCGACGTCCTGGGGAGTCGTGGCCGGGCCGATCGTCGTGCTCGGGGTCAGGCCGTAGGCCACGATGTTGTCGCCGGCCACGTCGAGCTCGACGCGGCGCGCGGCCTGGATCTGTCCGTCATAGTAGGAAGCCACCTCGGCGACCGTCTTGGGTGAGGCGTACTCGATGACCGCCAGCTGACCACCCGCGGCAGGACGCGACTCGACCGCGTAGCCGCCGGGAGGCGACGGGGCGCCGGTCGCCGAGACGTCGCTGGCCGTCGTGGCCGTCCCTTCGACCGTCGTGGCCTCCTCGCTGGAGGCCGCCCCCGGGCCGCCCTTCGCGCCGTCGGAGGTCCCGGCCCGGGCCGTGTCGGCGGACGAGCCGGGGGCCGGTGTCGACTCCCGCTTCCCGCACGCGACGAAGGCGAGGGCGAACAGGCCGACGAGCAGCAGGGGAATGGATCGTTTCATCGCGATTCGTCTCCCGATCGAAGGGGGTGGAGTTCGAAGGACGGCCGGAATCTATCCGCCCATGGAGAGCCGATCAACGCGGCGGCCCAGGCCGGGTCGGGCCGTCCGCGCCACGACCCACACCAGCGAGGCGAGCCACGCCAGGTAGATCGCGATCCGCACCGGGTGCCAGGCGATCGTCGTCACCGCGGGCCCCGAGAGACCGAGGAGCGTGCCCAGGACGAAGCGTGACACGGTCTCGGCCGTGAACCAGCCCCACAGGACCACCGCCCAGTACATCCCGATCAGCTTCCAGCGCGGCATCCGCAGCGCGGCCGGGAGGTGGGCGGTGTTGAGGACCGCCACGACGATGGTGAAGGCGTACATCGAGGCGATCGTGAACGGGCCGGCGATCAGCACGAGCTGATTGGGCTGCAGCGCGTCGACGCTCTCCCCGCTCTTCCAAGAGGCGATGATGACGGCCATGCTGGCCAGCACGAAGACGGTCAGGAAGAACAGGAACGTCCGGCGCAGGGTCAGCGCCGGGCGGCGCCGGCCGATGCGGTCGTAGAAGATGTCGCCGGTGATCCGCGTCACCGTATCGACGATCCCCACCTGGGTCGAGAACAGGACCATCGCCCCGCCCATCAGGAACACCACCTCGAGCCACGCCCCGCCGTGCCGCCGCAGGACGGCCCCCTGCTCGGCCACGAGACGCGACAGGTCGCCCGCAAGATCGGGCCGGTCGGTACCGACCGTGGCCGCCACCAGGAGGGTCGTGATGACGACGCTCAACAGGATCAGGACGACGAACGTCGCCAGCAGCTCGCGCTCGGCGAGGCCCATCCAGCGGGCGAAGCGCGTGCGGGCGACGCGGTCGGCGGCGGAGAACGCGAACCCGCGCTCGGACACTGGCTCGTTGCGGCCGCGGATCCCCGTGATCCGGCCCTGCCAGGCGCCCATGCCGAACCCCTTGTCGCGGACCCACAGCGACTGGACGAGGAGCAGGGTCCCGCCGCTGCCGGCGTAGGCCACGGCGATCAACAGGGTCGGGAACTGGTCGCCCGACAGCAGGGCCCGCGGGGCGCGTCCGATCGACACCGCTCCGCGCGCCAGGGCGCCGACGTCGCCCGGCAGGATGCCCGCCGCCAGCAGGGCCACAAGGAGCAGCGGGAAGAACGCCAGGACGAGCGCGATCTCGAACGTCTCGAGCGCGTTGTAGACGACGCGCGAGACGGCCAGGGCGAGCCAGATGAAGGCCAGCATGGCCAGCGCCAGGGGCTGCCAGTGGGTGAGGATCTCGCGCCCCGCGACGGCGTTCAGCGTCAGCCGGGTGAAGTCCGCCGACTGGGACGCCCAGCCGGGCCAGAAGAACGACACCAGGGTCGCCAGCAGGAAGAACCACGGCCACACCGGACGCCGGGTCAGCCGGGCCATCCCGGCCAGGATCGACTCGCCCGTGGCCAGGGTCCAGCGCTCGATCTCGCTGATGACGACGAACTGCGTCAGGACACCGACCCAGAACAGCCACCAGATCGAGAACCCGTTGACCGCCACCAGGTCCGGCCACAGCAGGAACTCGCCCGCCCCGAGCCCCATCCCGAGCGCGATGACCGACGGTCCGACGACGTCGCGCAGCCGCGGCACGCGGGGCACCTCGTCGAGCCGGTGGAAGGGAAGTCCGTGGGCCGGATCGGGGAAGTCGGGGCCGCGCGGGGCGTCGGGCAGGTCGGGTGGCGGCAGCAGGAACACGCCGTCGCGGTAGGCTCGCCCCTCGTCGTGCGAGCAGTGGATCTCGGCGTCGCGCATGCGGCCCCACCCTAATCGGGGTCCGCGCGCGGGCGCAACCGCCGCGCCCGGTCGCATCGAGCCGGGCATTGACGGAGGGTCGCGAGCGCACGAAATTTAGTCCGGGTGAAATCTGACTCGACCTCCCACCCGGCGACGACCGAGGCGCGTCCGCTCGACCGCGAGACCCTGTCGCGCGCGGTCGAGGTCGTCGAGGGACGCAGCGGCCGCGGGC
>CAZCZH010000009.1:13714-26526 GCA_964502985.1 uncultured Gemmatimonadales bacterium
GCGCCTGGGGCGCCTGATGCCCTTCCTCGGGCCCGCGTTCGTCGCCAGCGTGGCCTACGTCGACCCGGGCAACTTCGCCACCAACATCGAGGGCGGCGCCAAGTTCGGCTACATGCTCCTGTGGGTCATCGTGGCCAGCAACCTGACCGCGATGCTCGTCCAGGCGCTGAGCGCCAAGCTCGGGATCGCCACCGGGCGGAACCTGGCCGAGATGTGCCGCGACCGGTTCTCGCGGCCCGTCGTGTGGGGCATGTGGGTCATCAGCGAGCTGGTCGCGATGGCCACCGATCTGGCGGAGTTCCTCGGCGCGGCGATCGGCTTCAACCTGCTGTTCCACATCCCGCTCCTGCCGGCGGCGTTGCTGACCGGTGTCGCCACGCTGGCCATCCTGGCGCTGGAGCGGCACGGGTTCCGGGCCATCGAGGCGGTGATCACGGTGCTCGTCGGGGTGATCGCCCTGGCGTACGTCATCGAGACGTTCCTCGACCGGCCCGACTGGGGGCTCCTGGCGTACTCGGCCGTCGTGCCACGCTTCCAGGGGACGGAGAGCATCCTGCTGGCGACGGGGATCCTCGGGGCGACCGTCATGCCGCATGTCGTGTTCCTGCACTCGGCCCTGACCCAGAAGCGCATCGTGCCGCGCGATTCGGCCGAGGCGAAGCGCATCTTCCGCTACGAGACGATCGACGTCGCGCTGGCGATGGGGATCGCCGGCGCGGTCAACGGGGCCATGCTGATCATGGCCGCGGCCACGTTCCACAGCGCGGGCCTCGTCCAGGTGGCGAGCATCGAGGAGGCGCACCGTACGCTCGAGCCGCTCCTCGGGCGCGCGGCCAGCGTCGCGTTCGCCATTTCGCTCCTGGCCAGCGGCCTCTCCTCGGCGACGGTCGGCACGATGGCCGGGCAGGTCATCATGCAGGGTTTCCTGCATCGGCGGATCCCGATCTGGGTGCGACGGCTCGTCACCATGCTGCCGGCGATCGTCGTGATCGCCATGAAGCTGGATCCGACCCGGACGCTCGTGCTGAGCCAGGTCGTCCTGAGCTTCGGCCTGCCGTTCGCCATCATCCCGCTGGTGCTGTTCACCGGCAGCCGGAACATCATGGGCGCGCTCGTGAATCGGCTGGCGACGAGCGCCCTGGCGTGGGCCGCGACGGCCGTCATCGTCGCCCTCAACCTGTTCCTGCTGTACCGTCTGACGATCGGATGAGCGAGGCGTTCCGCCACCTGCTGGTACCGCTCGACGGCTCGCCGCGCGCCGAGGCGGCGCTCGGCGCGGCGGCTGGGCTGGCCGAGCGGCTCGGGGCCCGCGTCACCGTGCTCCACGTGCTGGAGCGCCGGCCCCCGTCCTCGGTCCACGGGATGGTCCACCTGACCGACGCCACGGCGGCCGAGGCCTATCTGGACCGTCAGGCGGAGTGGCTCGTCTCGAGAGGAGTCGCCGCCGAGGCTCACGTCCACACGCCGGGGACGGGCGCCGTGGGCGGGATCGTCGACCACGCGCTCGAGCTCGACGCGGATCTCTTCGTCATGTGCCCGCATGGCGGGGCCGGCGTGCGTGGCTGGCTGTTGGGGCGCGTGTCGACGCGAGTCGCGGGGCGGGCGTCCGTCCCGGTGCTGGTCGTTCCCGAACGCCCCGAGGGCCGCGAGTGGGTTCTCCGCTGCGAGCGGATCCTCGTCGCGCTGGATGGCGCGCCGGGCGCCGAGGCCTCGCTGGCCCCGGCGCGCGCGCTGGCGCAGGCGTGCGATGCACGTTTGCTGCTGTGGCGCGGCGTGGCTACGGCCAGCACGCTGTCCGGCGCTCGGCAGGCCGCGGCGCGCCTGTTGCCCAGCGGTGCGGCAGAGCTCCTCGACGTCGAGGCGCGCGAGGCGCGAAGCTACCTGGCGGGCGTCGCGGCCGGGCTCGGCGCGCGCGGAGGCGCGGTCGAGATGGTCGTCTCGCGCGGCGAGCCGCTCGAGTCGCTCCTCGAGGTGGCCGCCGCGCGCGACGTCGACCTGGCCGTTCTGGCGACCTCGCGCCGCGCCGAGCGCGCCACGCTGTGGGCCGACAGCTTCGCCGCCCGGCTGGTCGAGCGCGGCCTCCTGCCGGCGCTCCTCGTGCACCGCGCCGCGGACGGCGACTGACCGCGAAGCGCGTGGCTCCGGCCGGAGGCGGCTGCTAGACTCGGCGCCCCATGACCTCCGGCCGCGGCCGCGACCCTTCCCTCGATTCCCACGTCGTCTATTCGCCTCGCTCGTGGGCCGACATCGGCCCCCACGTGTTCCCCATGGAGAAGTACGCCGGCGTGGTCGAGTCCCTGCGGGTCGAGGACGGCCTCGGGACGTGGCTGGAGCCCGAGCCGGCCGACCGCGAGACGCTCCTCCTCGTCCATACGGCGGACTACCTGGACGACCTGGCGGGCGGCGTCCACACGCCGCGCACAGTCGCCAGCGAGCTTCCGCTGACGCCCGAGATCGCCGCGTTCTTCGTCCTGGCGTGCGGCGGGACCGCCCGCGCCGCGCGGCGCGCCCTCGAGCTCGGCTGGGCGGTCCACGTGGGGGGTGGCTTCCACCACGCGTTCGCCGACAGGGCCGAGGGGTTCTGCTACCTGAACGACCTCGCCGTCGCGGCGCGCGCCGTCCAGCGGGACGGGCTCGCCCGGCGGATCGCCGTGATCGACCTCGACGTCCACCAGGGAAACGGCACGGCGGCGATCTTCGAAGGCGACGACTCGGTGTTCACGCTCTCCGTCCACCAGGAGGACAACTATCCGATCAAGCGGCGCAGCGACCGCGACGTGGGCCTCGTGTCGTTCGACCCGTCGCGGGCCGGCGGGCCGTGGGTCGAAGACCGAACGTATCTGGAGGCCCTCGCCCCCGCGCTGGACGAGGTCTTCGCCTGGGGCCCGGAGCTCGTCCTGTACCAGGCCGGCGCCGACCCGTTCGAGCGCGACCAGCTGGGCGGCTTCCGGCTGACCCGCGAGGGGCTCGCGCGGCGCGACCGGGCCGTTCTCGAGGGATGCCACGCGGGAGGAATTCCCGCGGCGATCACGTTCGGTGGAGGCTACGCCGAGGACGTGGCCGACACGATCGCCATCCACGTCGAGACGATCCGTGTCGCGGCGCGGGTCTGGCGCGAGGCGGCGTGAGCGAGCGCGGCGACGACCGGACGCCGGCCGAGCCGGACCTGCCCGTCGAGCTGAGTGCCGCCGACGGCCAGGCCGGCAGCGGGGCCTCCCCCGCCGAGGCGGTCGGCGGGCGCCATGCCGGTCTCCTGGCCCGGACGGGAGCCATCGACGCCTTGGCGCACCAGGACTTCCGCACGTTCTGGATCGGGGCTTTCGTCAGCAACGTCGGATCGTGGATGCAGAACGTGGCCCAGGGGTGGCTCGTCCTGACGCTCACCGACTCGGCGTTCATGCTCGGCCTGGTCGGCTTCGTGTCGACCATCCCGATGCTGGTCCTGCTCCTCGTCGGAGGCGTGTTCGCCGACCGTCTCGACCGGCGCCGGCTGCTGATCTGGACCCAGGCCGGGATGATGGCCAGCGCGGCGGGCCTGGCGCTGTTGACGGCGCTCGGCGTCGTCGCCGTGTGGCACATCCTCGTCCTGTCCTTCCTGGCCGGCGTCGGGATGTCGCTCGCCGGCCCCGCCTACCAGGCGTTCGTCCACGACCTCGTCGGGCGGCGCGACCTGCAGAACGCGATCGCCCTCAACTCGGCCCAGTTCAACCTGTCGCGGGTCGTCGGGCCGAGCCTGGCCGGGGTGGCGGTCGGGGCCATCGGGCTGGCCGGCTGCTTCGGCCTCAACGCCGTGTCGTACCTGGCGGCGATCGGCGCCCTGGCCATCGTGCGCGGCGCGCAGCGGCCGACGGGACGCGGGGGACCGCTCTGGAAGAGCATGCTCGAGGGGACGGCCTACGTGCGCCGCCGGCCGCGCGTCCAGGCGCTGCTCCTCCTGACGGCGGGGATCAGCGTCCTCGCTCTGCCGTACACGACCCTCCTGCCGATCGTGGCCCGCGACTCGCTGGGCCTCGACGCCGCCGGGCTCGGCTACCTGATGGCGGTGGGGGGCGTGGGCGGCGTCGGCCGCGCCCGGGTGCACGCCGGGCGCGGCCTGTTCGTGCGCCGCGGGCTGTACATCCTGGGCTGCGGGATCGCGTGCGGGCTCGGCTCGCTGGGTCTCGGCCTGGCCCGGACGCCGGTCGCGGCCGGCGCCGCGCTGATGGTCATCGGCTTCTCGGCCACCAGCGCGTTCGGCATGGTGAACACGATCCTCCAGGAGCTGGTCGACGACGCCATGCGCGGCCGCGTGCTCAGCATGTACGGGCTGGCGTTCCTCGGGACGTTCCCGATCGGCAACCTGCTCGCCGGGACGCTGGCGGCGGGCCTCGGAGCGTCGTTCACGCTGGCCCTCACGGGATCTCTCCTGGCGGCGCTGACGATCCTCGTGGCGATCACCCGGCCGCGCCTCCGCGAGATCCGGTGAGCGGGCCGCGGCGCGCCGCGGCGATCGCCGCCCTGTGCCTGATCTGGGGCTCGACGTGGCTCGTCATCAAGCTCGGCCTGCGCGACCTGCCGCCGTTCCTGAGCGCCGCCGCGCGGTTCACTCTGGCGGCCGTCGTGCTGCTCGTCGTGGGGCGCCTGCGCGGGATCCCGTGGCCGCGGGGCGGACGCCTGCACCTCGGGCTGGTGGGGCTCGGGTTGACGAGCTTCGCCCTGTCGTACGGCGCCGTGTACTGGGCCGAGCAGACCATCTCCTCGGGCCTGACGGCGATCCTGTTCGCCACCAACCCGATCCTGGTCCTCCTGATGGCGCACTTCGCGCTGCACGACGAGCGGATCACGGTCCGCCGCGCGCTGGGGGTGGCGCTCGGCTTCCTGGGCGTCGTCCTGATCTTCGCCTCGGACCTCGGGGCGACGGGCGAGCGAGCGCCGCTGGCGGCCGCCGTGGCGCTCGTCTCGCCGCTCGCCGCGGGGGCCGGCAGCGTGGGCGTCAAGCGCTGGGGGCACGACGTCCACCCGTTCACCCTGACCACTCTGCCGATGGCCTACGGCGCGCTCGTCCTGCTGGCCATCTCGGCGGCGACCGAGCCCTGGGAGGCGGCCACCTGGAGCGCCGGCGCGGTGGCCGCCACGGCGTACCTCGCCGTGTTCGGCTCGGTCGTCGCGTTCCTCGTCTTCTACTCGCTGCTGAAGAGCGTGGCGGTGAGCTCGCTGTCGCTGATCACGTACGTGTTCCCGGTGGTGGCCGTCGTCCTCGGCTACCTCGTGCTGGGAGAGACCCTGAGTGGCCGCGCGGCGCTCGGCGCCGGGGCCATCCTGGGCGGGATCGCGCTCGCCACGCGCGGGCGGCGCGGCGCCGCCCGCCCGGGGCAGGAGGGCCCGGAACGAATCTGATCGGACGCGCCGTGGCGGGGAGACGATGGGAGCGGGACGGAACGGGAGCGGGTCAGGCCTCGCGGGCGTCCCCGTCGAGCCATTCCGCGGGGTCGGCGGGCTCCCACTTGACCCACTCGAACACCGTGCGGCAGCCGCGGCACCAGTACTGGCGGCTCATCAGATTTCCGCCGAACGGCGCCAGGACCTCGACGTCCGTCGAGTCGCAGTGCGGGCAGGCGACCGTCGGCGCGGTGTCGTCAGGCGGTCTTGAACGCGACATTCTTGGTCCCCCTGAGTTCGTCGAGCATCGCCTGGTCGGGCCCGCCGGGATCGACCCGGCGGCGCGCCGGGTCCCATGCCTCCCAGTCGATCGGATCGACCACAGTCGCCGCGTCGTCGTCGACGCACAGTCCGACGGCGGCCGGGGCGCCGACGAGGCCCGCGATCCGCGTCAGAAGCCGACCCCGCAGCTCGTCGTCGGCGATCCGCTTGGCCCCCGACTCCACGAGGTCGGCGTCGTGCCCCGGCGGGCCGAAGAACGCGGCCGCGTCGACCAGCGCCCGGGACAGGGCCGCGCGCAGCTCGTCCCGCGCAGCGCCGTCCGGCGCGCCCTCCCCGCCCTCGATCAACCGTACCCAGCCCTCGGCGTGGGCCCAGTGGAAGCGCTCCTCGAGCAGCATCTTCTCCGTGACTCGCGCCAGCGGCTCGTAGCTTCCGCCGTGGAACGAGCGCACCTCGAGCGACAGGGCCAGGTCGACGACGGCGTTCGCCGCGACCAGCTCGGCCCACCCCCCGAGCGGGCGGTCGAGATAGGCGATCGAGGCGAACTCCCCGGGTGATCGCGTGTCCGACAGGGGGTCGATCTCGATCCCGTACTCGCGCTTCAGGATGCCGTTCACCAGCCGCGAATGGCCGAACTCCTCCTGAGCCATCGAGCACGCCGCGATGCCGGCCTCGATGGCCGGCGGTCCGAACGTCCACTCGCCGTAGTGGTAGCCCAGAAGGAGCTTGGTGTCGCCGAGCGCGACGAGCGTCTCGCGGAGGCCGTCGCCCGCGCTCACGCCAGCTCGTCCGCCGGGGCCGCGGCGTGTCGCGGATGGGCGTCGGCGATCGCGTCGCGCGGCACGACCCACATGTCGGCCCAGTCCTCCTCGTCGTAGATCTTCCAGGCGTAGACCCGGGCCAGCTCGAGGTCAGGGGCGTTGAGAGTTCCGATGTGGCTCATGGGATCGCCCGGGGCGATCCGGCAGAACACCTCGAAGACGCGCTCGCCGGCGGTCACGCGGCTGCCGTCATACGCTGAGGCCCGCGGCGCGCAGGAGCCGGCGGCCGGTCGTCGTGAGGCGCTCCTTGGTCCACGCCGGGGACCACACGACGTCGATCTCGACGCCCGTCACGCCGGGCAGGGCCTCGACGGCGCGCCGCACGTCCTCCAGGATCATCTCCATCCCGGGACAGCCGATCGAGGTGAACGTCAGGTCGACGGCCACGCGCCCGTCGGGATCGACGGCGACGCGGTAGATCATCCCCAGGTCGACGAGCGAGACCGGCAGCTCGGGGTCGGTCACGCCCTCGAGGGCGCGCCACACAGCGGCGGAGTTGGTGCTGCTCACTGGCTCCCGGACGGCGATCAGGCGCCGGCCACGGCCTGCGCGCCGCGGGCGAACGCGCCGTCGCCGCGACCCTGGATCATCTCGGTGTAGCGCTCGTTCATCGGGCCGCGGGCGCGCCAGCGGTCCCACACCTGGTCCCACGTGATCGACTCGTCGAACAGCCAGCGCTTGGCGTCGGGATCGAACTCGCACGGCAGGTCGTACTCCAGCTCGTAGCTCCCGCTATCCTCGTCATAGTGCGCCGGCACCTCGACCCCGACCTCGTCGCACAGCGGGACGACCGACGCCATCCACGTCTGGCGCAGCTCGTCGTTGGTCTTCCCCTTGAGCCGGTACTCGAGCTGGCCCGAGTGGCGCTTGAGGTCGTCGGGCAGCCCGAACCACTCGATGCCGGTGGGGAACATCCAGTCGACGGCCATCTGGAGCATCTCCTTGACCTCGCCGCCGGCCTTGGACAGGCGCCGCATCCAGGACTCGCCGTGGCGCAGGTGGAAGTACTCTTCCTTGTCGACCTTGACGAGGGCCCGCTTGAGCGGGCCGTACGACGTGTTCTCGTGGACGTCGGACAACAGCACGATGCCGGCGCGGTCGAACAGCCCGTTGGCCACGGCCATCTCGGCCCAGTTCTCCAGCGGCTGGTCGAACCCGTACGGGTTCTTGAACTCGTTCGGGGCGCGGCCGAAGACGAGCCACTCCTTGTCCTCGCCGAGGTCCTCCAGCAGGCGGTAGGCGATGTTGGCGTGGCCCAGCTCGTCCTGGATGACGGCGCTGACGGCGATGCGGCTGGAGATCGTCGGTGCGTCCTTGGCGGCCATGTAGTACGCCGGCGCGCTCATCAGCTCGGTGTCTCCCTGGACGAGCATCTGGGTCTTGAGCGCCTGCAGGTAGCCCGGCGTCATGTCGTCGGCGGACTCCACCATGAAGCCGTTGGCGATACGCTCCTTGAGCGCGGCGTCCTGCGTCGAGTCGAGCACGTTCCAACCCCCTTGCGTGGCGCTAGGGCGCCATTTTCCAGATCGTCGCGTCGATCCGTGCCCAGCCTTGGCGCCAGGGACGGACCGTCATGTCAATGTAAGACTCTCCCTGGGTGGCGTGCAGGTCCGGCCCCAGGCTGACGTCCCAGCCGGCCTCGCGCAGGGCGTCCCCGTACCATGCGAGGAGCGAGTCCGGCGGGGCGCGCTTGACCAGGGAGATCTCGCTCAGCGACCCGCCGGCCTCGACCCGCGTGCGGGCGCCGAGCGCCGAGGCGTCGGACGGAAACGGAAAGTCGGCCGGGAACGACTCCGGCAGGGCTGCCGTGACGGGCATCGTATCGAGGGGCGCGGTGGTGTCCGAGGCGGCGGGAGGCAGCGAGCCGGCTCCGGCCTCGACGGGGCGCTCGGCCTTGCCGCATTGCGTCAGGAGCGACAAGGTGCACACGGCGAGGAGGAGCGGAGGCGCGTGCGGGCCTGGACGATCGGACACTCGAACCTGTCGCTGGAGACGCTCCACGAGCGGCTCGAGGCGCACGGCGTGGAGCGCCTGGCCGACGTGCGGCGCTATCCGGCGAGCCGCCGCAACCCGCAGTTCAACCGCGAGACCCTGTCCGTCTGGCTCGCCGCTCGCGGCGTCGACTACCGCTGGTTCGAGGACCTCGGCGGGCGCCGGCGCGGGCTGCCCCTCGAGGACTCGCCCAACCGCGGGCTGACCAATGACGGCTTCCGGCGCTACGCCGACTCGATGACCGATCCGACGTTCCTCGAGGCGCTCGCCGCACTCGAGACGTGGATGGCCGAGGCGCCCACCGCCGTGATGTGTGCCGAGGCCCTGTGGTGGCGCTGTCACCGGCGGCTGCTGGCGGACCTGCTGGTCGTACGGGGTTGGACGGTATACCATATTCACGATCCGAAGATACTCGACGAGCACGAGCTATGGGATCTGGCCCGACCCGCCTCCGGGGGAATCGAGTACCCGCCGGAGCAGACCGAGCTCGGACTCGGCGATCGCTGACCCCCGATGAGGAGGCCGCGTTGCTGCGCCCGATCCCGTTCCTTCTGCTGGCCGGCGTCTGCCTGGCGACGGCCGCCACGCCGGCGCGCGCCCAGGAAGCCCTCGGGCTGTGGAGCGACGCCCCGAGCGCCGTCGTGCAGGACGTCCGCGCCGGAATCCAGGCCTACTACCGGTTCGACTACGACGAGGCGATGCGCCGCTTCGACCGGGTCGTCGCGGCCCGCCCCTCGCATCCGGTGGGCTATTTCCTGCGCGCCGAGGCGTCGTGGTGGCTGTACCTGAACGACCGCCGGAACGCGGGCGCCGAGCGACGCCTCGAGCAGAACCTCGACACGGCGATCGCCCTCGGCGAGAAGCGGCTCGACCAGGCCCCGGACGACGTCGAGGCCCTATTCATCGTGGGCAGCGCCTACGGCCGCAAGGGCATGCTGGCGGGCACGCGGAAGGACGCCTGGCAGGCGGCGCGCAACGCGCAGAAGGCCAAGCAGTCGCTCGACCGGCTGCAGGAGCTGGCCCCCGGAAACGTGGACGCCGTCGCGGCCGAGGGCCTGTACGAGTACTACGTCGGGACGTTCGGCTCGGTGACGCGCACCGCGTCGCGCCTGCTGTTCGGGCTGAAGGGCGACAAGCGGGCCGGCCTGGCGGCGCTCGACGAGGCGCGGCGGGGGGGAACGTACACGCGCACCGAGGCGGCATTCTTCGAGGGCCTGTTCTACCTGCAGTACGAGGACCGGCCGGGCCAGGCGCAGGTCATCCTCGATCGGCTCCGCGAGCGCTTCCCGGAGAACCTGTACTTCCTGACGATGGCCGCCTACGCCCGCCAGCGGCAGGGGGCCCTGGACCAGGCGCGCGGGCTCTACGAGAGCGGCCTCCAGCGGCTGGCGCGGACGCCGGTGTACGGCGCCGAGGGGCAGAGCATCACGCGGCTGTTCTACGGGCAGACCCTGATGGGTCTCGGCGACCTGGAGGCGGCGCGCGACCAGTTCGTGCGCGTGGTCCAGCTGCGGGCCACGGAGTCCGACGCGTATCCTCACGCCTACCTGTGCCTCGGGCGGCTGGCGGATCTTCGCGGGGAGCGCTCGACGGCGGAGCAGTACTACCGGCGCGTGCTCCAGTTGCCCGACGCGGCGGACTCGCACGACGCCGCCCGCGGCTACCTCGACGAGCCGTTCTCGACGGGTCAGGTCACCGCGCTGGTGGCGGGCGCCGGCCGCTGAGCGCTACTGGATCGTCCAGGTCGTCGAGCTCTGGTCCGGGGGGAGCAGGACCTCCTTCTCGGGATGATGCGTCCCGCCCTCGTCGGTGGCGAGCAGGATGACGGTCTCGCCGGCCGAGGCGGGCAGCGTGAACCGGCTCTGGCCGTTGGCGGGAACCGTCCCGAGCCGGATCTTCCCGCCTTGCGGAAAGCGCACCGAAACCTGCATGTCATGGGACATCGGATTGATGGCGACCAGCTCGTAGGTCGTCGACCCGGCCGACGGCCCGGAGGAGGCGGACACGCCGCTGGCCGACGCGGCGGTAGACGGCTGCGCGGGCTGGACGGAGTCCGCGGGAGCGGGCTCGTCGCCGCCACCCCGCTTGCCGCACGCCCCGCCGAACGCGGCCAGGGCGACGACGCTCGAGACGGTGACGAAACGGTGCATTCGCATGAGCGACCTCGCGTGTGAGCGGGACTCGATGAGGGACCGAAACGGTTCGCGGGAGGCAATATAGCCGCCCCGCGCCCGATCGAGGTCCTGTTCGTCCTCGATCCTCTCGAGAAGCTGATCCTCGAGACCGAGACATCCCTGACCCTGATGGGGGAGCTCGAGCGGCGCGGCGAGCAAGTCCATGTGGCGCAGCTCCCCGACCTCTACCTGCGGGACCGCGATCCGCGCGTGCTTGCGGCGCCCGCCCGGGTCGACCTCGGCGCCCGCCCGCCGCTGCGGGTCGGCGAGCGAATCGATCGCGCGCTCGACTCGTTCGGCCTGGTCGTCATGCGCAAGGACCCGCCGGTCGACGTGGCCTACCACAACGCGCTGACGATTCTCGAGGTGGCTGCCGAGAGCCTGCCCGTCGTCAACGATCCGACGGGGCTCCGACGGACCAACGAGAAGCTCCTTCCGCTGGAGATCCCGGGCGCCGCCGCGCCGTCCGTCATGACCGCCGATCCGCATGTCGTGGCGGCGTTCGTGCGCGAGCACGAGGAGGTCGTGATCAAGCCGCTCAACGAGTTCAGCGGGCGCGGGATCACGCGGCTGTCGGTGCGCGACTCGAGCCTCGACGCGGACGCCGTCGGCGCCCTCGCCGCCCACGAGGGTCAGCACGTCCTGGTGCAGCGCTTCCTGCCCGAGGTCGCTCTCGGCGACAAACGCGTCCTGGTGCTCGACGGCGAGCCGATCGGGTGGGTCAACCGGATCCCCGCGGAGGGCTCGTTCCGGGCCAACATCCACCAGGGGGCAAAGGTCGAGCCGACCGAGCTGACCGATCGCGAGCGCGACGTGATCGACGCCGCGCGGGGCGTCCTGGCGGAGCGTGGTCTGGCGATCACCGGGTTCGACTTCATCGGAGGCTGGCTCACCGAGATCAACGTCACGAGCCCCTCGGCGCTGCGCCAGATCGACCGCGTGATGGGTGCGCGCCTGGAGGAGCGGGTCGTCGACTGGCTGGTGGAACGGGCCCGGTGAGAATCCGGAGCCTCCCGGGATGGGCCGTCCTCGTGGCCGTGGGGTGCGCCGGCAGCGGTCCGCTGGGTCCCGGCGTCCTCGACGTCGGCGCCGACCTGGACGGGGACGGTCTGGCGGACGCGATCGAGACGCAGGCCGCCCTGCAGTATCTCCCGGCGTGGGACTTCGACCCCGACGAGGCGTTCTTCCCGGTGTCCGTCCGCGAGTGGGCCGAGCTGGGCGGAGACGTCGAGGAACAGGATGGGAGCGCAAGCACGGCGTACGATGGAATCGAGTCGCTCCTGTCGGCGGTCCGCGCCCATCCGGCGGGTGTCATGCGGACGTCCCGCGAGCGCTATGCCGGCCGGGCCCCGTGCGCCGGGCGCGTTGGTTGCCTCGACGCGCCCGTGTTCGTCGACGTCGTCCGGGCGCGTTTCGACCTGGACGGGCGCACCGACCTGGTGTGGCTCCACTACTGGCTGTTCTTCGCCTACGACGGCAAGCCGGCCCCGCCCGAGCTGGAGATCGACGTCGAGCACGTCGGCGACTGGGAGCACGTCTGCGTGCTCGCCGCCCTGGCCGACGTCGGCCGCCCGGACCGCCCGCCGCTCGGGATCCACTTCCACGCCCACGGTTCGCTGGAGGTGGCGCCGGAGGCCGAGTGGGTCGCCGATCCGGCCTGCGCGGGCGGTCTCGACGCCTCGGGCTGCGCCGGGACCTTCCATCCGCGCGTGTACGTCGAGTCGCGCGGCCACGCGTCGTTCCGCCGCCCGGGCAACGGGACGTTCGGACCGCATCGCGGCGGGGCGTTCGATCCGTCCGGCTCGCTCGGCCGGCCGCTCCTGTTCATGACATCCCACGGCTCCAACGCCGGCACCGACGAGGACGAGGTGGTGCGCGAGTTCCGTGGAGTGTGGGGGCAGACGAAGCGGGACCTGACGCGCAGTCCCGTCGGGCCGCTGGTGGCCAACCAGGCCTGCGACCACGACTACGCCGCGCGTCCGTCCCGCTCCGACTGGCTGCCGGCCTGTCGCCAGGCCGACCCGTAGATCAGACGGAAATCACTCGCCGAAGAAGAACGAGATCCCGCCGGAGAGCTCCCAGTTGTTCGTCGTCTCGTCCTTGGACGACACGTCGCCTTCCTTCAGGAAGATGATGTTGTCGCGCAGGTCTCCGCGCAGACCCCACGTGGGGTCGCTGGGACGGT